>DATAHF010000113.1:0-5830 GCA_036263315.1 Burkholderiales bacterium
AAGTGGGACAACTTCCAGACCATCAATTACCCGTACGGCCACTGCATCCTCACCGGCTACGTGGGCCTGCGGCCGCAGGATCCGGACACCAAGGCTTACGACAAGATCATGATCAAGGCCTACGGCCAGAAGCGCTTCGAGGAGATCGTGGGCGTCAACATCCACCACGTGCTCGTGTATCCCGGGCTTTCGGTGCAGTCTCCGCTGCAGCAGCTGCGCGCGGTGCGGCCCCTGGGCGTCGACCGCACGCTCACCGAAATCTGGCATTTCCGCCTGAAGGGCGCGCCCGAGGCGATCTACCGGCGCTCGCTCGCGTACTACAACCTGGTGAACTCGCCGGCCACGCTCATCAACGCCGACGACCTCGAGAACTTCTGGAAGTGCCACCAGGGCCTCGCCTCGCAGGGCGGCGACTGGGTGAGCTTCCATCGCCACTACGGGCGCGACCTCGAGAAGGACGGCGCCGTCGAGAGCGCGCCCAACATGGGCACCTCGGAGGCACCGATGCGAAACCAGATGAAAGCCTGGGCGGAGTACATGCGTGGCTAAGAGAAAAGCGCTGTTGAAGAAGAAAGCGGTCGCGGTGAAGAAAGTGGCGCGCTTCGACCCTGCGCTGCAGCAGGAGGTGGAGCAGTTCCTCTACCGCCAGGCGGACCTCCTCGATCGCAAGCAGTGGCAGGACTGGATCGACCTCTTCACCGAGGATGGCATCTACTGGATGCCGCCCGATGCCTCGTACAAGACCTGGGACGGACAGCCGGCGATCTTCGCCGAGGACAAGAACCTGATGAACGTGCGCATGGGCCGCGTGCTGCATCCCGATGCGTGGTCGCAGCGGCCGCTGTGGGGCACGAACCACGTGGTCTCCAACGTGATGCTGAAGAAGGTGTCCCCTTCGGAGATCGAGGCGTGCTCGCGCTTCCACATGATGGAGCTGCGCCGCGACGATGTGCGCCACTTTGCCGGGGCCTATACGCATCTCCTGAAGAAAACGAAGGACGGCTGGCGCATCAAGCTGCAGCGCGTGGACATGACGAACGCGCAGGCCGCCTACGACTACGTGATTCAGGTGTGGGTCTAGCCGGCACGTTTGGGCCTGCCTAGCACCCTCGTTCTCACGACGGAGGAGGCGGCCGGCCTGGTGCCGATGGCCGAGGCGATCGAGCTCGTCGAGCGCTCGTATCGCGAGCTCGGCCTGGGCAAGGCGCAGGTGCTGGCGCGCCGGCGGCTGCACGTGCCGCTCGCGCATCCCAGGGAGGCGCGCTGGTCCATGCTCAACGTGATCGGCGGCGCGCTTCCCGGCGAGGGCGTCATCGCGCTGCGCGTGGACGCGGCGCACATGGCGCGGCCGGTGCGCGAGGGCCGCGAGCGGCTGGAGTTCCGCGGCGACTTCTCCGGCTTCGTGCTGCTCTGGGACATGGCCACCAACGAGCTGCTCGGCATCGTGCACGATCACGCCATCTCGGCCCTGCGCGTGGGCGCGACGAGCGCCGTCGCGGCGAAGTATCTCGCGCGGGACGATGCGCAGACGCTCGGTGTGCTCGGCTCCGGCAAGCAGGCGGCCGCGCAGGTGGAAGCGCTCGCCGCGGTGCGCCCGAGCCTGAGGAAGCTGCGGGTGTACTCGCCCTCGCCCGAGAACCGCCGGCGCTTTGCCGAGCGCATGGGCGAGAAGCTCAAGCTCCTCGCCGTGCCGTGCGCCTCGGCCGAAGACGCGATCCGCGGGGCGGACATCGCGGTGGCCGCGACCAACGCCACCGATCCGGTGCTGTTCGGCAAATGGCTTGCGCCGGGTGCGCACGTCATCGGGATGAAATCCGCGACCCGGTTCTATCCGCAGCGCGAGCTCGACGACGAGTGCGCGGGCCGCGCCGACCTCATCGTCGTCAATCTCAAGGAGCAGCTCGAGATCGACGACCAGCAGGAGCTGACCGAGCCGCTCAGGAAGAAACTGATCCGCTGGGACGACATTCGCGAGCTCGCCGAGCTCTGCGCCGGGCGGGCGAAGGGGCGCACGGGGGCGGGGCAGATCACCTACCACAACAACAACGGCGGGATGGGCAACCAGTTTGCCTGCATCGGCAAGCGCGTCCTCGAAGTCGCGCGCAGCCGCAAGCTCGGCACCGAGCTGCCCGCCGAGCTCTTCATGACGCGCAGGGACGGCGATGCGTCGTCGCCCTGAAAGCCTCCGCCTGCTCCAGGGGGGCGCCTTGATCGTCGTGCTCGCCCTGTGGCAGGGGCTCGCAGCGCTCGGCCTGCCCGACTACCTGCTCAGCCCGCTGGCGATCGCGCGCGCGCTCGCCGCCGCGCTCGCCTCCGCCGAGGTCTACTCGCACATCGGCGCGAGCCTGATGCGCTCGGTTCCCGGCTTCGTCATCGGCAGCGCCGCCGGCGTGGCGCTCGGCCTTCTGGCCGGCACTTCGCGCGCCTTCGACGAAGTGCTCACCCCGGCGGTATTCCTCACCTACCCCGTGCCGAAGATCGTATTCCTGCCCATCTTCATGCTCTGGTTCGGCATCGGCGACGTGTCGAAGATCCTCATCATCGCGCTCGCGTGCGCCTACCCGGCCTTCATCAACGCCTACTACGGCGCGCGCTCCACGCCGGGGATCCTCGTCTGGTCGGGCCTCAACATGGGCGCGGGCCGCTGGCGCATCTTCAGCCGCGTCGTGGTGCCGAGCGCGCTGCCGCTCATCTTCGCGGCGCTGCGCGTATCGCTCGCGCTTTCGTTCATCGTCATGTTCGCCGCCGAGATGATCAACTCGCGCTCGGGCCTGGGCTACCTCATCCGCGACGCGGAAAACAGCCTGCGCTTCGACCTCATGTACGTGTCGCTCGCCTGCATCGCGGTGCTCGGCTATGCCGGCGACCGGCTGCTGCGCCTTGCGCGGCAGCGCGTGCTCGCCTGGCAGGAAGCCGCGAGCTCATGAAGCTCGTGCGCCGCCTCGCCGTGCTGGCCGTCGCGCTTCTCGCCTGGGAGGCCGCGGCGCGCAGCGGGCTCTGGAGCCCGCTTCTCTTCCCGCCGCTCGGCAAGATCTCCGCCGAGCTCGTCGGCTTCCTTTCCAGGATGGAAACGCTGCGGGAAGCCGCGACCTCGCTCGAGCGCGCGCTGGCCGGCTTTGCGCTGGCGGCGGGCGTGGGCGTGCTGCTCGGCATGGTGATGGGGCGCTCGCGCGTGGCCGCGGCGCTGCTCGACCCGCTCTTCTCCGGCACCTACGCCGTGCCCAAGCTCGCGCTTTTCCCGATCTTCATCTTCGTGTTCGGCATCGGCAGCCTGTCCAAGGTGGCGCTCGTGTTCCTGGAGTGCCTCTATCCCATCGTGATCATCACCTCGCAGGGCGCGCGCCACGTGAATCGCGCGCTGCTGTGGTCGGCGCAGAACATGGGCGCCTCCCAGGCGCAGATCCTCAGGCGGGTGATCGTGCCCTCGACGGTGCCGTTCATCTTCGCCGGGCTGCGCGTCGCCCTGCCGGTGGCGATGATCGTGGTCATCATCACCGAGATGGTGAGCTCGGCCGACGGCCTCGGCTACCTCGTCATCTACGCGCTTTCATCGCTGCAGACGGCGCGCATGCTCGCCGTGACCGTGGTGATCGCCGCGCTCGGCGTCGCGCTCGACGCGGCGCTCCTTTTCGCGCGCGACCGGTTGGTATACTGGGAAAAACTCGAAACCTATTACGTGTGAGGAGACGCCCTTGAAGCTGTCCATCGCAATTCTCTCGACGCTGCTCTCGGCGAGCGCCCTCGCCGCCGACCCCCAGCTCATCCGCTTCGGCCACGGGTTCGCCGCCGAGGAGCAGCTGTGGCTCATGGGCGCGCGCCCGGACCTGACGCCGCACCAGGGCAAGACCTACAAGCTGCAGTTCGTGAAGTTCCAGGGCAACCCGGAGCGCTTCCAGGCCTACCTCGCCGGCGAGCTCGACGGCGGCACGGCCCCGGGGCTGTCGGTGATTTTCGCCGACGCGCAAGGCGTCGATCTGAAAGTCGTCGCGAGCATCTGCCAGGAGGCGGCCGGCAAGCAATGGTTCAGCACCACGTACATGGTGAAGGACAACGGCCCGGTGAAAAGCATCAAGGACCTGAAGGGCGGCACCATGGGCGTGGTCGGCATCAAGACCGCCACCGATCTCTGGGCGCGCGCCGGCCTGCTGAACGCCGGGCTGCAGCCCGACAAGGACACCAAGATCGTGCCGCTCGGCTTTCCCGTGATGGGCGACGCCGTGCGCACCGGCAAGGTGGGTGCCGGCACCTTCGTGGAGCCCTTCTACTCGGCGGAGACCGCCAAGGGCGGCCTGCGCAAGCTCTTCACCGCGCGCGAGGCGGTGGGCTACGACCACGAGCTGCTGGACGTCTGGTTCGGCGACAAGTTCATCAAGGCGCACCCGGATACGGTGCGCGACTTCCTCGCCGACTACGTGGCGGTGACGAAGTACTACCTGGCGAACACCGCGCACGCCAAGGCGGACCTCCACAAGGCGGGCTTCGTCCGCACGCCGCTCGAGATCTATCTCAGGAACGCCGACTGGAAGCGCGACCCGAACGCGCGCGTCGACGTGGGCAGCCTCGACAAGCTCGCGACCTTCATGCTCGACAAGCTCCACTGGCTGGAGAAGCCGGTGAAGGCCGACAAGCTCGTCGACCAGTCGTTCCTGCCGCGCTAGCGCTGCGCCGTCACCACGTGCGCCTGGATCTTGCCGTCGACGTGATCGCGCCCGAAGCGCTGCGCGATCGCCTCGGCGGCGAGCGCGGTGGCTTCCTCGAGCGAGCCGCGCGCTTCGATTTCGCCTCGTAGCGGCGTGCCCTGGCAGTAAGCGACGGCCGGATCGCGGCACGAGGCGGCGCGGCTGCGCGCGGCTATGGTCTCTATGCGCGCATCGGCGAAGCCGCCGGCCTTGACATCGCGCTCGATCGCCGTCCGGTCGTGATAGCCGTGCGGCGTACGCGCGAGGAAGCGCGGCGGATCCGACGGGAAGCGCGCCGCAAGCGCCGCGGTGACGACATCGGCGAACTCGTTGTCCTCGATCCGATCCCACGCGCTGAACAGGAACAAGCCGCCCGGCTTCAGGACGCGGCGCGCCTCCGCGAACGCTTTCGGCTTGTCCGGGAAGAACATCGCGCCGAACTGGCACACCACGGCGTCGAACGCTCCCGCCTCGAAAGGCAGCTGCATGGCGTCGGCCTGGCGCCATTGCACCGGCCGGGCCGTGCCGGTCGCGGCCGCCTGGTCGAGCATCGCCTGGTTGAGGTCCGTGGCGACGATCGCGCTCGCCGGGAGCGCCCGGGCCATGGCGCGTGTCACGACGCCCGTTCCGGCGGCGATCTCGAGCACACGCGACGGTGGACGTGACGCGAGTCGCCGCGCCAGGTCCTCGGCGTACGGCTCGAAGATGAGCGGCACGAGGTACGTCTCGTAGAGCTTCGGGACCGAGCCGGCGAAGATCTTGTCGGTCTGGGCGGCCGTCATGGGTGCGTCCTTCCGGTGAGCGATGTCGCTAAGATGCCCCGGCGGCCCACCGGCGTCTAGCGCGGCGGCCTAGTAAGTCGGCGCGGCGGCGCGCTCGATGGCGACGTTCACGCACGCGACGCGCCCTGCAGCGCGCGCCCGGGCGAGCGCCGGCGCAAGCTCGGTCCCGCGCATGACGTCCTCGCCGTGCGCGCCGAGCGCCGCGGCGGCTGCCCCGTAGCGCGTGGGCAGCAGCTCGAGCCCGTGGGCGCGCTCCTTGCCATAGGCGCGCAGCTGGATCTGGTATTCCGCGTTCCAGCACGCGTCGGTGCCAACCACGGCGAGGTAGCCGAGGTTGTAGCGCACGGCCGTATCGAGCTCCGACATGTG
>DATAHF010000114.1:0-1661 GCA_036263315.1 Burkholderiales bacterium
CTCATCTTCCCGCTGGTCGCGCCGGGCTCGCGGCCCAAGCGCGAGCCGGTTCCCTGGGACGCGGCGCAGCCCTACAAGGGCCTCGGCTTCCGCGGCATCGAGGCCGAGGTCGAGGTCGAGAAGCCCGAGTACAAGCTCGCCGAGTACCCGGTCAAGGCATGAAGCGGCGCATGTTTCTCGCCGCCGCCGCGGTCGGCGCGCTTTTCGGCACGGTTTCGCGTGCCGAGGAGCGCGTCATCCGGATGTTGGCGAAGAAGTTCGAGTTCGTGCCGAACGAGATCACCCTCAAGCAGGGCGAGCCCGTGGTACTGGAGCTCACGACCGACGACGTCACGATGGGCTTTTACTGCAAGGAGCTGAACGCGAGCGCGGAGATCGTGCCCGGCAAGCCGGTCCAGATACGCCTTGCGCCCGAGCGCGCCGGAACCTACGACTTCATCTGCGACGTCTTCTGCGGCGACGGGCACGAGGACATGGCGGGCAAGATCCACGTCACGGCCTGACCGCATTTACTATCCGATCCTTGGGCGACCGCGCACGCTTCGAGCAACTGGTGATTCCGCACATGGATGCGGCCTACAACCTCGCCCGCTGGCTGACGCGCAACGACCACGATGCGCGCGACGTCGTGCAGGAGGCGGCGCTGCGCGCGTACCGTTTCCTCGAGGGCCTGCGCGGCGAGGCGAAGCCCTGGTTCCTCGCGCTCGTGCGCAACGCCTGCTTCGACTGGCTGAAGGCCAATCGCCCCGCCGAGCTCGCGGGCGGCGACGCGCTGCTGCCCGAGCGGATCGAGGAGCACACGCCCGAAACGCTCGCCTTTCGGGCCCTCGATCGCCGCATGCTCAACGAGGCGCTCGCCGCGCTGCCGGCGCAGTTCCGCGAGGTGCTGATCCTGAGGGAGCTCGAGGACATGGCCTACAAGGACATCGCCCGCGTCACCGGCGCGCCGATCGGCACGGTGATGTCGCGCCTCGCGCGCGGCCGCCGCCTGCTCGCCGATTCCCTGCGCACGATCGTGCGCGCTTCCGACCCCGAGGTGCAGAAATGACGCGCGAGGAGAAGGAACGCGAGATTTCGGCCGTGGTCCGCGAGAAGGCGGATTACCATCGCGCGCCCCCATCGCTTGCCGCGGACGTTCTTGCCGCGCTGCCGGCCAACCCCGCGTCCGCGCCGCGCGCCCGCTTCTCCGCCCGTACGTGGCAATTCTGGCTCGCGCAAGGCGCCGCATTCGCCGGCGTGGCGGTCCTCACCTTTGCGGCGACGGTGGCGTGGCTCCGGCCCGGCGAGGACGAGCGCCACGCCGAAGACATCCTCGCCGCGCACGTGCGCGCGACGCTCGGCCAGCACACCATTGATGTGGCCTCCTCCGACCAGCACACGGTGAAGCCGTGGCTCTCCACGCGCCTGCCCTACTCGCCGCCGGTCGCCGATCTTTCGGCACAGGGCTTCGAGCTCACGGGCGCGCGCATCGACCGGGCCGGCGGCCGGCCGGTCGCGGTGCTGGTCTACAAGCGGCGCCAGCACACGATCGACGCCTATGTCTGGCCCGCCCGTGAGGCGGTCGGCGGCATCGGGCTCTCGCGCGACGGCTTCCAGCTCGAGCGCTTCGGCTCGGAAGGCTGGACCTGGTGGCTGGTGTCCGACCTGAACAAGAACGAGCT
>DATAHF010000115.1:0-3931 GCA_036263315.1 Burkholderiales bacterium
AAGTCGAATCGCTCGCGCTCGAGGCCGAGCGTGTGCGGCTTGCGCTCGCCGACGGCCGCGAGCTTTCCGCGCCGCTCGTCATCGGCGCCGACGGGGCGCAATCGCTGGTGCGCGCGTCGGCGGGGATAAGCGTAAAGGCGCGCGATTACGGGCAGGCGGCGGTGGTCGCCGACTTCACCTGTGAACGGCCGCATCGCAACACGGCGTTTCAATGGTTCCTACAGCACGGCGCCGTGCTCGCGTTGCTGCCGATGAGCGGCAACCGCGTTTCCATGGTGTGGTCCCTTCCCCTGGACGCCGCTCAGCGTATCGGGGCGCTCGAGCCGGACGCGCTTTCCCGCGAGGTCGGCGAGGCTTCTCGCCACGCGCTCGGATTGCTCTCGCTTATTTCGGGCCCGCGCGCTTACCCGTTGCGGCACCTGTCGGCTGGGCGCATGGTCGCGCGGCGCGCGGCCTTGGTGGGCGATGCGGCGCATGTCATTCATCCCCTCGCCGGTCAGGGCCTGAACCTGGGTTTCCAGGATGTGCGCGAACTCGCATCGGTATTGGCCGCGCGCGAGCCGATGCGCGACCTGGGCGACGAGCGGTTGCTTCGCCGCTATGAGCGGCAGCGCGCGGAGCCTATACTGGCGATGGATTTCATGGTCGAGGGCCTATTCCGCCTTTTCGGAGGGTCCGGCCGGGCAGCAGGCGGGCTGCGCAACGCGGGATTGAACCTGACGAACCGCCTACCGGTCCTAAAGAACATGCTCATGCGCCAGGCGATGCGCTGAGCGCATCGGGAGAATTCATGCTGCGCATAGCTGCTGTTGCCTTGGGTCTGTTCTGCACGCTCGCGAGCGCGGACGAGGCCGCGATCCGGCGCGTCATGGAGAGCAAGCTCGGCGGGGCGAAGATCGAGGGCATCCAGCCCGCGCCGATCGCCGGGCTCTACGAGGTGCGCTACCGCGCCGCGGAAGGCATCGGCGTGTTCTACACCGACGCGAATGCCAACTACATCGTCTCCGGCAAGATCTACGACGCGCGCAGCAGCCGCAACCTGACCGACGAGACATTGCGCAAGCTCAACGCGGTCAAGTTCGACGCCCTGCCATTCTCGCAGGCCGTGAAGATCCAGCGCGGCAACGGCAAGCGGGTGGTCGCCATGTTTTCGGATCCTTATTGTCCGTACTGCCAGCGATTCGAGAAGACGCTGCAGGAGATCGATGACATCACGATCTATGTATTCATGTACCCCGTCATCCGCCCCGAGCTCGCGGCGCAATCGAAGGCGGTGTGGTGCTCGCCGGACCGCAGCAAGGCCTGGCTCGACCTTGCCCTGCACCAGCGGCCGCCCGCGGTGAGCGCAACGTGCGAGACGCCCGTGGAGAAAAATCTCGCGCTCGGCAAGAGTCTCGGCGTGACGGCCACGCCCACGATGATCCTTCCCACCGGCGAGAAGGTTTCCGGCGGCATGCAGGCGGCGGATTTCCGCGAAGTGCTCGACGACGCGATGGCGCAGGCGAAGCCGCGCTAATCCGCCTGCGGCAGCGGCGCGCCTTTCGGCCACAACACCCACATCCTGCCCTGCTGGCGCATGCGCCCGGCGAAGGCGCCTGCTTCGGGTCCGCTCCCCCAGAAGAAATCGGCGCGCACGATGCCGCGAATGGCGCCCCCGGTGTCCTGCGCGACCATGAGGCGCGTCAACGCCTCTTCGGAGAGCGGAAACGTCGTGCTGAGAAAGACCGGCGCGCCGAGCGGGACATGGCGCCGGTCGACCGCGAGGCTGTAGCCCGCCGATAGCGGCACGCCGAGCGCGCCCACGGGACCTTCCGTTGCAGGCAGCTCGCGAAAGAACACGTAGCTCGGATTCTGATTGAGCGCATCCTGCAGGCGGCCGGGATTCGCGACGGCCCAGGCCTTGATTCCCTGCATCGATGCCTGGTCGAGCGTCAGCTCGCCGCGGTCCACGAGATAGCGGCCGAGCGAGCGGAAGGGGTGGCCGTTCTGGTCGGCGTAGCCCACGCGGATGAGCTGCCCGTCGGGCAGCCGAACCTGCCCCGAGCCCTGGATCTGCAGGAAGAAAAGCTCCACCGGGTCGGAAGTCCACGCCAGCACCGGCGCCGGAAAGGCCGGCCCGCGCGATTCGATTTCCCCGCGCGAGAAATAGGGCACCAGGCGGCGTCCTTCGAGCCGGCCGCGCAGTCGCATGTTTCGCACGTCGGGGTTCACGCTCGCCAGGTCGACGACGATCAGGTCTTCCGGTACGCCGAAAATGGGATAGCGATTCGCCGCATCCGGAGTGCGGCTGCCCGAGATCACCGGCTCGTAGTAGCCCGTGATGAGCCCGCTGTCGCCGGACTCGGAAGACGACAGCGCATAGGGCGTAAAGCTCGATTCGAAAAACTGCCGGGCGGCTGCGTCATCGTCCGGCGGCACTGCGCGCGCGAGTGCACACGCTGCTGCGAATGCCGGGTTGCGCGAGCAGCTATTCAGGAACGCGCGCAGGCCTGGCGCGACCGGGCTCGCGCTCCACGCCGGCAGCGCGCTGAATTCCACTGCTTCGTAGCGTGCCCGCTCGGGCGCCGGCTTGGGCGGCGGGCATACGGGGCACGCGGGGCACACCGCTGCCGGACACGAAAGCGGCGCGGGTTTTTGCGGCAGCGGTGCGCATGCGGCCAGTAGAATGCCGGCAAGCCACGCAACCGGAGAGCGCAGCATGTGGGTGGTGTACCTGGAGATGGGCCTGGCGCTCGCGCTGGCCGTTTTCATCGTCTGGTGGACACGGCCTCGGAGCAAGGAGCGCGACCGCAGCCTGCCGGCCAAGGATGAGCGCGGCGCAGACAATCAGTGAAGGACGCGCGGGACCGATAGCGTGAATTCGGGGATGGGCGCCTCGAACCGCGTCCCGTCCTGGGCGAGCATCTGATAGCTGCCGCGCATCGTCCCGACCGGCGTCGCAATCGATGCGCCGCTCGTGTACTGGAACGTCTCGCCCGGCTGCAGCAAGGGCTGCGATCCGACCACGCCGAGGCCCCGCACTTCCTGCACGAGTCCCTGCGCGTCAGTGATGATCCAGTGACGGCTGATGAGCTGCGCGGGGACGCTGCCGTGATTGCGGATGGTGATGGTGTAGGAGAACACGTACCGCGCGTTCGACTCGTCGGACTGGTCGGCCAGGTACTGGGTGGCGGCGTCCACGCCGATATCGTAGGGCTTGGCTTCCGGGTTTTGCGGGCGCTTCGCTGCCGACATGCGCGCATTGTAAACTGACCCTCATGACGTTCCGTATCGCGCCTAGCGTACTGTCCGCGGATTTCGCGCGCCTGGGCGAGGAAGCGCGGGCCGTCGAGGCCGCGGGCGCGGACCTCATCCACTTCGACGTGATGGACAACCACTACGTGCCGAATCTCACCGTCGGGCCGCTGGTGTGCGCCGCGCTCCGGCCGCACGTGAAGGTGCCGCTGGATGTGCATCTGATGGTCAAGCCCGTCGACGCGCTGGTTCCGCAGTTCGCCAAGGCGGGCGCCAACATCATCAGCTTCCATCCCGAGGCTTCCGCGCATGTCGATCGCACGCTGGGCCTCATTCGCGAGCATGGCTGCAAGGCGGGGCTCGTACTGAACCCGGCGACGCCGCTGTCCCATCTCGATCACACCCTCGAGAAGCTCGACCTCGTGCTCCTCATGTCGGTCAACCCCGGCTTCGGCGGGCAGCAGTTCATCGCCTCCGTGCTGCCCAAGATCGCGGAGGTGCGCAAGCGCATCGCCGCGTGCGGCAAGCCCATCTGGCTGGAGGTGGACGGCGGCATCAAAGTGGACAACATCGCCGACGTGGCACGCGCCGGCGCGGACACCTTCGTCGCGGGCTCCGCGATATTCGGCTCCAAGGACTATGCGGCGACCGTGCGCGAAATGCGCTCCAGGCTTGCCATGCTATAGTGCGCTCGCGT
>DATAHF010000116.1:0-10586 GCA_036263315.1 Burkholderiales bacterium
GCACACCAACTCGGCGCCGGAATCGATCATCCGCCTGCTCGACATGGGCATGGACCCCTTCAACTTCTCCGACGCGCTGCTCGGCATCCTGGCTCAGCGCCTCGCGCGGCGCATGTGCTCGTGCAAGACGCCGTACAACCCGGACGGCCCGGAGATCAAGTCCTTCCTCCAGGAATATTGCGAGGAGCTGCAGAACACCGCGACGTTCAAGAAGGACCCCAAGAGCGCGATGGAAGGCGTCTACCGCGAGTGGGTGAAGAATTACGGCAACGAGAAGGGCCAGCTCGTCATGTACAAGCCGGTCGGCTGCGACAAGTGCAACGGCAGCGGCTTCAAGGGCCGTTGCGGCCTGCACGAGCTGCTGATCGCGACCGATCCGCTGAAGAAGCTGATCGCCGAGAAGGCGCGCGTCGCCGAGATGCTGGCCGTCGCCATGGAGACGGGCATGAGGACGCTGAAGCAGGACGGCATGGAAAAGTGCCTCTCCGGCGTCACGCACATCAAGGAAGTCCGCTCCGTCTGTATCAAGTGAGCGCGGCGCGGGGGCGCCCATGGCCGATTTGAGCGCGCTGGAAGTGAAGCGGGCCGCCGCGCTCGAGGACGCGGACGGCGATCTGTGGCATCGGCTCGAGCAGCTGAACGCGATCGGCGCCTCGCTCTCGGCCGAGCGCGACATCAACCGTCTGCTCGAGAGCATCCTGATGGCCGCCAAGACCATCACGCATGCCGACGGCGGGACGCTCTACCGGGTCACTGAGGACAAGACGCTGCGCTTCGAGATCGTGCGCACGACCTCGCTCAAGTACTACCTCGGCGGCACCACCGGCAACCCTGTCCCGTTCTATCCGATCCATCTCATCGGCAAGGACGGCGCGCCCAACCACAGCATGGTCGCCGCGCACGTCGCGCTCACTGGCGAAACGGTGAACATCCCGGACGCCTACGCCGCGGAGGGCTACGACTTCACCGGCACCCGCAACTTCGACAAGAAGACGGGGTATCGCTCCACCTCGTTCCTTACCGTGCCGATGAAGAACCACGAGAACGAGATCATCGGCGTTCTGCAGCTGCTAAACGCGCAGCATCCCAAGACCGGGGCGATCACGGCCTTCTCGCCCGCCGACCAGCGCCTGGCCGAATCGCTCGCATCGCAGGCCGCGATCGCGCTCACCAACCGGATGCTCATCATCCAGCTGGAGGAGCTGTTCGAGTCCTTCATCAGCCTGATCAACCTGGCGATCGACGAGAAGTCGCCTTATACCGGCGGCCACTGCCAGCGCGTGCCGCAGCTGACGATGATGCTCGCCGAGGCGGTAAACGACACGGCCGAGGGCCCACTCAAGTCGTTCACCATGTCGGACAAGGACCGCTACGAGCTCAAGATCGCCGGGCTCCTGCACGACTGCGGCAAGGTCACCACGCCCGTGCACGTGGTCGACAAGGCGACCAAGCTCGAGACGCTGTACGACCGGATCCATCTCATCGACACCCGCTTCGAGGTGCTCAAGCGCGACGCGGAAATCGAGCTGCTCAGGGAAAAAGCGCTTCTGGTGGCGAACGGCGCGCCCCGCGCCGAGCTCGACGCGGCCGATGCCCGGCATCGCGAGCGCCTGCGCAGGCTCGATGACGACCGCGCCTTCCTGCGCGCCTGCAACATCGGCGGCGAGGCGATGCGCGAGTCCGACCAGGAGCGCGTGCGCGCGATCGCGCGCTACCGCTGGACCGACGTCTCCGGTCATGAGGCGAACTTCCTCTCCGAGGACGAGCTGAAGAACCTGACCATCCGCGCGGGCACGCTCACGAACGACGAGCGCCAGATCATCAACCACCACATCGTCGCGACGATCAAGATGCTCGAGGCGCTGCCCTGGCCGCGGCACCTGAAGAACGTCGCCGAATATGCCGGCGGCCACCACGAGCGCATGGACGGCAAGGGCTATCCGAAGGGCCTCATGCGCGAGCAGATGTCGGTGCAGGCGCGCGTCATGGGCATCGCCGACATCTTCGAGGCGCTCACCGCCAAGGACCGGCCCTACAAGAAGGGCAAGACGCTGTCGGAATCGCTGCACATCCTGGGCAAGATGCGCCTTGGCGGCCACGTGGATCCCGATCTCTTCGACGTCTTCGTGCGCAAGAAGGTCTATCGCCGCTACGCCGAGATGTTCCTCGACAAGGAGCAGATCGACGAGGTGGACGAGTCGCAGATCCCGGGCTACGCGCCCTGATTCCGGAAGCCGAAGCGCTCAAGAATCTGGGCAACGCCCAGAGGACGGCCGGCGAGGCGAGCGCCGCGATCCTAAGCTATCGGCGCGCGCTCGAGCTCGAGCCCGGGTATGCCGACGCGCTCTACAACCTCGGCATGACGCTGCATGAAAGCGGCGGGTACCAGGAGGCGGAGGCCTGTTTTCGGCGGCTGCTCGCGCTCGAGCCGGCGGACGCCGATGCGCTCCTTCATCTGGGCGCGCTGCTCGTGCGGCGGCAGCGGCTGGACGAGGGCGCCCTCGTCTACCGAAAGGCGCTCGCGCTGCGTCCGGAGGACGCCCATCTCTGGAATCGCCTGGGCGAGGTCGAAGCCGCTCGCTTCACCGATGCGAGCCTGCGCGAAGCCGAGGCTTGCTTCCGAAAAGCGATCAGCCTTCAACCCGGCGAGGCGCACGGTCACTACGCGCTCGGTCATGTGCTCGCCTTGCAGGGCCGCCGCGCGGAAGCCGTCGAGAGCCTGCGCGCGGCCTGCCGGGTCGAGCCCTCCAAGGCGGCCTTCCAGGCCGATCTGCTGCACGCCAAGCAGCAGGTCTGCGATTGGCGAGGCTTGCCCGAGTTGAGCGCGCTCGTCTGCCGCGCGGCCCTCGAGCGAACCGCTGATCCATTTCATCCTTTCTATCTCGTGTCGATCCCCTCGACGGCGGAACAGCAGCTTTCGGGCGCCCGCAACTATGCGCGCTCGATCGCCGAGCCGCTGGCCGCCGACGCGCGGCGGCTTGCCTTCCGGTTTCAGCGCCGCGCGGGAGGCCGGCGCCGCATTGGCTACCTGTCGGCCGAGTTCCATGCGCACGCCACGGCCTGGCTTGCCGCCGAGCTTTTCGAGCTGCATGACCGAAAGCGCTTCGAGGTGATCGCCTATTCGTACGGCCCCGACGACGGAAGCCCGATGCGATTGCGGCTCGAGGGCGCATTCGACCGCTTCCGCGACCTGCAAGCGGTATCGGATGCGGAGGCTGCTGCGGCCATCCACGCCGACGAGGTCGACATCCTGGTCGATCTCAAGGGTTACACGTTCCGTGCGCGCACGGGCATCATGGCGCTTCGTCCCGCGCCCATCCAGGTCAGCTTTCTCGGCTATCCGGGCACGATGGGAGCGCCGTTCATCGACTACCTTGTCGGGGATCGCATCGTGACGCCGGCCGCAAGCGCCGGGGACTACGCCGAAAAGCTCGTTCTCATGCCGGGGAGCTACCAGGTCAACGACCGCAAGCGCGCGGCGACGGCGACCCCGCCGCGCCCTGAACTGGGAATTCCGTCTGGAAGCTTCGTATTCTGCTCGTTCAACCAGGCCTACAAGATCCTGCCGGAGGTGTTCGCGGCATGGATGCGCCTGCTCAAGGCCGTGCCGGAGAGCATCCTGTGGCTGCTCGATTCGGCAGCCGCAGCCAACCTGCGCCGCGAGGCGCAGGCGAGCGGCGTGGAGCCTGCCCGGCTCGTGTTCGCGCCGCCGCTCCCGCTCGAGCGCCACCTCGGGCGCCTGGCGGCCGCCGATCTTTTCCTCGATACCTTTCCATGCAATGCGCACACGAGCGCCAGCGACGCGCTCTGGATGGGCGTGCCGGTCGCGACCCGCATGGGCGAGACGTTCGCTTCGCGGGTCGCGGCAAGCCTGCTCGAGGCCGTGGGACTGCCCGAGCTCGTGACCCGCAGCCTTGCCGACTACGAGTCGCTTGCCGTGCGGCTCGCGCGCTCCCCCGGGGAGCTCAGTGCGCTGCGCGAGCGGCTTGGCCGCGCCCGCTCGAGCGCGACGCTCTTCGACACCCCGCGCTACGCGCGCAGCCTCGAAGCGGCCTACGAAAAGATGTGGGAGGCTTACAGCTCGGGAGCCGCACCCAGGCTGATCGAGCTCTGAGCATGGACATCAACATCACTGCGCCCATCAACACCCTTGGCTACGGCGTGGTCGGGACGAACGTGGTGACCGCGCTCGACCGGCTGGGCCATCGGCCGGCGCTCTGGCCGATCGGCGAGGCCGAGGCGCTCCCGGAGCACCACGACGCGCTTGGCCGCGCCATCGGGCAGAAGGGACTCTACAACTCGCGGGCGCCCTCGCTTCGCATCTCCGTGCAATCGGACCTGGCGCAGCACGTCGGTCGCGGGCTGCATTGCGGGCTGCCGATCTTCGAGATGACGCGCTTCAACGAAAAGGAGCTCAATCACCTGAACGCGCAGGACCTGCTGATCGTGCCCTCGAAGTGGGCGATGCGCGTTCTGACGGAGAACGGGATCGCCGAGCAGCGCATCCGCCTCGCGCCCTTCGGGGTCGATCCTGCGTTTTTCCCCTTTCGCCCCGAGATCCGGCCCGGTACCACGGTTTTCCTCAACGTCGGCAAATGGGAAGTGCGCAAGGGGCATGACGTGCTCGCCGAGGCGTTCAACAGCGCCTTCACCCGCCGCGACGACGTCAAGCTGATCCTCCTGACGCCCAACCCGTTCTTCGGCGCCGAGGAATCGCGCGAGTGGGCCGACGTCTACCGCACCTCCGACCTGGCGGGCAAGATCGAGGTCATCGAGGAGCGCCTGCCCTCTCAGCGCGATGTGGCGGAGCTCATGGCGCGCGCCGATTGCGGCGTCTTTCCGTTCCGCGCCGAAGGCTGGAACCTGGATCTCGCCGAGATGATGGCGATGGGCAGGAATGTCATCGCCACCCGCTATTCGGCGCCCACCGAGTACCTCACGCCCCAGAACGCGCGGCTGATCGAGATCGAGCGCCTCACCGAGGCGGGCGACGGCAAGTGGTTCCACTTCCAGGGAGAATGGGCCGACTTCGGCGATGCGCAGGTCGAGCAGCTCGTCACGCACCTGCGCGAGGTGCATCGCCTGAAGCAGTCGGGGATGCTGAAACCGAACCTTGCGGGACGCGACACGCTCGCCGGCTTCACCTGGGAGCGCACGGCACGCGCCATCGCCTCGGCGCTCGGCGGCTAGGTTCTCTCGGCGAAGCGGCGCAGGTCCGCTGCGACCGCCTCGACGACCGGCGTCCAGTCGCCGTCGTGCGTCTGACGGTACAGGCGCATCCCCGGATACCACGGGTTGTCGGTGCGGCCCACATGATGCCGCCAGTCGGGCACGCGGTTGAGCATGACCCATACCGGCTTTCCCATCGCGCCCGCGAGATGGCAAAGCATCGTATCCACCGTGATCACAAGGTCGAGCTGGCTGATGAAGGCCGCGGTATCGAGGAGGTCGCGCTCGTGGGCGCTGAGGTCGATCAAGCCGGCGCCGCCGCCGTCCTTTTGCAGGCTGTAGAAGGCGACGCCCGGACAGTCGCGCAGCGGCGCCAGCTCGGCGAAGGGCACGGAGCGATCCTTGTCATACGGATTCTGCGGGTTACCGGACCAGGCGAGGCCGACTTTCCTGCCGCCGGCGCCTTCCATGCGCGGCGTCCAGGCCGCGACGCGCCCGGGATCCGGGTGGATATAGGGGCCGTTCCAATGCGTATTCTCGAGCGTCGTGCCGAAGACGCCGGGCAGGCCGAAGAGCGGGAGGTGGGCCGCAAAGGCGGGCGGCGCCTCGCCGGGCGTTGTGACCCGGCTCACGCCCTCGATGCGCTCGACCAGCGGCCTGGCACGGGGCGCGCACTCGATGACGACGGCCCCGCAGCGCTCGGCGGCGAGCCGCGCATAGCGCGAAAATTGCAGCGCTTCGCCGAGCGCGAGCTCGCCGTGAAGGAAGAGCGCACCAGCGCCCAGAGGGCGACCGTCCCACATCGGCTGCGGGAAGCGCCGCGCGGGCGCGCCGAGCGGGCTCTCGAGACGCCAGCGCCATGCGTACTCTTTCCACCCGGCGGCGTAGTCGCCCTGGCTGAGGAGGATGAGCGCCCGGCCGTAGTGCGCTTCCGCGCGATCGGGCTCGAGCGCGAGCGCCCGTTCCAGATGGTCCAGCGCTTCGCGGTGGCGGCCGAGCCCTGCGTAGATGTTGGCGAGGTTGTTGAGCGCGCGAGCATCGTCAGGGTCGCTGCGAATCTGCTCCAGGTAGCCCTCGATGGCCGTCGCCTGCGCGCCGGCGTCGCTCGTCATCGCCGCATAGTTCTGGTTCGCTTCGGGCTGCCGGGGATCGATCCGCAGGGCGTGCCTGAAGCATTCGAGTGCCTCGGCGCGCCGCCCCCCCAGGCTGAGCAGGCAGCCCAGATTGTTGTGCGCCCTGGCGTGTTCCGGATCCACTTCGAGCACGCGCCGATAGCTCGCTTCGGCGCGATCGGGCCGGCCGGCCTGCTCCCACAGGCGGGCAGCCGAGTAGTGCGCGAGCGCGCTCGCCGGATCGGCCGCGATCGCGCGCTCGGCCCAGCGCAGGCCTTCCTCGACTTGCCGTTCATCGGCTGCTATGTTGGCCATCAGGGAAAGCGCGTGCGCATCGCCGGGGGATCGGCCCAGAACGCCGAGGCAGATTTCGCGTGCCCGCGCCGGCGCGCCGGAGCGCAGCGCGTCGCCCGCCTGACGCAGGAGGTCGGCGTCGCCGCGCCCGCGCGGTCCGAGCCGGGATCTGAGCCAGTCGAACATGAGCTTCGCTAGGATAGCCGATTGAATTCCGCCGAAGAGTCCGAGGAACGCTGCCGCCGGATCCTGATGGATGATCCGGAGAATGGCGCTGCGCTGCGCGAACTGGGCGGGCTGCTGGCGGCGCGCGGCCAGTCGCTCCAGTCGATCGGCGATCTCGACGCGGCCGCCGAGTGCTACGAAGAGGCGGTTGCGCTCGATCCTTCGCAAGCGCCCGCGCACAACAACCTCGGTAACATCTACCTGGCGCTGGGGCGACCGAATGAGGCCGCTGCTTGCTTTCGGAGCGCGATTGCCGCCGATGCCGCGCTCGCGGAGGCGCACCTCAACCTGGGCGCGCTGCTGCATCGGTCGGGTGAGCTGGGCGAGGCGGTCGAGTGCTACCGCGCGGCGCTCGCGCTCAGGCCCGGTCTCGCCGAGGCGAGCTTGAACCTCGGGCATCTGCTGGAGGAACGGGGCGACGCCGCGGCGGCGAGGGACTGCTATGAGGCGGCGGTCGCTGCGCGGCCCGACATGGCGGAAGCGCATTTCAATCTGGCGCTGCGGCTGCTGCAGGCCGGGGACTTCCGGCGCGGCTGGGAAGAATACGAGTGGCGCTTCCGGCTGCCCGAGCTCGCGCCGTTCTGGCCGCACGCGAATCGGCCGCGGTGGGAAGGCGCGGACCTGCGCGGCAAGACGATCCTTCTTTATGCCGAGCAGGGCTTCGGCGACGCTCTGCAGTTCGTGCGCTACGTGCCGCTCGTCGCCGCGCGCGGCGGCAAAGTGATCCTCAGCTGCTCGCCCAGGCTCATGGCGCTTTTCGCCACCGTGGCGGGCGTCACGGCCGTGCACAACGCGGAGACGCCTGCGCCGGAATTCGACCTGTGCTGCCCGCTTCTCAGCCTGCCGCGGATCTTCGGTACGACGCTCGAGACGGTTCCTGCCGCCACGCCCTACCTGCATCCGCCCGGCGACGCCGCCGCCCGTTGGCGCGCGCGCCTCGCCTTGGAAGGCGCAGGGCTCAAGGTCGGGCTTTTCTGGTCGACGGAATCGAAAAACCGCATGACCCCGCTGCGCTCGCTCGAGCTCCGCCAGCTTGCGCCGCTCGCCCGCTCTGGCGGTGTTCGCTTCTACAGCCTGCAGCGGGGCGCCGCGGCGGCGCAGCCGCGACCTCAGGGCATGGCGCTCGTCGACCTGTCGCAAGAGCTCGCCGACTTTGCCGATGACGCGGCCCTGATTGCGAGCCTCGATCTCGTCATCACGATCAACACAGCGACGGCGCATCTCGCCGGCGCGCTCGGCAGGCCGGTCTGGACGCTCATTCACTTTCCGCCGGACTGGCGCTGGCTCGAGGGCCGGACGGACTCGCCGTGGTATCCGAGCATGCGGCTCTTTCAGCGCGGCCGCACGGAGACTTGGGAAACCGTGCTGGAACGCGTGGGCGACGCGCTGCAGGAGCTTGAATCCGGTCCAAGACCCAAGAAAGTCAGCTTCTGACAAAAATCGTCAGTCCCGGCACAAGCCCCGGTGCCAAGTTTTCACGCCTATAAGAAGCAAATGCCTGATTCATAAGACAAAATAGTCTTGCAACGGAAGCTGGCCCGACGATTGCAGTAATACTCGCCGGGCAGGTGCGGGAAGGCCTGCTCATCCGTTCAACAGGGGCAAGGAGTCCATTGCATGAAAACGCTTCAGAAGGGCTTTACGCTGATCGAGCTGATGATCGTGGTCGCCATTATCGGAATTCTGGCGGCGGTCGCGATCCCGGCCTATCAAGACTACATCGCGCGTTCGCAGGTGTCGGAGGCGGTGAGCTTGATCGGTGCGGCGAAGACGCCGGTCGCGGAATACATTTCCGACAAGGGCACGATGCCGGCCACCACCGACGTCGTGAGCACCACGTCCGGCAAGTACACGGGCGCAATCGCGGTTGGCGGTGATGGCACGAACATCACCATCACGGCGACGATGAAAAGCTCGAACGTCAACGCGGCCATCACGAGCGGCAACGTCGCGATGATCTCGACCGACAACGCCAAGACCTGGAACTGCACCACGGCCGGCACCACCTCGCCGCTGGGCAACAAGTACCTTCCGGGCGCCTGCCGGTAATCTGCAGGAGACTTGTACGTCCACGGCGGGAAGTCCGGCGACGGGCTTCCCGCCGTTTCTTTTTCCGGCCGCCGCTCAGGGCCTTGTGCCGCCTCCGCTCAGCGCCGATTCGACGAGCAGCCGATGGATGTGCTCCATTGCCGCGCACAGGTCCTGGTCGGCCGCGCTGAAGGCGCAGATGTCGTAGTAATAGATCTGGCGTCCGAAACAGAGGTTCGAGAAGAGATACCGGTCGAGCTCGGCAAAGCGCTGCTCGACGTCCGCACCGATGCGGCCGAGGAAGTGGCCGAAATTGTCCTGGACAAGGAAGTGTTGGTAGCCGGCTTGCACCAGCGCGGCGATTGTCTCGGGCGCGGCCCTCGCCCCATCGGGCCGCAGCGTCGGGTCGTACTCGAAGTAGAGGATCGGGCGGTTGCGCGAGACGATATCGAGCGAGGATTGCAGTATCTCGAAATCCGACCCGTCGGTATCGGTCTTCAGGAGCCGCGAGTCCAGGAAGCGCGGATGCTCGCGCAGGATCGCGGCCAGCGGCCGCACGGGGATGCCGGTTTGGTCCGGGCCCGCGATGGGGGCGCCGAGTACCATGGCCGTGCCGTGATGGTCGCTGAAGCTCGCAGCCGGCACTGTTCCGGCGCGCGCGCCCACCAGGCATTCGGCGAGTTCCATCCCTCCAGGAAGGCTCTCCAGGTTGCGGCGCAGGTACGGCAGGAAACGTGGATGCGCCTCGATGCAAAGGACCGGAATGGTGCGCTCCCGGCAAAGGAGCGCCGCGGTGTCGCCCACATTGGCGCCGATGTCGATCGCCGTCGCGTCCGGATACTTGTCCAGGAGCAGCGGCACGAGCTCGCCGAGCGCCCAGTCGTAGAGCCGGTAGCGCTGCTGGTACTGGTCGAGGGGATGTTCGGCCGGCAACGCCAGCTCGAACGGGCCGATCGCGTGGCGCTTGTCGGTCAGGCTACTTGCCCGACATGCTGATCAGGAGCTTGGTGGTCAGCTCGTCGATGAACTCCGGCGCGTACCCGCTTTCCTTGAGCCGGAACTTGAATTCCGTGCCGAATTTCGCCTTGCCGTACAGCCCCAGCTTTTCCTCGCGCTGGAAGGCGGCGGCGCGGTTGCAGATGTCGTCGATCGCGCGCGCGAGCCCCATGGCCGATCTTCCGGCGGCATCCGGCGGCGAGCGCCGGGAAAGCTCCTGCGCCAGTTCGATGGCAAAATCGGCTACGTCGCGCTTGGACATGTCTGACCTCGGGTTGAGCGCTTCGCTTTCAATGTTACCAGCGACGATTGCTCGGGCATGAACTGGCTGAGGCGGCTGATGCGCGCCGAGTCCGCGGCTGTCGCTCCGGCCGAGGCCGATGCCCCGGACGCCTGGCTGCGGACGGCCTTCGAGTGCGAATGCCGAGGCGACGCCGCAGGCGCGGACCAGGGCTACCGCCGCGTGCTGGAGCGCGAGCCCGAGCATACCGACGCGCTTTATTTCCTCGGCCGCATGGCCCTGCGCGACCGGCGCGTGGAGGAGGCGATCGCGCTCCTGCAGCAGGCCGTCGAGCGGCGGCCGGGCGAAGTCCTGTACCGGCTCGAGCTCGGCGCCGCGCTCCTGGATGCGCGCCGCTTCGAGGAGGCGGCCGCTCTTTTCGAGCGCTGCGTCGAGCTGCAGCCCGAGTGCACCCGGCTGCGCAACAACTACGCGGTGGCGCTGATCGAGATGAACCGGCGCGAGAAAGCGCTTCCGGAGCT
>DATAHF010000117.1:0-4025 GCA_036263315.1 Burkholderiales bacterium
GGCTGGGACTGCCACGGCATGCCGATCGAGGTGCAGATCGAGAAGAAGTACGGCAAGAACCTGCCGCCCGCCGAAACGCAGCGCCTGTGCCGCGCTTTCGCTTCCGAGCAGATCGAGAACCAGAAGCGCGACTTCATCCGCCTCGGCGTGCTCGGCGACTGGGAGCACCCGTATCTCACCATGGCGTTCGGCAACGAGGCCGACGAGATCCGCGTCCTCGGCAAGCTGCTGGAGAAGGGCTACATCTACCGCGGCCTGAAGCCCGTGAACTGGTGCTTCGACTGCGGCTCGGCGCTCGCCGAAGCGGAAGTGGAGTACGAGGACCGCAAGGACCCGGCGATCGACGTCGGCTTCGCTTTTGCGGAGCCGGAAAAACTCGCGCGCGCATTCAACACCAAAATTAGCAAGAACGGCTTCGCCGTGATCTGGACCACGACCCCATGGACCCTGCCCGGGAACCAGGCGCTCAACGTCCATCCGGAGTTCACCTACAACCTGGTCGACACCGAGAAGGGGCTTCTCATCCTTGCGGCGGAGCTCCAGGAGGCTTGCCTCAAGCGATACGGATTGAGCGGCAAGGCGATCGGCTCGTGCAAGGGCCGCGCGCTGGAGAACATCCGGTTCAGGCATCCGTTCTACGACCGCACTGCGCCGATCTACCTGGGCGAGTACGTCACGCTCGACTCGGGCACCGGGATCGTCCATTCCGCGCCGGCCTACGGCGTGGAGGACTTCGATTCGTGCCGCCGCTACGGAATGAAGGACGACGAGATCCTCACGCCGGTCCTCGGCGACGGCAAATTCGCGTCCTCGCTGCCGCTCTTCGGCGGCCTCACCATCTGGGACGCGAACCCGAAGGTCGTGAAGACGCTGGAAGAAAACGGCGTGCTCCTCGCCGTGGACTGGAAGCACGTGCACAGCTACATGCACTGCTGGCGCCACAAGACGCCGGTCATCCTGCGCGCCACCACGCAGTGGTTCGCATCGATGGACAAGGACGTGCAGGGCGAGTCGCTTAGAAGAACCGCCCTGCGCGGCATCGAGAAGACGCAGTTCTTCCCGGCATGGGGCCAGGCGCGCCTGCACGGCATGATCGCCAACCGCCCGGACTGGACGCTTTCGCGCCAGCGCCAGTGGGGGGTGCCGATGCCGTTCTTCCTGCACCGCGAGACGGGGGCGCTGCATCCGCGCACGCCGCAGCTGCTGGAAGAAGTCGCGAAGCAGGTGGAGAAGGGCGGCATCGAAGCCTGGCAGGCCATGACGAAAGAGTCGCTGCTAGGCAAGGACGCGCCGGATTACGAGAAGAGCCGCGATACGCTCGACGTCTGGTTCGACTCCGGCTCCACGCATTTCACCGTGCTGCGCGGCTCGCATCGCGCCGACACCGCGTATCCCGCCGACCTCTATCTCGAGGGCTCGGACCAGCACCGCGGCTGGTTCCATTCCTCGCTCCTCGTATCCTGCATGACGGACGGCATTGCGCCCTACAAGGCGCTGCTCACGCACGGGTTCGTGGTGGACGGCGAAGGCCGCAAGATGTCCAAGTCGAAGGGCAACGTGGTCGCGCCGCAGCAGGTGTCGAGCACGCTCGGCGCCGAGATCCTGCGCCTGTGGGTGGCGAGCACGGATTACTCGGGCGAGCTCTTCATCTCGAACGAGATCCTGAAGCGCGTGGTGGAGAGCTATCGCCGCATCCGCAACACGCTGCGCTTCCTGCTCGCCAACACGTCGGACTTCGATCCGAACGCGAACGCCGTGCCGGTCGCAGCCATGGTGGAGATCGACCGCTATGCGCTCGCGATCACCGCGCGCATGCAGGAGGAGGTGCTCTCGGCCTACGAGCGCTACCAGTTCCACGTCGTCGCGCAGAAGCTGCAGACGTTCTGCTCGGAAGACCTGGGCGCCTTCTACCTCGACATCCTGAAAGACCGGCTCTACACGGCGGGCGCGGACTCGCCGGCGCGCCGCTCGGCGCAGACCGCGCTCTGGCACGTCGCGCACAGCCTGCTGCGCCTGATGGCGCCGGTACTTTCCTTCACCGCGGAGGAGGCCTGGCAGGTGCTCACGCGCGAAGCGGACGGCAGCGTCTTCTTCGAGACGCGGCACGAGATTCCGGACGCGAAGCTCGACCAGGCGGCATTGAACGCGTGGGGCGAGGTCAGGCAGCTGCGCGAGCTCGTCATGAAGCGCATCGAGGAAAAGCGCGCGGCCAAGGAGCTCGGCTCGTCGCTCCAGGCCGAAGTCGATATCGATGCGTCCGGGCATCTTTACCATTCCCTCGAGCGCCTGGGCAACGACTTGCGCTTCGTGCTGCTGACGTCGCGGGCCACGCTGCACCGCAAGGAGGATGGCGCCCCGATAGCCGCTACGGTCGTCGCGAGCGCGCACCCGAAGTGCGAGCGCTGCTGGCACTACCGCGACGACGTGAACGGCGAAGGCCTGTGCGGGCGCTGCGTATCGAACCTCAAGGGCCCGGGAGAGTCACGCAAGTATGCATAGGAGCGCGCGCTGGTTCCTCGTTGCGGCGGGCATCGTCGCCGCGGACCAGCTCGTCAAGGCCGCGGTGCTCGCGGCCTTCGCGCCGGGCGAGCGTCGCGCGCTCACCGGGTTCTTCAACCTCGTCCTGGTGTTCAACAAGGGCGCCGCGTTCAGCTTCCTCTCCGACGCGGCCGGCTGGCAGACGCCGCTCTTCGCGGCGTTCGCCGCCGCGGCGTCGGTGCTTGTTTCCATTCTCATCGTGAAGAACGTCGAGAAGCGCCTGATGTGCGCCGGGCTCGCGGCGATCCTCGGCGGCGCGCTCGGCAACCTGGTCGACCGCCTGCGCTTCGGGCAGGTGGTGGATTTCCTCGATTTCCACGCGCTCGGCTGGCACTGGCCGGCGTTCAACGTGGCCGATTCGGCGATCACGGTGGGCGCGGCGCTCCTTATCATCGACGGCCTCGTCCATGAAGCAAGAGCTCGCACTTCTTCTTAAAGCGCTGGCGTTCGCCGCGCACAAGCACCGCGACCAGCGGCGCAAGGACGCCGAGGCCTCGCCCTACATCAACCACCCGATCGCGCTCGCCGACGTGCTGGTGAACGAGGGCGGCGTCACGGACGAGGAAGTGCTGTGCGCGGCGCTGCTGCACGACACGGTGGAGGACACGGACACGACGCCCGGGGAGCTCGCCGAGGCGTTCGGCCCGCGCATCGCGCGCATCGTCGCCGAGGTCACCGACGACAAGAACCTGCCCAAGGCCGAAAGGAAGCGCCTGCAGGTCGAGCACGCCGCGACCATCAGCCGCGAGGCGAAGCTCGTGAAGCTCGCCGACAAGATCTGCAACGTGCGGGACGTGGTGACGCGTCCGCCGGCAAAGTGGGACCTGCAGCGGCGCCGCGAGTACTTCGAATGGGCGAAGGAAGTAGTGGACCGGCTGCGCGGCACCAACCCGCGCCTCGAGGCCGCGTTCGACGCGGCCTACGAGAAATCGAGGATACTCGCCTGATGGATCTCGTCCTCGCCAATCCCCGCGGGTTCTGCGCCGGCGTGGAGCGCGCCATCGAGATCGTGGAGCGCGCCCTCGAGCTTTTCGGCGCGCCCATCTACGTGCGCCACGAGATCGTGCACAACAAGTACGTGGTGGACAACCTGCGCGCCAAGGGCGCGGTCTTCGTCGAGGAGCTCGACGACGTGCCTGCCGGCGGCACCGTGATCTTCAGCGCGCACGGCGTATCGAAGGCGGTCCAGGCCGAAGCCGACCGGCGCGGGCTTAAGGTGTTCGACGCCACCTGCCCGCTCGTCACCAAGGTGCACGTCGAGGTGGCTAAGATGCTGCGCGACGGATTCGAGATCGTCATGATCGGGCACAAGGGCCATCCCGAGGCCGAGGGCACCATGGGGCAATCGGCGGCGGGCATGCACCTCGTGGAAACGCTGGAGGACGTGGCCGCCCTGAAGGTCGGCTCGCCCGATCGCCTCGCCTACGTCACGCAGACCACGCTGTCGGTGGACGACGCGCAGGCCATGGTCGCCGCGCTGCGCGCGC
>DATAHF010000118.1:0-4044 GCA_036263315.1 Burkholderiales bacterium
GCGCGAGATCTCGGCGGTCAAGCCCGATATCCTGCTGGTGGCCGCGCAGACGTCGAACCGGCTGGTGCTGGAGGAGCGCGGCGTCATGTGGGTACGGGCCACGACCAAAGGCCGCGCTGCGCACGCCGGCGCCCCGCACCACGGCGAGTCCGCGATCCTGCGCATGAACCAGGTGATTTCCCGCCTCCAGGCCGACTTGCTGCCGGAGATCGAACACAGGAAATCCGCGAGCGGGCAACAATCCACGCTGAGCATCGGCAAGATCCGCGGCGGCGAGAATACGAACGTGGTTCCCGACACCTGCTCCATCGAGATCGACCGGCGCATCCTGCCGCAGGAGGACTTCGACGCCGCATTCGAGGAGCTGAAGCGCTTCCTTGCGTCGGCCGGCGCACAGGAGGTCGAGCTTCTCACCGGGACGGCGGGGTTCAGCGCGCGCGAGGATGGAGCGGCGCTGCAGGCATTCTCACAGGCGATCCGGCAGCTGACTGGGAAGCCTCCGGAGCGATTGAATGTTGTCGGCGCAAGCGACGCGCGCTACTTCGCGCGCGACGGCGCCGAGATCATCGTCTTCGGGCCGGGTGACGGCGCCGACAGCCACAAGCCGAACGAGAGCGTGCCGCTCGCGGAGATGGCGGACGCGGCGCTGATCCAGCTTTCCGTAGTGGAGCGCCTTCTGCGCTGACTCGCGCCGTCTACGCGCTCACGACATGCGTGCCAGCGCGTCCGGCAAGCGCGGCGCCCGCATCGTCGAGGTGCGCAATGATGGCGCGGCGCCCTCCGCCTTCGATGTGGCGGATCGCCGCGTGGATCTTCGGCTCCATGCTTCCGCGGCCGAATTCGCCTGCGCGCTGCAGCGCTTTCAGCTCCTCGACGCTGACCGTGTCCAGAAAGCGCTGGCGCGCCGTGCCGTAGCCGGCGGCCACGCGCTCGACCGCCGTGAGGATGAGCAGGGTGCCGATGCCGAGCGAACGGGCAAGCAACGCGGACGTCAGGTCCTTGTCGATCACCGCTTCCCGTCCCTGCCAGTCGCCGGCCGCATCGCGCACGGTCGGGATGCCGCCGCCGCCGCCCGCGATGACCACCGCCTGCGTGGCGAGCAGCGCCTCGATCAGGCCGAGATTGAGGATGGCGCGCGGCTCCGGCGAGGGCACGCAATGGCGCCAGCCGCGGCCGGAATCCTCCATCATGCGCCAGCCCTTCGCCTCGAGGTCGAGCGCCTCCTCGCGCGAGAAGAACGGGCCGATGGGCTTCGACGGACTGCGGAATGCCGGGTCGTCCGCGTCCACTTCGACCTGCGTCACGATGCAAGCGGCCGGGCGCTGGAGGCCGGCGCCGCGCATGGCGTTCTCGAGCGCCTGCAGGAGCAGATAGCCGATGCCGCCCTGGCTGTGCGCGACGCAGATGTCCAGGCGCATCGGCGGGATGGCGTGCCGCGTCATCATCATGCGGAGCAGGATCTTGCCCACGACCGGCCCGTTGCCGTGCGTGATGAGCAGGCGCTCGCCGGCTTTCACGAGCGGCAGCAAAGCGCGCGCGGCGTGCGCTGCGACGACTTCCTGCTCTTCGGTCGTGCCGTTGATGCTCTCGGGATGAGTGGCGTTGCCGCCGATGGCGACAAGCACGGAATCGGCCATGCTCAGGCGCGGTAGACGGCGAGCGCGGCGTCCACGGCTGCGCCGCGCGCGCACTTGAAGCCCTCGCCCGAAAGCACCGCCTCCAGCGCGCCGAGGGTGCAGAGCACCGTGTCGGGCCGCGCGTTGTAGCCCATGGTGCCGATGCGCCAGATCTTGCCGTGCAGCGGCCCGAAGGAAGTGCCGATCTCGATGTTGAAATCCTGGAGCAGTGCGCGGCGCGCCTTGTCGCCGTCGACGCCGGCCGGGATGTACACGCCGGTCACGTTGGCCATCTTGTGGGCGAGATCGCCGAAAAGGCGCAAGCCCATGGCGGAGAGGCCGGCGACGAGCGCTTCGGAAGCGAGCGCGTGCCGGGCGAAAGCTTGCGGCAAGCCTTCCTGCAGCAGGATGCGCGCGCATTCGCGCGCCGCATACAGCATGGTGGTCGCTTCCGTGTGGTGGTTGAGCGCGCGATCGGACCAGTAGTCCATGATCATCGCAAGGTCGAAATAGTTCGATCGGATGACGGTGCCTTCGCCCTGCTTCTCGTCCTTGGCGCGCAGCCCTTCTTCGATGTGGCGGCGCCGCACGATGCGCTTCTCCGCCCGCTCGTTGAGCGTAAGCGGCGCGCTCCCGGACGGGCCGCCGAGGCATTTCTGCAGGCCCGCGGTCACGACGTCGAGCTGCCAGGCGTCGACCGGGAGATCCATGCCGCCGAGCGTGGCCGTGGCGTCCACGTAGAGCAGCGCGTCGCTCGCGCGGCATGCGCGGCCGAGCGCCTCCAGCGGCTGCGCCATGGTGGTCGAGGTATCGCCGTGCGACAACGCGACGAGCTTCGGCTTCTTGTCCTTGAGCGATTTCTGCAGCAGCTCGTCGGGGAACACGGTGCCCCACTCGGTCTCGATGACCGACACCTCGGCACCGCAGCGCTTGGCGATCTCCACGATCAGGTGCCCGAAGCGGCCGAACACGGGCACCAGCACCCGGTCGCCGGGCTCGATCAGCGAGGCGAGCGCCGCCTCGATGGCTGCGCGCGCGGTTCCGTCGACGAGCAGGGTCCAGCGGTTCCCGGTCTGGAAGACGCCGCGATAGAGCTCGGCCGTCTGCGCCATGTATTGCCTGAACTGCGGGTCGAACTGGCCCAGCAGCCCGGCGCTCATCGCGCGCAGGACCCTCGGGTCGGCATTGATCGGGCCGGGGCCCATCAGCAGGCGCGGCGCCGGGTTCAGCTCCTCGTAGAGCGTGGTCATGGGACGATTCTAGAACGGCGCCTTGTACAGGCCGAATGCGCTTGGCAGGGCGAAGCTGATCCAGGGAACGTACGCGATGACGAGCGCGACGACGAGCATCGTCAGGACGTAGGGCAGCAGCTCGCGCGTGATATCGCGCAACGGGCAGCCGGCGATGCCGAGAATGATGAACAGGCCCACCCCGAAAGGCGGGAGGAAGAGCGCGATGCCCATCACGGTCGTCATGATGATGCCGTAGTGGAGCAGGTCGATGCCGAGCTGCTGGGCGATGGGGACGAATACCGGGATGATCATCAGCATCCCCGGAAGCCCGTCGAGCAGCGCGAACAGCACCAGGAACACGAGCACGCTCAGCAGGATGAAGATCTGGCGGCCGCCGCCGACGGCCTGGATGACGGCGGCGAGCGTGTGGGGGACGCGCTCGACCGTCATCAGCCATGAAAAGATGTTCGCTCCCGCAATCATGATCATCACCACGCCGGTCGTCACCCCGGTGCGCACGAGCGTCCGGTAGAAGAAGCGCCAGGTGATTTCGCGGTAGATGAACGCGCCCGCAAAAAGGGCGTATACCGCCGCCACGACCGCCGCCTCGGTCGGCGTGAACACTCCGCCCAAAATGCCGCCGAAGATGATCACCGGCATCATGAGCGCCCAGAACGCCGAGCCGAGCGCGCGTGCGCGCTCGCCCCAGCTCGCGCGCGGCTCGGGCTCCAGGCCGGCACGCTTGGCGCTCAGCATCTGCTGGGCCGCGATGGCGATCGCCATCGCAAACGCCGGAATGAACCCGGCGGCGAAGAGCGCGCCGATCGAGACGTTCGTCACGCTGCCGTAGACCACCATGGTGAGGCACGGCGGCACGAGGATGCCCATGCCCGCCGCCGCCGCGACGATCGCGCCCGCGCGCCCGGCGCTGTAGCCGTGGTGCTTCATCGCCGGGATCATGAGCGAGCCGACCGCCGCCGCATCGGCCTGGGTGGATCCCGAGATGCCGGAAAAGAGGACCATGCCGAAGATGGTGACGTTCCCCAGCCCGCCGCGCATGTGGCCGACCAGGGCGCGCGCGAGCACGATGAGGCGCTGCGAAATGCCGCCGGTCTCCATCAGCTCGCCGGCCAGAATGAAGAAGGGGATCGCCAGCAGAGCGAAATTGTCGATGGCCCCGAAGCTCCGGCTCGCGA
>DATAHF010000119.1:0-5816 GCA_036263315.1 Burkholderiales bacterium
GCTCATGCAACTCCCAATTCCAGCGCGGACACATTACGGAAATTCCAGCAAATTGCAAGTCACGCAGCGCGCTGTCGTTGGCCAACTACAGCAGAGCGCGATATTCGACGACAACCATCGCCATCCAATGGCGGAGCTTTAGCTGCTGACGAGTAGCGCCGCCGGAAAGGTTGCGAGCACGTCCGCGATCCGAAGGCCGTGCTTCTCCGCGCCGACGAGCTCGTTGGTGAGCACGTTGCGATAGCGGCCGGGGAAATCGCCCGGGAGCGAGAGGACGTGGTCGCCCCAGGTCCCGGCGCCGAGCGGCGCGCCGTCGTCCTTGATGAGCTGGGCGAAAAGGCGCGGGGCGATGGCGATCACGGTGCGCGAGCCGAGGCGCAAGGCAAAGGCGCAGACGTTTTCCTCGCGCCCGGCGTCCGCGTAGAGCGGCGTGTAAGCCCCCTCGTGGAAGACCTCCGGCATCTGCGCGCGCAGCGCGAGGCCCCTGGCGACGATCAGCAGCTTGGCGCGGCCGTCGGCCAGCGTGCGCACCAGGTCTGCCGCGCTCGCGTCTTCGAGCGACAGCAGCATCTGCCTGCGCCGCGCGTAGTCGACCGCCCGGCGGTTGTCCGGGTCGACGAGGCTGTAGTCCCAGGTCTCGCAGCCCTGGTAGTAGTCGGGCACGCCGGGCGACGCCACCTTGAGGAGCGCCTGCGACAGGGCGACGAGCCGCCCCACGTGCGCGAGCCGCGGCACGACCTCGTTCACGTCCTTGAGGAAGAGCGGGTTCTCGAGGCTGAGCGACACGAAGCGCTCGAGCGCCTCCTCGTAGCCGGTGTCGGGGTTGATCCAGCTGGTGTGGACCTTGGCCTCGCGCACCGCCTTCAGCATGTAGGCGCGCAGGCGCTCCCCCAGTCCCTTCAGCGCCGCGGCGTCCGGCGGCGCGTCGGGCCAGATGCCAAGCAGCACCTGGTAATAGAGGTATTCGTCCGAGCGCGCGGGCGCGCCCCCGTTTTCCCGGTCGCTGCGCGCGCTGCGGTTGAGCACGCTCCAGCGCCGCAGCATGAAGCGCCAGGCGGAGGCGAACTCGGAGAGCACGCCGAGGCGCGCGCGCACGTCCTCCGAGCGCTTGGTGTCGTGCGTCGAGGTGGCGAGCATGGTGCGCGGCCAGCGCCGCAGCCGGTCTTCCGCCGCCGCGTGGAACGCCTTGAGCGACAGGCCGAAGTCGCGCGGATCGGCGCCGACCTCGTTCAGGCACGCCAGGCGGTGATAGCGGTAGAACGCCGTGTCCTCCACGCCCTTCGCCACCACCGGCGCGGTGAACTGCTGGAAGCGCATCGCGAAGCGCAGCATGTCCGCGCGCCGCGCGCCGGTCTTCGGTGCCGCGTCGAGCGTGAGGACGCCGCGCACGAAGTCGAACACGCTCGGATCGGCGAGCCGGCTCGAGCGCTGCGCGCTCTTGACCGCCCACTCGATATAGCGCCGGTCGGTGTCCGACACGCCGCGCGCGCTTACGTAGGTGCGATAGACCGGAAAGCGCGCCGCGATTTCCGCGATCGCCCCGCGCAGGCCGCTCGCGGTGTAGTCGCGGGTGAACCGGCTCCCGGCGGCGATGCGCGCGAGCCGGGTAGTGAGGACGTTCAGGTCCGCGGCGAGCGTCGTGCCCATGATGAGCATGCGGCTCTCGTAGGCGATCTCCTCGAAGGTGCGCCGCTCGCCGGTGAAGCGCTGGTAGATGCGGTCGAAGCGCGTGCGCGCCGAGGAATCCACGAAGAGCGCGGTGAGCACGTTGGCGAAGCGGTAGCCCGTGGTGCCGTCGATCGGCCAGTCCGGCAGATGCTCGTAGTCGGCGAGGATCTTCTCCACCACGATCCACGGCCCGCGCCCCAGCCCCTGGAGCCGCTCCAGGTACTGCTGCGGATCTGCGAGGCCGTCCGGATGGTCCACGCGCAAGCCATCCACGCCGGGCTTGAGCGCGAGGCGCGCAATGAGCGCATGCGTCGCGTCGAACACCGCCTTGTCCTCCACGCGCACGCCGGCGAGGTCGACGATCTCGAAGAAACGCCGGTAGTTGATCTCGTCGGCCGCAACGCGCCAGAACGCGAGCCGATAGTGCTGCCGCTCGAGGAGGCGGTGCAGCGCTAGCGAGTCCAATTTTCCTTTCGCCGGCATGCTTCTCAGGGATTTCTGGTTCAGTGGAAAGCGGTGGTCGTAGTAAGCGATGTCTGCTCCCCGAACCTTCAGCTCGCCCGCCTCGAGCGCGTCGCCGTAGTGCTTGCCGAGCACCGGCAGCAGCACCTTGCCGCGCAGCTCCGCCTTCGCCGGCGCCCAGTCGATGTCGAAGAACTTCGCGTACGGCGAGGCGCGCCCCTTTTCCAGCACGTCCTGCCACCACGCGTTGTCGCCCTGCAGCACGCCCATGTGGTTCGGCACGATGTCCATCACCAGGCCCATGCGGTGGCGGCGAAGCGCGGCGAGCAGCGCATCGAGCTCGGCCTCGGTGCCGATCTCCGGGTTGAGGCGGTTGTGGTCGATGATGTCGTAGCCGTGCGTGCTGCCCGGCCGCGCCTTGAGGAATGGCGAGGCGTAGAGGTGGCTCACCCCGAGCGCGGCGAGATACGGCACGAGCGCGGTAGCGTCGGCGAAGCGGAATCCCTTGTGGAACTGGATGCGGTAGGTGGCGCGCGGGGTGCGCAGCCCGATGCCGCGCTCCGGCGCGATGGCGCGCGCGAGCGAGCGCATGCGCTCGTCGGCCGCCCATTCCTCGAGCGGGAGCGGCAGCTTGCGGCGCCAGTTCGGGTGCTGGTCGATGCTTCCGGGCAGGTTGGCCTGCTCCTGCAGATCGAACACGTCCTCGGGCTGAACGAGCATGAGCTTCGCCGGGGTGCGCGCGATGAAGCGGTGCGCGGACGCGGCTGAAGCGTCGAGGCCGGCGCGCGACAGCGCGGCGAGCAGCGCGCCCTTGTCCTTTTCCCGCGCTTCTTTTTCGGCGGCCGGATCCACGCTGAGCGACGCGTTCTTCCGCAGCTCGAGGTCGTGATCGCGGAAGAAGCCCGCCCACGTGGGCAGGTCGTGCGTGCTGACGCACACCAGCGCCTCGCGCGGGTAGGCCTCCGGAGGCGCGAACTCGCCCTGCGGCGTCTTCTCGAAAAGAAGCGGCCGGTACGAGAGCACGCCGGCCTCGTTCAGCGCGCTGCGGAACTCCGGCAGGACGGTGCCGAGGTCCTCCCCCACAACCAGGCAGCGGTTGCGGCGGCTCTCTTCGGCGAGCAGCCCGAGAAGCTCGCGGAAGGGATAGTGGACATAGCCGCCCGCCTCCGGCTTCGCGTCGGGCGGGACCCACCACAGGCGCATGAGCGCCATGACGTGGTCGAGGCGCAGCGCGCCCCCGGGCGGCATGTTGGCGCGCAGGAGATCGATGAACGGCCGGTAGCCCGCGGCGCGCAGCCGCCGCGGCGAGTACGGCGGCAAGCCCCAGTCCTGGCCGCGCGGATTGAACTCGTCCGGCGGCGCGCCGCACGACACCGCGGTGGCGAACACCGCCTGGTCGCTCCACACCTCGGCGCCGCCGCGGTCCGCGCCGAGCGCGAGGTCGAAATAAAGCCCGATCGGCATGCCGAGCGCTTTTGCCTTCTGCTGCACCGAGTCGAGCTGCAGGCGCGCGTTCCATTGCAGGTACTCGTGGAACGCCACGCGCGCCTCGCGGCCGCGGGCGAACTGCGCCACCGCTTTGGAGCGCGGATCCCGATAGCGCTCCGGCCAGCCCTGCCAGCCGTAGCCCAGCTTCTCGGCGAGCGCCTCGTACAGCGCGTAATCGCGCACCCCCTTGGCGAGCGTTTTCCTGAATTCGCGGAAAGCCGCGCGCCGTACGGGATCCTTCGAAAGGGACGAAAAGACGAGCTCGAGCACCTGCAGCTTGGCCTTGCGTACGCCGTCGTAGTCCACCAGGGCCGAGTCGCGCAGCGCCTCGATCCTCGTTCTGAACGCCGAGGAGTTGCACAAGCGCTGCGCCGGGGCGCACCGGGCGAATTCCGGGATCGCCTCGACGTCGAGATAGATGATGTTCAGTGCATGGCGGCTCGAAGGGCTGTACGGGCTCACGTGCGCGGCGTGCAGCGGATTCACGCCGACGAGCGCGGCGCCCAGGCGCGCCGAGGTTTCCACGAGCGCCGCGAGATCGCCGAAATCGCCGATGCCCCAGTTGCGCCCCGAGCGCAGCGCATAGAGCTGGACCATGAAGCCCCAGACCCGGGCACCTTCCTCGAAGAGCTCCGGCTGGTAGCAACGTCCCTTCGGGATGCGCACGCGCGCTGCCTTCCCCGGCGCGCCGAGCGCCTGCGTCAATGCCTGGCGCGTCTCGGCGCTGATGTCGCGCTGCCGGCCCCAGACGTCGAGGTAGCTTGAAGCGACTTCCTCCGACGCTTCCTTCACGCGGCCAGCCACCAGGTGGCCGACCAGGGCGCGCCCGGCTGGTCGTTCGAGGACCAGAGCACCCGGCCCTGCGGGGTGCCCTCGAGCGTTATCGCCTCGTTGTCGCAGTTCGCGACGAGCACGAGCTGCGAGTCGCGCAGCGGCCAGGTGATCTCGAACGCCCTCGGCGCGAGCATGCGGTAGCGCCCGGGCTGCGCGTCCGGGAGGCGCGGCGCGATCTCGCGCGCGCGAAGCTCGAGAAGCGCGCCGTAATGCGAGAGCCAGGCCGCGCCCGCGGTGCTCTCGCTGTCTTTCCAGCGCAGCGTGCTGCGCTTGAAGGTGCTCTCCGCCAGCGGATCGGGGATGCGCTGGCGCGACGACGGCTCGGCGAACGCGGCGAAGCGCGAAAACTCCTCGCGCCGGCCGCGCCGCACCGCCTCGCCGAGCGGGCCGGAGAAATCGCAGAAGTACAGGAACGGCTGGCGGCAGCCCCATTCCTCGCCCATGAAAAGCATCGGCGGCGACGGCGCGAGCAGCAGGATCGCGGACAGCATGCGCACGATCCGCTCTTCGGCCAGCGCGACGAGGCGCTCGCCCAGCGCGCGGTTGCCCACCTGGTCGTGGTTCTGCAGGAAGTCGATGAAGGCGAGCGGCGAAAGGTGGCCGCTCTTCTCCCCGCGCGGCGCCTTGCTGAACGGCGACACCTCGCCCTGGTAGGCGAAGCCCTCCGCGAGGCAGCGCGCGAGATGCTTCGCCGGCGCATCGGCATAGGCCACGTAGTAGCCGTCCGACTCGCCGGTCGCGAGCACGTGGTAGCCGTGGTGCGAGTCGTCGTTCCACTGCGCGGTGTACTTGCCTTTTCCCAGGAATCTCGCCTGGTTCGCGTCGTTCTCCAGAACCAGGTGCACGTGTCGGTGCCCTCCCATGGCCTCGTTCGCTCTTTCACAGAGCTCGAGAAGCACGTGCTTCGGGGATTCGTCATGAATCGCATGGACGGCATCGAAGCGCAGGCCGTCGAAGCGGAATTCCGTGAGCCAGTAGAGCGCGTTGTGGATGAAGTATTCGCGCACCCAGCGGCTGCCCTCGCCGCCGAAGTTGATGGCCGCGCCCCAGGGCGTCTTGTAGCGCTCGGTGAAGAACTGCGGCGCGTACAGGCCGAGGTAGTTCCCTTTCGGGCCGAAGTGGTTGTAGACCACGTCGAGCAGCACCATGAGGCCCGCGGCATGCGCCGCGTCGATGAAGCCCTTCAGCCCCTCGGGTCGGCCGTAGCGGCTGTCGGGCGCATAGGGCAGCACGCCGTCGTAGCCCCAGTTGCGCTTGCCGGCGAAGTCCGCGAGCGGCATCAGCTCGATGGCGGTGATGCCGCTCTCCTTCAGGTTCTCCAGCTCCGCCATCACGCCCAGGTAGCGTCCCGAGGGCGAGAACGC
>DATAHF010000120.1:0-11559 GCA_036263315.1 Burkholderiales bacterium
CGGGGCCGCCGCCAGAAACGTCTCAGATCGCCGCGAATCGTCTCGAAAGAAAGCCCCGCTTCGGGCGCGTGCAGCGTCACCATGCCGATGCGCTCGGACCTGAGCGCGGAGAGGAGCGGCGCGAACCAGCGCTCTTCCAGCGCGTGAAGGGCGCGCGCAAGCCCGGCGGCGTCACCGAGCGCGCGCGGGGCGCGCGCCGCGTCGAGGACGACGAGGTGGCGGCCGTCGGCCGGCGCCCCGTCGAGCCATTCGTCCGCGCTCGCCCGAGCGAGGCCATGGCGGGCGCCCGAGAGGCGCGCGAGGCCGAGCGCGACCGGGTCGCTTGCGGCCACGCTTTTCCAGCGGCTTGCCGCGGCGCGGGGCAGCCGCCCGCCGCCCCAGAGCCAGACGCTGTTCACGACGGGCTCGCCGCGCGCCTCGCGCTCGGTGTTGACCGGATGCTGGTAGAGCGCCATCTGGATCTCGTTCAGGAGCGCGTGCCAGCGCTTCCCGGGCAGGTTCGAATCCACGTTCTGGCCGACGAGCTCGAGCGGCGCTTTCGCGCCGAGCGGAGTCTCGTCCGCCGTCGCAATGACCCAGAGGTCCGGCCTGAGCGCCTTCAGCTCGAAGAGACCGGAAAAATGCCGCTCGAGCGCGCCGGCCAGCTGCGCGGACTCCTCGCTTGCGAGCGCGAACGCCGGGCTCGGGAAAAGGAGCAGCCGGTCGCGGTCGGCGCGCAGGTGCACCGGGTCTGCGCGCAGCCAGAAGCGCTCGCCCGGCTCTAGGCCGAGCGCAAGCGCCGCCAAGGCGCCCGCAGGCAGGGTTTCCGATTTCACGTCAAAACCCCGGAAAAGCCACGACTCCAGGTCTTCGCAAGGCCCTTCGGCCCGCCTGCCGCGCGCGAGCAGCAGCTCGAGCGCCGGAAGCGGCCTGTCGCTTCCGCCGCCGAGCAGCCCGGGGAGGACGAGCTCGAGGTGCATCAGGCAGCCGCCCGCTGCTCGGCGCGCAGCTCGACCACCCGCGCGCGGCCCTCGCGCAGGTGGCGCGTGAAAATGCGGAAGTGATCGAGGTCGAAGCGCGCGCGGCGCGCGCCTTCGAGGATCTCGGAGACTTCCGTGTCGCTTTGCGCCGTGCCGAGCCAGCACCATTGGTCGACGACGTGCACTTCAGTCGCGTCCCGCTCGGCGTCGCGCTCGATCACGCCGACCGGCCCGCGCCAGGGCCAGGCCGGCAGCTTCAGGCGCGCGAGCGCCGCGCCGACCCTCGCCAGGTGCTGGTGCGGGCTTTCCTTGCCCGCGCACACGCCCGAGCAGCGCTGGATCTGGTGGTGGAAGCACGCTCCTTTTCGCGCGCGCTCGAAGCCGAGCGTCTGCAGGCACAGGCCGTGCTCGGCCGCCAGCTCGCGCAACGCCGCGAGCGCCGAGCGCCGCGAGCGGAAGATGCCGTGCAGGAACGGAAGGGTTTCGGAATTGATGCTTTCATTTTCTTCCAGATTCAGCCGGGTCGAATCGAACGAAAAGCCGCAAAGCCCCTTCGCGTCCTTGAGCTGCCGGTTGAAAGCGGGCTTGAGCGTCTTCACCAGGCGCGCCTCGAGCAGCAGCGCGCCGAGCTCGCCGCAGGTGCGCCGCCACTCGATGCGGCGCAGCTCGCGCGCGATTTGCTGCTCGCGCGGGGAATTCAGGTCGCCCGAGAAGTGCTGGAGCACGCGACTGCGCATCGCCACGCTCTTGCCGACGTAGAGGAGCGTCTCGCCTTCGCCGTAGAAAAGATACGCGCCCGGCGCCTCGGGGATCGCATCCACCACCGAGCGCTCGATGTGCGGCGGCAAGGCCGGCAGCTTCGAGAGGTTGCGCGCCACTTCCTGCAGCCGCGCCACGCCTTGCTCGTTCTCGGCCACACGCAGGAACTCCCACACCGCCTGCGCGTCGCCGAGCGCGCGATGGCGCGCAGGGCACCGCAAGCCGTGGCGCTCGATCAGGCTGTCGAGGCTATGGCGCCGGTAGGCCGGGTAGAGCCGGCGCGAGAGCTTGACGGTACAGAGCGTGCGCGCGTGAAAGCGCAATCCCGCCCGCTCGAACTCGTGGCGCAGGAACCCGTAGTCGAAGCGCGCGTTGTGGGCGACGAACACGCGCCCGTCGAGCCGCTCGTGGATTTCGCGCGCGAGGTCCGCGAAGGCCGGCGCGCTCGCGACCATCTCGTTGGTGATGCCCGTCAGCGCCTGGATGCCGGCCGGGATTGCCGTGCCGGGATTGAGCAGGGTCGACCACTCCGAGACCACGTCGCCCTCGTTCACTTCCACGACCGCGATCTCCGTGATCCGGCTGTATGCCGGGTGCGCGCCGGTCGTCTCGAGATCGACGATCGCGAGCGGCGCATCCAGCAGGGCAGTCACGGGTCGTGTTCGATCGCGAGCGTCGGGATGCGGGCGATTCTAGGCCGAACTGCTGTATAAATCCACAGCACTGTAGAATCTCTGCCGTACACTCTGCCGTACACGGCCCATGGCGAAACCCGACAGCCGCACTCTTCGAGGCGAAGCGCTCGCGTCGCGCGCGACCGAGCTTGAAATCGGGCTCGAAGCGTTCCGCAACGCGGACGGCTCGGTCAGGGAAATCGATCTCCTGCGGCGAGTGCGCGAGGTCGAGCGCTATTCAGCCGAGTTTCACGTCGGCAAACTGCTCGTGGCCTGCATCGCGGCATTCGTGGTTTGCGGGCTCGCCGCCGGCATCGCGGTGCACTATCTCTGGCACGCCCATCTATGAATCGAGACCTGCCCAGGCGCAAGCAGCGCATCCCGATGCGCGACCTGAAGACGCTGAGCGCGGAGGACGCCGAGACCGCGGCCAAGAACCGGGTCGACGGCCGCGACCTGAATATCTTCCGCGTGATGATGAACCATCCGGACCTGACCCGGCGCTGGACGGTGTTCGCCGGCCACATCCTGCGCAAGCAGACGCTGCCGCCGCGCGAGCGCGAGCTGCTGATCCTGCGCATCGGCTGGCTCAACCAGGCCGAATACGAGTGGGCGCAGCACGTGGAGATCGCCAAGCGCAGCGGCATCAGCGAGGCGGAGATCGAGCGCGTCAAGCAGGGGCCGGCGGCCGGCTGGAACGCCGGCGAGGCCGCGCTGCTGCAGGCGGTGGACGACCTCCACGAGAATTCCGTGGTTTCCGATCAGACCTGGGCCGCGCTCGCCGCGAAGTACTCGACCGAGCAGATGATGGACGCCGTGTTCACCATCGGCCAGTACAACCTCGTGTCCTGGGCGCTGAACAGCTTCGGCGTTCCGCTCGACGATTTCCTGCCGGGCGCGAGTTAACGTCCGCTCAAAGACCGAAGCAGATCTCCTGCGCCGACCGCCGTAACCGCATCCCTACGCTGTCTGCCGCTGATTACCAGACGATACGCAAGCCCGCTGTCACGGCGTAGGCGTCCTGGCCCGAGCCGCGCGCTTCGTACGAGATGTCAGCAAAGGCGCTCAAGTTCTTTCTGATCGTACCTGCGACGCCGGCGCCCAGCGTCAGCGCGGTACGCTTAAGCGGCGTACCGTCGGCGGTGAAGCTCGCCTGCTGCCCCGCAAGCCGCGCGCTGACCGGTGAGTCGCGGTCGCCAAACAGGTGGGAGACCGCAGCGCGGAACTCCCAGCCTCCGCTGCCGCCCCCAAATGGGCGAAGGAGGCGTGCCCCCGCCGTCGCGTTCAGATTCGCGGTCGTGCGCGCGTTCACGGACAGCGCTGCTGCGGCGTCGCCGCTTTCGGTGAAGGCCTTCTCCCTCAGGTTGGCATAGCGCACGCCGGCGAGCGGCCGCAATTCCCAGCCGCCCATCGGCATCGCGTATTCGATCTCGGTGGTCCCGCTCCACTCACGGCCATGGTGGGTCGAGGACAGTCGGCTCGTCGCAGCGCCGATCGTCACGTCCCGCGTCGTGTCGAACTTGTGGTCGGCATACCCGGCGTTCAGGCGCAGTTGCCAATGCCCGGTGGCGTAGCGCGCATAGAGCGCGGCGCTCGGCGTCTCGGTCTGGCCGCTCGAACCCGATGCGCCGTTCACCTCCGCATGCCAGTGCGTAGGTGTGTAACCGAGCGCGCCGCCGATGAGCCAGTTCGGAGTCACCATAAGGTCGTAGCCGCCCATGAAGCCGGCTGCACGGTAGCTGGAACTCGGCCCATTGCCGTTCGAATCGATCCGCCCGCCCGTGCCGAACGCCTGACCCCAGAACCCCGCTTCGCCCGCGCGAGCCCTTCTCGAAGGGGCTTGGGCCTGCGCAAGCTGCAACGAGGCGTCGCTCATCGCCGCGCGTGGCAGCTCGAACGATTCCAGGTCGAGCCTCGCTACCTGCACTCCCCGGAATCCCGCGCTCCGATCTCCGACGACGCCGGCCGCATCGGCTCGCCCCATGACGACCCCGGACAGCATACGGCTCACCGCGCCGCTGACCTGCGATGCGCTTGCGTGCGAGCTGCCCGAGAGCCCGTCGAAGGCGGTGCGCGCTTGTTGCGCCGACAGGTTGTCGATCCGCTGAATGAGATTCGCCGCGGTCGCATTGCCCGGATTGTTCGCAAATGAATCCAGGTAATTGGCGACACTGGTCTGATTTCGTGTCGTCGCTACAGTCGGGTAGCTCATGGTCGCGCCCGAGGCGACATTGAGGAGCACTGCGTTCGGCTGGTAGATGAGCGTCGGCGTAAGAAACGCGAGGTTGGTCGTCACTGCTGTGAACTGGCCGGTGGTCGCGCCGGTAGAACTGAGGATCGTGTATTGCGTATTTCGGGCGTACGTTCCCGCACCTGCCTGCACCTCGACCGTGCCGCCGTTGATTGTGATCGTGCCCGGGGCGCCGATGACATTGACGCGATCGGCATTGCCCGCCGCATCAGTCTCGACCCTGAACACTGAACCCGCTGCGAACGTGAGGTTCCCGTTCACAGTCAGCGTGCCGATCGAATTCCCGGGCGCGAGCATTCCGCCGCTCGTCACGTTTACCGCGCCGACCGTGCCGCTGCCGCCGAGCGTACCGCCGTTGTTCACGGTCGTGATGCTTACCATCGAACCATTCACGGCGAGTGTTCCGGCGTTGACGCTCGTCATGCCAGCGTATGTGTTCGCGCCGGACAACGTGAGCGTGCCCGTGCCGATCTTGGTAAGAGTACCGACATCGGAAACGACCCCGGACAAGGTGATCGCATTGCCATTCGTGTCTAAAGTGGCGCCGCCCCCGCCGAGCGTGATTGGGCGTGCGCTGTTCATAGCCGAATCGAAGCGCAGCGTGCCGCCGGCGAATGTGAGACGCCCTGACGCGTCGCCGAGATTGTTGTCGTTCGAGATCGCGAGTGTGCCGCTGTTGATCGTCGTCGCGCCGCTATAGGTATTCGCCCCAGTCAATGTCAGCGTGCCGCCCCCGTTCTTCGTCAGCGTCCCTGTCCCGCCGATTGTGTTCGCTACGGTAATTGCATCGGACCGGTTGAACACAAGAGCGGCGTTGTTGGTCACCGCGCCAGCACCGAGGGTGCCGCTCGTGGCGCCCGAGCCGATCTGCAGCGTGCCGCTGTTGATCGTGGTTGCGCCGCTGTAGCTATTCGCTCCCGTCAGCGTGAGCGTGCCTGCGCCGTTCTGCGTCACCGTCCCCGTGCCGCTGATTGCGTTTGCCACGGTTATGGCATTGGATCGGTCGAAAACCAGAGCGGCGTTGTTCGTCACAGCCCCCGTGCCGAGGTTACCGGTTGCGCCGCCTGCGCCGATCTGCAACGTCCCTGCGTTAATCGTCCACGAGGTAAGGGCAGTCGTCGTCCCCGTCAGCGTCCATGTGCTGGCGCCGGTCTTCTCGAAAACGCCGAATCCTTGATACTGCGCTGTGGGCCCGATGAGGGAGACGTCAAAGGTCCCGTTTGCATTTCCACCCAGACGAAACGTGTCGCCAGCACTAAAGGCAACGACATTGCCGGTAATGGTCGACCCCGCCTGCAACTCAATCACGTTGATGCCGCCGGTAAATGTAATCGCATTGGCGCGGGTGACGCCGTTGCCGCCAAGGCCGCCGCTGATCGTGCCGCTGTTGGCGACCGTCAGACCGCTGCCAACGATCCCGGCGCCACCTGCGCCAAAGGAATGCGGATTCGCGCTTCCGCCCACGCTAAGGCCGCCGCTGATCGTGCCGCCATTGGTGATCGTCAGATCGTTGCCGACGATTCCTGCGCCACCAGCACCATTCGCAATAAAAGAATTGCCGCCTCCGCCAGCCCCACCAGAAATAATCGAAGCGGAATTGACCAAACTGGCACCGGGCGCCGTGAACGCGATCCCGATACCTCCACTTCCGGCTCCCCCGGTGCCGAACGGTGAGGTCCCTGCGGCGCCGCCTTGGCCGCCGGCAATATCGCCTACGGTGGTAATGACGCCCGCACCGGTGATTACAACGCCGTATCCGCCTGCGCCGCCGCCTCCACCCGCAATGTCGCCGTCGCCTCCCGCGCCACCCCGACCACCCGTCAAAAATCCGATCAATCCCCCGGGTGGGGACCCGACCGCGCCGTGCGCCCCGCCGCCGCCGCCACCGCCACCAGAATTATTGCCAAACCCGCCGGCTGCTCCGTTTGCGCCAGCGAATGCTCCCCCCGCGCCGCCAGCTGCCTGAAAGCCACCGCCACCATTGCCGCCGGTGACACCGGCCCCACCCCCTGCGCCGCCGCCGGCTCCGAGACCGGTATCGCCAGTGCCGCCGGCACCGGTAGTCGAGTCGGAACCTGCGCTTGCTCCACCGTTGCCAAAACCGCCGTCGGCCCAAGCCGATTTAGCGACGCCCGCGAGAGCAGGCGCGAATGCAAGCATCACGCCTATCGCCACGCGGCGATGCGAAAAAATCTTCTTCAAGGATCCCCCAGTTTTTTTTATACAAACTTACAGCGCGACTTGCGAAGCGGTTATAAGCAATCTCGCTGCGAATTTCTGCAAATAGCCGAAACGGACGATCAGATAAGCCTTAGAAGCTGCCAGGCGGCGAAGCCGAGGATCGAGAGTCCCGAAACCACGTTGATCGCGCGCACGAGGCCCGGTCCCATGCGCGCCCGCAGCCAGCCGGCGCCTGCGGCGAGGATGATCCACCAGGAGGCCGACCCAAGAAAGACGCCGGCGACGATGAGCGAGGCGGTTCCATAGTCGGCGTCCGAGACGAGCCCAAGGCCGGCGAAAATCGCCGCGAAGGCGAGGATGGTCGGCGGGTTGGCAAGCGTCAGGCCGAGGGTCGACAGAAAAGCGTTCGAATAACCGATGGAAGCTTCGTTTTCGCTTTCGATTTCCGGTTTCGAAAGAAGCGTTTTCATCCCGAGATAAAGCAGGAACGCAGAGCCGACGATCCCGATCCAGAAGCTGTGGGTGAGCAGCACGCCCGAGATCGCGGTGAGGCCGAAAGCGGCGACGGCGCCGTAGAAGCCGTCCGCCACCGCGATGCCCATGCCGGAGACGAAGCCGGCGAGCGGGCCTTGCGCGACGGTGCGGCGAAAGCAGAGCACCCACATCGGCCCGACCGTGGCGGCGAGGATGAAGCCGAAGCCGAGGCCTTTCAAGAAGAGCATCACGCCGAGATGATCCAGCCCTCGCAGCCGATGCCGGCGGGAATGCCGTAGTTGCGCTTCTTCATCGCGCCGGCGGCCTGGACGGCGCAGAGCACGGCGTCGAGCGAGTCGCCGCTCGCGTCCGCGACCAGGGTTTTTCGTAGGCTGTAGGTCATCTTTATGTTCAGATTTTCCACGATCCGCGCACGTGCACGGCGCCGTTCAGGCGTCTGTTTCAGCTTCGTGTCGTTCTTGTATGAAACGCGCCCGAGGATGGAGCGCGCGAGCAGCCCCGGATAGGCCTCCAATGCGATGCGCGTCCGGTCGCCCTCCAGCAGTCCGGGTATATGCACGCCCGCATCGATCAGCCGCGGCGCGCCTTCGTGGAACATGAGCGCGACGGGCGGATTGACGAGCTTCATCGGGCTTGACGATCCGGCGGGAAAATCGGTGCTGCGATGCGCGTATTTCCGGCCCGAAGGCCGCGTCGCGCGATAGCCGTCCAGGATGCCGCGGAACTCCCGGCGCGTCAGATCGCCGCAAAGCTCGACGAGCGCGCGCCAGCGTTTCGGCCAGCCCAAGTCGCGCACCAGCTCGCGCGGCAGGCCGAAGGGAAAGTCGAAGCCCCCGACCCAGGGTCCGGGCTCGAGCAGGAATTGTTCGAAGGTTTTGAAATCGAACAGGGGTTGTAACGATTCCAGATGAAAAAGCCTTCCCTTCAGAAAACCAACGGCGCCAACAATCGGCTTCGCCCGCCGCGGCGCGCAGGTGAAGTCGACCCCGAGGATCCTCATCGCTCCAGCGCGACCCTGGGCGCGCTCAGGACTTCGAGCATTCGGCGAGCTGCGCGGCCGAGAGGTTGTGGATGCTGCCGAAGCCGGCGATGAAGCGCGCGTCGCGCGGCACGATGCGCCAGAAGGAGAAGTCCGCGAGCTCGAAGTTGATTTTCTGCTCCGGAAAGCGCTCGAGCCAGGCGGGCTTGAGCGCCTTGCTCTCCGCGCTGTCGTTCGGAATCTGAGCCGCTTCTCCGCGGATGGACACCCGCATGAGCGTGAACGGGTCGGCGCGGCCATCATCGGTTTCCGCGATGGAAAGGGCGACGCGCGCGTCCTTCAGCATGTCCTGCGTGTGCCAGGCGAGCCGGCTAATGTGCACGTAAAAGGCATCGAACCCGGGCGAGGCGAGATAGAGCGTCATGCCCGCCATCGGCGCTTCCTGGCGCAAGGTCGCGATGTGCGCGATGCGCTCCTTTCGGAGCAGGGCGGCGAGCTGGGAACGGTAATCCATTGGTTCGATTGTAGTATTCTCGCCCCACCGTGCGGTATGAACTCCTCGTCGGCCTGCGCTACACGCGCGCCAAGCGCCGCAATCACTTCATCAGCTTCATCTCGCTCATCTCGATGGCGGGCATCGCGCTCGGCGTGGCGGCGCTGATCGTCGTCCTTTCGGTGATGAACGGCTTCCAGAAGGAGCTGCGCGCACGCATCCTCGGCGTCGCCTCGCACGTGCAGATCTCGAGCTTCGACGGCCGGCTCGCCGACTGGGAGAAGACCGCCGAGGCCTCGATGCAGGACAAGCGCGTCAAGGCCGCGGCGCCCTTCGTGCAGGCGCAGGCGATGCTCTCGGCCGGCCAGGCGGTGCGCGGCAGCGTGGTGCGCGGCATCCTGCCCGAGAAGGAGGCCACCGTCGCCGACATCGGCACGCACATGCGCTCAGGCAGCATGGACGCGCTCAAGCCGGGCTCCTTCGGCATCGTGCTCGGCTCAGAGCTCGCGCGCGCGCTCGGCGTGACGACCGGCGAGAAGGTGGCGGTGATCGCGCCGCAGGGCCAGGTGACGCCGGCGGGCCTCATCCCGCGCCTGAAGCAGTTCACCGTGGTCGGCGTCTTCGAGGTCGGCATGTTCGAGTACGACGCGGCCCTCGCGCTCATCTCTCTGGAGGATGCGCAGAAGCTCTACCAGCTCGGCAACGCGGTCTCGGGCGTGCGGCTGCGGCTCGACGACCTCTTCGAGGCGCGCACCGTCGCGCGCGAGATCACGGCCAGGCTCGATCGCGACACCTTCGCGACCGACTGGACCCGCAGCCACGCCAACTTCTTTCGCGCGGTCGAGATCGAGAAGCGCGTGATGTTCATCATCCTCCTGCTCATCGTCGCGGTGGCCGCCTTCAACATCGTTTCCACCCTCGTCATGCTGGTGCAGGACAAGCAGGCCGACATCGCGATCCTGCGCACGCTCGGCGCCTCGCCGCGCTCGATCATCCAGATCTTCATGATCCAGGGCTCGGTGATCGGCGTGATCGGCACGCTGATCGGCGTGGTGGGCGGCGTGCTGCTCGGGCTCAACATCGACACCGTGGTGCCGGCGCTCGAGCACGTGCTCGGCTTCAAGTTCCTCGCCAAGGACGTCTACTACATCTCCGAGCTGCCCTCCGACGTGCAGATGGGCGATGTCACCACGATCGGCCTGGTGTCGCTCGTGCTCTCCTTCGTCGCGACGCTCTACCCGAGCTGGCGCGCCTCGCGCGTGAATCCCGCGGAAGCCCTGCGCTATGAGTGACGCGATCCTCAGCTGCCGGGGCCTGAAAAAGACCTATCTCGGGCCGAGCCCCGTTCCCGTGCTCCACGGCATCGACCTCGAGGTCAAGGCGGGCGAGCGCGTCGCGATCATCGGGCGCTCCGGCTCGGGAAAATCCACGCTGCTGCACCTGCTGGGCGGGCTGGACGTGCCCACGGACGGGGAAGTGCGGGTGCAGGGCCAGAGCATGAACAAGCTTTCCGAATTCAAGAGAGGCGAAATTCGAAATCGAACCCTCGGCTTCGTGTACCAGTTCCACCACCTCCTGCCCGAGTTCACCGCCGAGGAGAACGTCGCCGTGCCGCTCTGGATCCGGCGCATGGAGCGCGCCGAGGCCGGCCAGCGCGCGCGCAAGGCGCTCGAGGAAGTGGGCCTCGGCCATCGCACGGCGCACCTGCCGGGCGAGCTCTCGGGCGGCGAGCGCCAGCGCTGCGCGTTCGCGCGCGCCATGGTGACCGCGCCCGCCTGCGTGCTGGCCGATGAGCCGACCGGCAACCTCGACAGCCAGACCGCGGACGAGGTCTTCGAGGCGATGTTGCGCCTCTCGGCCGCGCACGGCACCGCCTTCGTGATCGTCACGCACGATGCGGCGCTCGCCTCGCGCGCCGAGCGTGTGCTCGAGCTGGACCAGGGAACGCTCCGGCCCCGCCCGGGCCGGTAAAAGCAGGGTCGCTAGCCGCTGCGCTCGCCGGCTTCGCCGCCGGCGCGCGCTTCCAGCGCCTCGTCGGCGGTGAGCGTGCGCGCGAACTGGTCGCGCAGCTCGTTGGAGACCGAGACGTGCGCGTCCGGGTCGAGCTGGTGAACCTCGTAGAGCTTGGTGAGGACCACGTTGTCGTGGTCGGCGAAGCTCTGCGCCGCGCGCCTGCCGCGCTCGGGGTTGCCCGCCACCGCCGCAAGCGTCGCCTCGCCCAGCGCCAGCGCCGAGCGGAAGGTCTCGCGCTCGACGAATTCCACGCCGAGGTCGCGCAGCTCGAACATGTGGCGCATGTCGCGCGCGCGCGCGATCACGCGCAGCTTCGGGAAGTGCTTGGCGGCGATCTGCGCGAGTCGCGTGGTCGCATCCGGGTCGTTCAGCGCGATGATGAGGAAATCGGCGCTCGCCGCGCCCGCGGCCTCGAGCAGGTCGACGCGCGTGGCATCGCCGTAGAAGACGCGAAAGCCGAAGCGCCGCGACTCCTCGACGTGGTCGGGGTCGTCGTCGAGGATGGTCGGCTGGTAGCCCGCCGCGTTTAGCAGGCGCGCCACCACCTGGCCGACGCGGCCCAGGCCCGCGACGATGACCTTGCCCGCCTCGGGCGCGTCCGGCGCGCGCTTCACCTGGTCGGCGAAGCGGGGCGCGAGCACCTTGTCGTGGAAGACGAGGAGGAAGGGCGTCATCAGCATGGAGAGCGCGACCGCGAGCGTCATGGCGTGCGCCGTCTCCTCGGGCAGCACCTCGCGCTGCACGCCAAGGGTGAG
>DATAHF010000121.1:0-7863 GCA_036263315.1 Burkholderiales bacterium
CGCGCGCACAGCGCGGCCTGCGTGCCGTTGCGGCTGCGCGCGCGCGAGGCGATCCAGTCGCGCACCGCCGCCGGGCCCTCGCCGTCCTTGGCGAGCACGTCGATCGCGCCCATCGCGTGCAGGGTGGCGGCCGGCAGCACGCGGCCGGAGAGGATGAGCTCCTCGGCGGCGCGCATGCCGATCCTGCGCGAGAGCAGGCTGTAGGCGCCCATGCCCGGGAACAGGTTGAACAGGATCTCCGGGAAGCCGAGCTGCGCGCTTTCCTCGGCAATGATCACGTCGGAGGCGAGGGCGCACTCGAATCCGCCGCCGAGCGCATCGCCCTGGACCAGCGCGATCTTGGTGAGCGTGGGGCTGAAGAAGCTCTGGCTGCGCGGGTAGATGATGTCGATGCAAAGGCGCGCATAGTGGGCAAGGGCCTCGCGATCGCGCGACTTGATGAGCAGGACGAAGAGCGCCAGGTCGCCGCCGAGATTGAACACGCCCGGCGTGCGCGAGCTCGTCACGTAATAGTTGACCTCGCGCATTTCACCGTCAATGTCGACGCGGCCGCGGTTGGCCGCAAGGCGCTCGTCGTGCGCGCGCATGTCCTTGAGGAGGCCGAGGCTGTAGCAGGCGACGCCCTTGGGGTTGAAATATCCCCACGCGGTCGCGCTTGCCGGCTCGAATTCTGTCTCGTACTGGGTGTTCGGCCTGCCATAAGGAACGCAAAGGCCCAATGCGTCTCGCAGATTGCTCATGATTTTTCCTTCCCCGAAGATGCCCCCGGGCGAGGGGCTTTGCCTGGCCCGGGCGCGCCACGTGTCGCCCGGTACCTCCCGCGGCGATTAAACCCCGACTGAAGGAGCAGGGCAAACGGCGCGACAGAGAGATATGCGGCTTGTTGTCGCACCGCCACATCGGGTAAATTTACGCGAGGGGGATGCGTGTACGCCATCGTCTACAAGTCCGACGGATTTCCGATCTGCCGCCAGGTACCCGGCGTGACGCCCGATCCGGTGGTCACCTGGAACACCGAGGACGCCGCCAAGGCGTTCATCGCCTCCAAAGGGGGGGACGCGGACTTCCAGGCCGTGCAAATCACCGACGACGCGATGGACAAGCTCGCCAAGGCGATGGGCTGCGCCGTCGAAGCGATGACCTTCGAGCCCTATCCGGGCTAGCGGGGCCGCCGGAACTCCAGGTTGTCGATGAGCCGCGTCGTCCCCAGGCGCGCCGCTCCGAGAACCACCAGCTCGGCATCGGTGCCCGCCGGCGCGGCGAGGTCGCTCGCGCGCCGGATCTCGACGTAGTCGGGCTTCCACCCGGCGGCCTGCAGCGTCGAAACCGCCTGCGCGGGAGCGGCGAGGCCTTGGCGCACCTCGTCGAGCACGCGGTAGAGGCGCGGCGCTTCGGCGCGCTCGGCCGCTGAAAGATAACCATTCCGTGAGCTCATCGCGAGGCCGTCGGGCTCGCGCACGGTGTCGCCCGCAACGATGGCGACCGGCAGGTTGAGCTGGCGCACCATCTGGCGCACGACGATGAGCTGCTGGTAGTCCTTGCGCCCGAACACCGCGGCGACGGGCTGCACGCAGTTCAGTAGCTTGAGCACGACCGTGGCGACGCCGTTGAAGAAGCCGGGCCGGAAGCGCCCCTCGAGCTCATCGGCGATCGGCGGCGGCTTCACCGTGAAGGTCTGCGGCTCCGGATAAAGCACGCCTTCGTCGGGCGCGAACAGCAGGTCGGTTCCCGCCGCCTCGAGCAGCGCGCAGTCGCGCTCGAACGTGCGCGGATAGCGGTCGAAATCCTCTCCCGGGGTGAATTGCAGCCGGTTGACGAAGATGCTGACGGCGACTGCTCCGGCGCGGCCGTGCGCGAGCCGCACCAGCGAAAGGTGCCCCTCGTGCAGGTTGCCCATGGTCGGCACGAAGGCCACGGGCCCGGCGGCGGCGACCGCGGAGCGAAGCGCTGCGACGTCGCGGACGATGCGCATCAGCCCAGGCTGAAGAACTCGCGCCGGCTCTTCATGCCGCGCACGCGGGACACGAGCAGCTCGAAATCGGGGTCGCGCTCGACGAAGTTCAGGTTCTCGGAGTTCACCGTCAGCACCGGCGCGGCCGAGTAGTGATAGAAAAAGCGCGCGTAGCTTTCAGCGAGGAGCGCGAGGTAGTCCTCGCTGATCGCCTTCTCGTAGGAGGTCGAGCGCCGCCGCACCCGCTCGATGAGCGTTGCCGCGGGCGCTTGCAGGTAGACGACAAGATCGGGCGCCGGCGAGCGCGGCCGCACCGACTCGTAGATCTTCTGGTAGAGCGCGAGCTCGTCGGCCGAGAGCGTAAGGCGCGCGAAGAGGGGATCCTTGTCGAGCAGGAAATCGCCGACCACAGGCCGGCCGAACATGTCGGGCTGCGCCAGCGGCTCGAGCAGGCGCGCGCGCTGGAACAGGAAGAAAAGCTGTACCGGAAGCGCATAGCGCGGCATGTCGCCGTAGAAGCGCGACAGGAAGGGGTTCTCGTCGGGCTGCTCGAGCAGCAGGTCGGCCGACAGGCGCGCGGCGAGCCGGCGCGCGAGCGTGGTCTTGCCCGCGCCGATCGGGCCTTCGACGACGAGGTAGCGGAATTTATCCACGGAAGATGAAGTACACCGCGCCCACGATGCACAGCGCCGCCCACAAGTAGTCGAGCTTCACCGGCTGGTTCATGTACAGGACCGCGAAAGGCACGAACACGGCGAGCGTGATCGCCTCCTGCATAATCTTCAGCTGCGACAGGCTGAGCTCGCGGTAGCCGATGCGGTTTGCCGGCACCTGCAGCAGGTACTCGAAGAGCGCGATCCCCCAGCTCACGAGCGCGGCGAGCCACCACGGCTTCGAGGCGAGGTTGCGCAGGTGCGCGTACCACGCGAAAGTCATGAACACGTTTGAGGCCGTGAGGAGCAGGGCGGAGGTGACAAGGACGGGCGCGTGAATCATGCAAGGCGCTCCACGGCCTGGTCCTTGCATGCGGCGAGCAAGGCGCTCGCCGTGCCTCGGCCCGGAATCGAGAGCCCGGGTTCCAGCTCGAGCAGCGGCTTCAGCACGAATGCGCGCTCATGCATGCGAGGGTGGGGCAGCGTGAGTGCCGCCGTGTCCTGCATCCGATCGGCGTACAGGAGGAGGTCCAGGTCGAGCGTCCGCGGTGCGTTCGGGAAGCTGCGGGTGCGGCCATGCCGGGCCTCGATCGCCAGCAGCGCTTCCAATAGTCTCACGGGCTCGAGCGCCGTTTCCAGCTTCGCCGCGGCGTTCACAAAGTCGGGCTGGCTCGCGTAGCCGAGCGGCGCGCTGCGGTACAGCGAGGAGCGCTTGAGAAGCGCGGTGTGCGGCAGCCGGGCGAGCTCGTCGAAAGCAAGCGCGAGCTGGCGCTGCGGATCGTCGAGGTTCGCGCCGAGGCCGACGAAGGCGACACTCACGCCGGCTCGGAGGCCGGCGCCGCGGCCGCCGGGGGCTTCTTGCGCCGGCGCCGCCGCCGCTTGCGCGGCCCGGTGTCGGGCAGGAGCATGGCCTTGCGCGTGTCCGCGTCGGCCGCCTGGAACGAGCGCCACCACACCTCGATCTCGGCGGGGACCTCGCCGCTCGCCGCGCGTAGCGCGAGAAAATCGTAGGCCATGCGAAAGCGCGGCGACTCGAGCAGGCGGTACGCGCGCTGCCCGGAGCGCTGGTCGAAGCGCGGCTGCATCACCCAGACCTCGCGCATGGTGGCGGTGAGCTTGCGCGTGATGGCGAGCTTTTCGCACTGGACGTCGAGCACCTCGTCCATCGCATGCTCGAGCGCCGGGATCGAGCGCTCGCCGCGCGCCTGGCGCGCCTTCCATGCCGCGAGCACCTCGTGCCACAGAAGCGCCGCGAACAGAAACGCGGGCGACACCGGCCGGTCGGCGAGGACGCGCTCGTCGGTCTGCGCGAGCGCGAGCGTGACGAAGCGCTCGCCGAGCGGCTGCTCGAGGATGACGTCCAGCAGCGGCAGCACGCCCTTGTGCAAGCCGACTTCGCGCAGCTGGCGCAGGCAGGCGCTCGCGTGCCCGGAGAGCAGCAGCTTCAGCATCTCGTCGAAAAGACGCGCCGGCGGCACGCGATCGAGGAGCGGCGCGAGGCTGCGGATCGGCTCGCGCGTGGCCGCGTCCAGCGTCAGGCCGAGCTTCGCCGCGAGCCGCACCGCGCGCAGCATGCGGATCGGGTCCTCGCGGTAGCGCGTGGTCGCATCGCCGATGACGCGCAGCGTGCGCTTCTTGAGGTCGGCCAGCCCGCCGTGGAAATCCACCACTTCCTCGGTCGCGGGATCGAAGTAGAGCGCGTTCACCGTGAAATCGCGCCGGATGGCGTCCTCTTCCTGCGAGCCGAACACGTTGTCGCGCAGCACGCGGCCGTGCTCGTCGCGCAGATGGCCGTTTTCACCGTTGCCCGGCGTGTCCGGAGTCGCGGCGCGGAAGGTGGACACTTCCACCGTCTCCGGGCCGAGCATCACGTGCACCAGCCGGAAGCGGCGCCCGATGATGAGCGCGCGCCGGAAGAGCGGCTTCACCTGCTCCGGCCGCGCGTCGGTCGCCACGTCGAAGTCCTTCGGCTCGATGCCGAGGAGCAGGTCGCGCACGGCGCCGCCGACGACATAGGCCGCGAATCCCGCCTCGCGCAGCACCGTGCAGGCTTTCGCGGCCGCCGGGCTGATCGAATCGCGCGACAAGCCGTGCTTCTGGCGCGGCACGCGCAGCACAGCATGCGAGGGCAGCCCGAAGACGCGGCGGATGAACCTCTTGATCATTTCGGCGCCGCGATTGTATCCAACGGCGGCGCGGTCCCGGCGCGCAGCGAGATGACCTTCCAGCCGCGCGCGGCCGCGTGGCGCGCCAGCGGCTCGTCGGGGTCCACCGCGACCGGGCGGCCGACCCGCTCGAGGAGCGGGAGGTCGTTGTGCGAATCGCTGTAGCAAGTCGTCTCGCTGAAATCGGGCAACGCACGGCCGAGCGCCGCGAGCCATTCCTCCAGGCGGCGGACCTTGCCTTCGCGGAAGCAAGGGGTCCCGGCGACCCGCCCGGTGAACCGTCCGTCGCGCGATTCGGGCTCGGTCGCGATGAGGTGCGGCACCCCGAATTCGCGCGCGATCGGCGCGGTGACGAAGCTGTTGGTCGCGGTGATGATGGCGCAAAGGTCGCCGCGCTCGAGGTGGCTGCGCACGAGCGCGCGCGCGGCCGGCTGGATCATCGGCGCGATGCGCTCGCGCATGAACTGCGCGTGCCAGCGCGCCAGGTCCTGCGCGGAGTGCTCGGCGAGGGGGCGCAGCGCAAAGCCGAGGTACTCGTGGATGTCGAGCGTGCCCGCGACGTACTGCTCGTAATAGGCGCTGTTCTGGGCTTCGTAGCGGCTGCGATCGAGGACGCCGCGGTCGATGAGGAACTGCCCCCATTCATAATCGCTGTCCCCGGCAAGCAGGGTGTTGTCCAGGTCGAACAGGGCAAGGCGCATCGAGGCGCCCGAGTTTACCCGCTGCGAAAGCCGCGGGCCGCAAAGCGCGACGCGGCGGCCGGGTCAGAACCGGCGCTGGAAGCCGATGCGGAAGTCCTGCAGCCGGAAGAGCGCGCCCGGCTGGTTGGAGAGCGCCTCCGCGCTCACCGACCAATCGGGATTGAAGGAATAGCGGCCGAAGAGCCCGTATTGCCTGCCGTCGGCTGCGGGGTCGTAGCTGCCGTTGGCATACGACATGCCGAGGCTGCCGCGCTCGCCGAAAGCGTAGGACCAGTTCATCCGCGAGCTGGGCGCAAAGCCGACCGCGTCCTTCCACTGGAAGCGCGCGAAGCCGTAGCGATCGTAGGTCGGCGCAAGCCAGCCGCGGGCGAGGGAGGGGTCGATACCCGGCTCCGGGCGCTGCGGGACGCGCAGGGACTGCGCCGCCGCCGGCAGGGCGGCCGCCAGCAGCAGTGCGATCGTCAGGAACCTTGCAAGACTCCGGGGTTGCATTGCGCCATCTCCGGAAGGGTTGAGACAACTCTACTGAACCGTGCCGGCGCTTGTCGAGGGCGTAGTGCACGCCAAGCGGACTACGCCGGCCACGGGCGCTTAGTGTTGTTTTTTCGCGTCTTTGCGGCCGTAGAGCGCGTCGCGCACCAGCGGGAGGGTCAGCGGGCGCTGGCGCGCGAGGGCATGGCGGTCCAGGGCATCGAGCACGGCCGCGAGGCTCGCGAAATCGCGCGGCAGGCGGCTCAGCAGATAAGCGACGATGTCCTCCGAGAGCGCCATGCCGCGGCGCCGGCCCTCGGAGATGAGGTAGGTCTTCTTTTCCTCGTCGCTCAGCGGGCTGAGGTGATAGACGAGCCCCCAGGCGAGGCGCGTGCGCAGGTCCTCGCGCAAGGCGAGGCCGGCCGGAGCGTCGCTGCCCGCGGCGAGCACCTTGACCGCGCCGTCGCGCGCGGCGTTGATGGCGACGAAAAGCGCCTGCTGGGCGGTCGCATCGAGGGCGGCGACGTCGTCGGCCAGCACGAGCGCCGGGTTCAGCCGCGCGGCGGCAGAAAGCAGGTGGGTCTTGCCGCAGCCGCGCTCGCCCCAGACGTAGATGATGGGCTCGGCGAGCCGCCCTTCGGCGAGCTCGCGCACGCGCTGGACCGCCTCGGCGTTGCGCCCCGGGATGAAATTCGCGAAATCGGGCGTCGCCGGCGCGAAGATCTCGAGCGGCAGCTGCTCCATGTCACGGCTCGCCGTAGAGCGAGCCGCGCACGTAGGCGCTGCGCAGATGGCGCAACCCCACCAGCAGCGCGGCGCTCGCCGGCAGCGCAAGCAGCACGCCGACGAAGCCGAACACCTGGCCGAACGCGAGCAGCGCGAAGATCACCGCCACCGGGTGCAGGCCGATGCGGTTGCCTACGATGAGCGGAGTCAGGAGCATGCCTTCGAGGCCCTGGCCGACGCCGATCGCGAGCCAGACCCACAACAGCCCGGTCAAGGTGCCGAACTGGATGAGCGCGGCCGCGGTGGCGAGGAACACGCCGACCACGATGCCGACGTAGGGGATGATGACCGCAAGGCCGGTCAGGATGCCGATGGGCAGCGCGAACTCCAGGCCGACGAGCCACAGCGCGCTCACGTAGTAGGTGCCCATGATGAGCACGACGAGCGTCTCGCCGCGCAGCCACTCGGCGAGCACGCGGTCCATCTCGCCCGCCATGGTGCGCACCTTGGCGTGCGCGCGGCGCGGCACGAGCTGGTCGATGCTCTCGAGCAGCCGGTTCCAGTCGCGCAGCAGGTAGAACAGCACCACCGGCACGAGGAGCAGGTTTGCGACGAACGCGAAGAGCGCGAGCCCGCCCAGGCCGAGGGAGCGCAGCGCGCGCTTCACGAGGTCCTCGTTTCCGGAGAAGGCTTCGCGCGCGAGCTGCTTCAGCGTCGCCACGTCGAACTGCAGGTCGACGTCGAGCTTCGCCTTGATCCACGGCGCGGCGTTCGAGTCCAGCCAGTCGAGCACCGCGGGAAGCTTCTCGATGAGAAGCCGCGTCTCCTTGTAGAAGAGCGGCCCGACCACGAGCGCCATGCCGACGAGCGCGCCCAGCACGATCAGCAGCACGAGCAGCACGGCCACGGTGCGCGGCGCCCCGCGCAGCGTCATGCGCTCCACGATCGGGTCGAGGATATACGCGAGGATGGCCGCAAACAGGAACGGCGCGAGGATCGGCGAGAGCAGCCAGACGAGGAAGCCGGCGGCGAGCGCAATCGCGACCCAGGCCCAGAGCTGCGGACGAGCGAAAGCGTTCATGTCGAGTAGAATCTGCGACTCTAGCATGGCGAAAGGACTCTCCTACCGCGACGCCGGAGTCGACATCGACGCGGGCGACGCGCTCGTCGAGGCGATCAAGCCTTTCGCGAAGCGC
>DATAHF010000122.1:0-7637 GCA_036263315.1 Burkholderiales bacterium
AGATCGAGCGCCTGCTGATGGAGAACCCGGCGCTCGAGCGCGAGGAGGCCGATGGCGAGCCCGAAGCCGTCGCTGCGCCCGCGCCGGCCGAGGCCGACGCGCCGCCCGCCGGGGGAACGCCGGGCACGGCGTCCGAGAACGACTGGCCGGTGGACGTGGCCTCGAGCTGGCGCGGCTCCGAGGACGACGAGGAAAGCGACCGCGGCTTCGCGGCCGCCGACACGCCCACCCTGCGCGATCACCTGCATTCGCAGCTTTCGCTCACCAACCTGAGCGCGCGCGACCGCGCCTTCGTGAGCGTGTTGATCGATGCCCTCGACGAGGACGGCTACCTCACGCAGCCGCTGGAAGAGATCGCCGCGCTGTTGCCCGCCGAAGCCGAGGCGGATCAGGAAGAGCTCGCCATCGCGTTGCGCCACCTGCAGAACTTCGAGCCGGCCGGGGTGGGCGCCCGCTCCCCCGGCGAGTGCCTGGCGCTGCAGCTGCGCGCGACCCGGCAGGAAGAGCCGGCACGCGCCCTCGCGCTGCAGATCGTCGAGAACCACCTGGAGCTCCTCGCGAGCCGCGACTACACGCGCCTGAAGAGCGTGACGGGCGCCGCCGAGGAAGCGCTGCGCGCAGCGCAGCGGCTGATCCAGGCGCTCAATCCGCGCCCGGGCGCGGCGTTTGCCCGCCTCGAAGCCCGCTACGTCGTCCCGGACGTGATCGTGCGAAAAGTGCGCAACGTGTGGCGCGCGAGCCTCAACCCGGAGGCGATGCCCAAGCTGCGCATCAACCGGCTCTACGCCGAGCTCGCGGCGGGGGCGCGCGCCGGCGGCCACGCGGTGTCCTCGCAGTTGCAGGAGGCGCGCTGGCTGATCAAGAACGTGCAGCAGCGCTTCGAGACGATCCTGCGCGTGTCGCAGGCGATCGTCGACCGCCAGCGGCATTTCTTCGAGCACGGCGAAGTTGCGATGCGCCCGCTCGTGCTGCGCGAGATCGCGGAGGCGCTGAGCCTGCACGAGAGCACGATCTCGCGGGTGACGACGCAGAAGTACATGGCGACGCCGCGCGGCACCTACGAGCTCAAGTATTTCTTCGGCAGCCACGTCGCGACCGATGCCGGCGGCGCGGCCTCGTCGACCGCGATCCGCGCCCTCATCAAGCAGCTCGTCGCGGCCGAGGACGCGCGCGCGCCGCTCTCGGATGCGCGCATCTCGCAGATCCTGGGGGAGCAGGGCATCGTGGTCGCGCGCCGCACGATTGCGAAGTACCGCGAATCCCTGCAGATTCCGGCAGTGAACCAGCGAAAGAGCCTTTGACCCGCTTTTCTTCAACGAGGAGACGTGGATGAACCTGAACGTGAGCGGACATCATCTCGACGTGACGCCGGCGATCCGCAGCTACGTGCGCTCCAAGCTCGAGCGCGTTACCCGGCACTTCGACCATGTCATCGACGCGCACGTCATCCTGACCGTCGACAAGCTCCGCCAGAAGGCGGAGGTCACGCTCCACGTCCGCGGCAAGGACCTGCACTGCGAGAGCGAGGAAGAGGACCTGTACGCGGCGATCGATCTGCTCGCCGACAAGCTCGACCGCCAGGTGCTGCGCTACAAGGACAAGCTCTACCAGAAGCCGCACGACTCGCTGAAGCACCAGGAGCCGGAGTCCTGATACAGTCGTTGCGATGAGCCTCGTCGCCAAGCTGCTGCCCGCCAGCCATGTCGCGATCGACCTGCAGGTGTCGAGCAAGAAGCGGCTGTTCGAGCAGGCCGGGCTGCTGTTCGAGAACCTCGACGGGATCGCCCGCAGCCTCGTGTTCGACAGCCTGTTCGCGCGCGAGCGACTCGCCTCCACCGGCCTCGGGCAGGGGGTCGCCATCCCGCACGGCCGCATCAAGGGCCTGAAGGACGCGCTCGGCGCCTTCTTCCGCCTCGCGCAGCCGGTGCCCTTCGACGCCCCCGATGGCCATCCGGTGACGCTCGTCTTCGTGCTGCTCGTTCCCGAGCAGGCCACCGAGAAGCACCTTCAGATCCTGTCGGAGCTCGCGCAGATGTTCAGCGACAAGGCGCTGCGCGAAGCGATGAGCGATGCGCCGGATGCCGGCGCCCTGCATGAAATCGTCAGCGCATGGCAGCCGGATGCTGCAGGTCGACGTCGCGCGGCTGCATGACGACAACCGCGAGCCGCTGTCGCTCGCGTGGGTCGCCGGGCGCGGCGCGGCGACGGCCGTGCGCCGCGAGGCGGCGCTGTCGGCGTCGCTGATCGGGCACCTCAACCTTACCCATCCCAACAGCAGTCAGGTCATCGGCGCCTACGAGGCGGCGACCATCGCCGGGTTCGTGGAACGCCTGTTCGCGTACCGTCCCGCCGCAGTGATCGTCGCCGACGGCGTAGCACCGCCGCAGGCGCTGCTCGACGCGGCCGCGGCGCACGAAGCGCCGCTCTTCACTTCGCCCTACCCCGCCGCGCGCGTCATCGAAAAGCTCGCGCGCTATCTCGCCAAGGCGCTCGCCGACACGGCGGAGCGCCACGGCGTCTTCATGGACGTGCTCGGCCTCGGGGTCCTCATCACCGGCGAATCGGGCGTCGGCAAGAGCGAGCTCGGCCTGGAGCTCATCAGCCGCGGCCACGGCCTGGTGGCGGACGACGTGGTGGAGATCTCGCGCATCGCGGCGAGCACCCTCGAGGGGCGCTGCCCCGCCATGCTGAAGGACTTCCTCGAAGTGCGCGGCTTGGGCCTGCTCAACATCCGGACCATCTTCGGCGAGACCGCGGTGCGGCCGAAGATGAAGCTCAAGCTCATCACGCACCTGGAGCGCCCGCAGCCGGGCGGCCGCGACACCGCCGAGCGCCTGCCGCTCGCCGACATGGCGGAAGACATCCTCGGCGTGACGGTGCGCAAAGTCGTCATCCCCGTGGCCGCCGGGCGCAACCTGGCCGTGCTGGTGGAAGCCGCGGTGCGCAACCACATCCTGCGCCTGCGGGGAGTGAACTCCACGGCGGAATTCATGGCGCGCCAGCGGCGCGAGATCGACGGCGCCGACGACGAAGAGTCGTGAGGCCGTTATGGAGCTAGGCCTGCCGTTATGCAGCTAGTCCTTGTTAGCGGGCTGTCGGGCTCGGGAAAGAGCATCGCCCTGCACGTCCTCGAGGACGCCGGGTTCTATTGCGTCGACAACCTTCCGGGAAAGCTCCTTTTGGAGGTGGTCGACTTCCTGGCCGACGCGGGCCAGGAGCGCATCGCCGTAAGCGTGGACGCGCGCAGCGCAGCGCTTCCCGTCCTGCCGGAGTACGTCGCCCGCCTGCGCGCGCGCGGCGTGGATTGCCGCGTGCTGTACCTGGAGGCGACGCCGCCCGCGCTGCTGCGGCGCTTTTCCGAGACGCGGCGCCGGCATCCGCTCGCGGGTTCCGGGTTGACGCTTGCGGAGTCGATCGAGCGCGAGCGCAGCCTGCTCGCCGGCGTGGCGGAGCTCGGGCATCGCATCGATACGAGCGAGCTGCAGCCGCGCGTGCTGCAGAACTGGATCCGCGACCTGCTGGGGCTCGGCGCCCAGGCGCTCACGCTGCTTTTCGAATCCTTCGCCTACCGGGACGGCCTCCCGCTCGATGCAGACTGGGTGCTCGATTGCCGGATGCTGCCCAACCCGCACTACGACCCGCAGTTGCGGCCGTTCACCGGGCGCGACGCGCAGGTCGCGGACTTCCTGGGGGCCGATGCGTCGGTCGGCCGCTGGCTCGACGATGTGCGCGCGCTCCTTTCGCACTGGCTGCCGGAAATCGTGCGCGAGAACCGCAGCTATGTGACGGTCGCCATCGGCTGCACCGGCGGACGGCACCGCTCGGTGTATCTCGCCGAACGCCTGGCGGAAGCTTTCCGGCCGCAATGGCGGGTGCTGGTGCGCCACCGCAGCCTGGAAGGCTCGCCATAGACGACGTCGCGCTTTTCCCGCTGAACACGGTGCTCTTCCCGGCCGGCCGGCTGCCGCTGCGCATCTTCGAGCAGCGCTACATGGACATGGCCAAGGCCTGCCTGCGCGACGAGCGTCCCTTCGGCGTCTGCCTCATCCTCGAAGGCAACGAAGTGGGCGCGCCGGCGACGCCGGCGCAGGTGGGATGCTTGGCGCGCATCGATTCATGGGACATGCCGCAGCTCGGCATGCTGCACGTGGTGGCCGTCGGAAAAGAGCGTTTTCGCGTCCTCGAGCGCCGCGTCGAGGCGGACGGCCTGCAGCGCGCGCGCCTGGAGATCCTGCCACCCGAGGCCGATGGCCCCATCCCGGCGGAATGCCGGCGCTGCGTGGCGCTGCTGCAGCGGGTTATGGAGCAGGCGCCAGCGATGTTCGAGCAGCCGCCGCGGCTTGATTCAGCGGCGTGGGTCGGTGCGCGGCTTGCCGAGGCCTTGCCCCTGCCCGCCTTGGCGAAGCAGGAGCTGCTCGAGCTCGGCGACGGCCCAGCCCGCCTGCAGCGCATCAACCTGCTGCTAGGTGGCTAAGCGCTCGATCAGGCGGCGCACAGGGGTCGGAATCGCTGCGTTGCGCGCTTCAGCAACAGGCCACCATTTGTGCGACCCATTGGCAAAGCGCGCATCGAAGCGGCTGACCTGGCAAAGCAGTGGGCGGATCTTGAGCTTGAAATGCGTGAAACCGTGCTCGAGAAGCTCAAGTTGCCTGTGGCGCGTGACACGGCAACCCAAGGCCCTGCATTGCTTCGCGAACGTGCCGCGGACTTTTTCGGGAAAAACCCACAAGCCGCCCCAGATGCCTCCGCTCGGCCGCTTCTCGAGCAGGACTTCGCCGGACCGAAGGAGCACTAGCCACGTGGCGCGCTTCACGGGCAACGGTTTGCGGGGCCGCGCGCCAGGGATCTCGTGAACGCGCCCGGCGCGGCGTGCCGCGCAACCGGATCGAAGCGGGCAGCGCGTGCAAGCAGGATTGCGCCGCAAGCATAAGGTCGCCCCCAGATCCATCAAACCCTGCGTATAAGCGGCAATGCCTCGACTCGGCAAAAGGGACTCGGCGAGCTGCCACAGGCGCTTCTCCACGTCTGCCCGCCCAGGCCATCCCTCGATGCCAAAATGGCGCGCCAGCACGCGCTTGACGTTGCCGTCGAGAATCGCGGCCCGCTCGCCGTATGAGAACGCCGCAATCGCGGCAGCTGTAGAGCGCCCCACGCCAGGGAGCGCCGCAAGACCCTGCGCGCTGTGCGGGAAAGTCCCTTGCGCGGCCACGGCGCGGGCGGCGGCGTGAAGATTGCGCGCCCGTGCGTAGTAGCCGAGCCCGCTCCAAAGGCGCAGCACTTCCTCTTCGGGCGCTGCGGCAAGCGCATGGACGCTCGGAAAGCGCTCGAGAAAACGCCGGTAATACGGAATAACGGCAGCGACTTGTGTCTGCTGCAGCATTATCTCCGACAGCCACACCTTGTACGGATCGTGCGTGTCCTGCCAGGGCAGGCCGGTTCGCCCGGAGCGTCGCTGCCAGCGCATGAGCTGCGCGGCGAATTCCTTCATCCGGCGATTCTAGAATAGGGGCTGGATGGAAAAGCGCGAAGTCCCGGTCGAGCAGCTGGAATTCGGCATGTACGTGGCCGCCCTCGATCGTCCGTGGACCGAGACGCCGTTCATGTTCCAGGGCTTTCACCTGCGCACCGACCAGCAGCTGAGCGCCCTGCGCAAGCTGTGCAAGACGGTCTACGTCGATCCGGAGAAGAGCGAGGCGCCCGATGCGCGCCCCGCGGCGCCGCAGTTCAACATCCGCGGCAGCACGGCCTACCCGGAAGCGGCGAGTGTCGAGGCGGAATTCAAGCCCGCGCGGCAGATCTACGAGCGCAGCGTCAGCGAGCTCGGCGAGCTTCTCAAGCCGCTCGGCAAGCCCGGCGGGGTGCTGGACGCCCCGGCCGTCAAGGAATCGGTCACGCGCCTCACCGACAGCGTGGTGCGGAACCCGGACGCGCTTCTCCTGGTCACGCGCTTGCGCGAGAAAAGTGCCGTGGCGCACGCGCGCGCACTGCAGGTGTCGATCTACATGCTGGTCTTCGGGCGGTTCCTCCAGCTCGAGCGCAGCGAGCTCGAGCTGCTCGGCCTGCTCGGGCTGCTGCAGGACGTCGGCAAGACGCGCCTGCCGGCTTCGCTGCTGGAGAAAAAGGGGCCGCTCAACGCGGCCGAGGTCGAGATGGCCAAGCGCCATGTCGAGCACTCCGCGGATATCCTGCGCGCGACGCCCGGGCTGCCCGAGGCGCTCCCCGAGCTTGCGCTGCTTCATCACGAGCGCCAGGACGGCACGGGCTACCCGCGCGGGCTGAAGGGCGAGGCCATCGGGCTGTACGGGTCGATCGCGGCCATCGCGGACACCTTCGACGCGCTCACCGCCGCGCGGCCCTACGCGGAGCCGCTTTCGCCCTCCAGTGCCCTGAGCTATCTCTACCGCGAGCGCGGCACCGGCTTTCACTCCGAGCTGGTCGAGCAGTTCATCCAGTGCGTGGGCGCCTTCCCCGTGGGCAGCGTGGTGGAGCTCAATTCCGGCGAGACCGGCATCGTCATCACGCAGAACCTGGTGCGCCGTCTCAAGCCGCGCGTGATGGTGGTCCTCGATCCGCAGGGCAAGCCCCTGCGGCCGCAGAAGATCCTCGACCTCGACAAGGATCCCGAGGTGCGCCCGGACGAGCCCTATCGCATCCGGCGCACGCTAGAGCAGACCAAGCTGCAGATCGACCCGAACGAGCTGCTTTTCTAGCGCAGGTTGGCTACGCCGAACGGAACGTGGCCGGCGGCGACATGCGCGCGCGCCGAGTCCACGTGCCCGCTCTGGTCGTCGAAGAAGAAATCCGGCTCGAACGCCTTGAGAATGGCGCCCTTGTCCAGTCCACCGAGGAACATCGCCTCGTCGACCGAGATGTTCCAGTTCATGAGCGTATTGATCGCGCGCTCGTGCGCCGGCGCGCTGCGCGCGGTCACCAGCGCGGTGCGCACGCGCATCCGGGCGCCCGGGTCCTCGCGCGATGCGCGCTGCAGCTGGTGCAGCGCCTCCAGGAACGGCTTGAAAGGGCCCGCCTGCAGCGGCGTCAGCGCGTTGAGCGTTTCATGGCGCGTGAAGGCCTCGAGGCCGTCCTTCTGGTAGACGCGCTCAGCCTCGTCGGAGAAGAGCACCGCGTCGCCGTCGAACGCGATGCGCACCTCGTCGGCATGGCGGCTCGCCTCCTGGCGCGACTCCGGGTAGACGCGGGCCGCCGGCACGCGCGCCCCGAGCGCGCCGATGACGTCGCTCTCGTTTGCCGAAAGGAACAGGTTGGCCTTGAGCGCGTCCAGGTAGCCGTAGGGACTGCGCCCGCGCGTGAACACGCCGCGCTCGATCTGCAGGCCGGCGCGCTGCGCGGACTTGAACACGCGCAGTCCCGACACCGGGTCGTTCTTCGACAGCACGACGACCTCGACGCGGCTCGCCTGCGCGGTATTGAAAGCGAGGAGCTTCTTCACCAGCGGGAAGGCCACGCCCTCGCGCGCCGGCACCTCGAGGCGGCCGAGCTGCAGCGCGACGTAGGCCGCCTCGCCGTCGCGGTCGAACACCCGGTTCTCCTCCTCGAAGTCGAACAGGGCGCGCGAGGAGATCGCCACCACGAGCTTGCCGTCGACCGAGTAGGGCATGAGCGCGGGCAATTTAGCA
>DATAHF010000123.1:0-4804 GCA_036263315.1 Burkholderiales bacterium
GGCTCGTCCTCGCGCGCCATCACGGCGCAGGACTGCACTTCCGGATGCGCGGCAAGCGCCGCCTCGATTTCGCCCAGCTCGATGCGGTAGCCGCGGATCTTCACCTGGTGATCGGTCCGCCCGAGGTACTCGAGAATCCCGTCCGCGCGCCAGCGCGCGAGGTCCCCGGTGCGATAGAGGCGCGCCCCCGGCCGCCCCGAGAACGTGTCCGGGACGAAGCGCTCGGCGGTGAGCTCGGGGCGGTTCAGGTAGCCTCGCCCGACGCCCATCCCGCCGACGTAAAGCTCGCCCTCCACCACGTGGAGCTCCATGTTGGCGATCGCGCTGCCGATCGGCACCGGGCCGTTGCGCGGGTCCTCCGGCTTCACTTCGTAGATACTGCAGCCCACCACCGTCTCGGTCGGGCCGTACTCGTTGATGAGGCGCGTCTGCGGCGCGTGGTCGCGCCAGAACGCAAGGCTTTCGGAAGTCAGGTTTTCCCCGCCGATGACGAAGACGCGGGTGCGTCCCGCCGCTTCGGCGCTCGCGAGCTGGCTGCTCAGGATCTCCAGGTGCGCCGGCGTGATCTTCACGAGCGCATAGCCGCCGCGCAGGCGCAGCGCGTCGAGCAGGCTCTGCGCGCCCTGGTCTTCGGGAAGCAGCTCGACTTGCGCGCCCACCGCGAGCGGCGGATACAGGCTCGTCACGGTGAGGTCGAAAGAGATGGAGCTATGCAGCGGGACCGCGTCGCCTGCGCGCAAGCCGTAGGCACCGATCGCCCAGCGCACGTAGTTGGAAAGCCCGCCGTGCTCGATCATCGCGCCCTTGGGCTTGCCGGTGGAGCCCGAGGTGTACATGACATAGGCGAGGTTTTCCGGCTTCACCGCCACGCCGGGATTGCCGGTCTCCTCCCTTGCCGTGTCGGCCGGGGCGAAGAAGTCGATGTCGACGGGAAAGCGAAGCTCGTCGGTGATGAGCGCGCGCAGGCCCGAGTCGCCGGCCATGAAGGCGAGCCGCTCGGGCGGGTAATCCGGATCGAGCGGCACGTACGCGGCGCCCGACTTCCACACGCCGAGGAGCGCGGCGATCAGGTCGGGCGTGCGCCGCAGGCACACGCCAACGAGCGTCTCGGGCCCGATACCGCGGCGAATCAGCGCATGGGCGACCTGGTTGGCGCGCTCGTTCAGCCGCCTGTATGAAAGCATTTCTCCGCGGAAAAGCAAGGCAGGCAAATCGGGCGCGCGCGCCGCCTGCTGCTCGAACCACTGGTGGACCGCGATCCCCTCCCCTACAGCGACCATGCAATCAGCTCCTTCATGACCTCGTTCGTGCCCGCGTAGATGCGCTGCACGCGGCTGTCGGCCCACATGCGCGCGATCGGGTATTCGTTCATGTAGCCGTAGCCGCCGTGCAGCTGCAGGCATTCGTCCACGATGCGGCATTGCCGCTCGGTGGCCCAGTACTTCGCCATGGCGGCGCTCGCGTCGTCGAGCCGGCCGGCGATGAAGCGCTCGATGCAGTGATCGACGAACACGCGCCCGACGCGCGCTTCGCTCGCGCACTCGGCGAGCTTGAAGCGCGTGTTCTGCAGGTCGAAGAGCGGCTTGCCGAAGGCGGTGCGCTCCTTGGCGTGCTTCGTCGTCAGGGCGACGGCGCGCTCGGCGACGGCCACGGCGCCGATGGCGATCGAAAGCCGCTCGTAGGGCAGCTGCTCCATCATCTGCGAGAAGCCGCGCCCCTCGGCCGGGCCGATGAGGTTGGCGGCCGGCACGCGCGCGTCGTCGAAGAAAAGCTCGCAGGTGTCCTGGCCGTGCATGCCGACCTTGTCGAGCGCGCGCCCGACGCTGTAGCCCGCGAGGCCGGCGGTCTCGACCATGATGAGCGACAGGCTGCGCATGCCAGCGCTCTTCGGGTCTGTCTTCGCGGCGAGGCACACCAGCCCGGCATGGGCGGCGTTGGAGATGAAAGTCTTCGCGCCCTTGATCACGTAGTGCTCGCCTTCGCGGCGCGCGGCCGTCTTGATGGCCTGCAGGTCGGAGCCCGCGCCCGGCTCGGTCATCGCGATCGACGCCACGAGCTCGCCGCGCGCCATGGGCGGCAGCCACTTGCGCTTCTGCTCCTCGGTGCCGTAGACGAGGATGTAGCGCGCCACGATGCTCTGGATGGTCGAGCCGAAATGCACGCCCGCGGCCGCGAGCTCTTCGACCACGACCGCCTCGTGCGCAAACGTGCCGCCGCCGCCACCATAGTCCTCGGGCACGTCGGGCAGGAGCAGCCCCGCGCGGCCGGCACCTTGCCAGGCCTCGGCGTCGGGACGGTGCTGCGCGCGCCAGCGCTCCTGGTGCGGCACGAGCTCCTTCTCGATGAACTGGCGCGCCGTGCGCCGGTACATCGCGACTTCCTCGGTCTCCCAGGGCGACTGGGCGCTCATGCGGGAACCGGCGCCGCGTGCACGTCGGCGACGGCGCGCCCGGACGGGTCCGCGCGCTGCGCGAAGCTCGGATCCCACGCGATGGCCGCCGCCGAGGAGCATGCGATCGACGGACCGCCCGGCACGGTGAGCGCGCAGCAGTCCCACGGGAAAGCGCGCGCGAAGAGGCGCCGGTAGAGGAGCGCTTCCTTGGTCGCGGGCGGATTGACCGGATAGGCCTCGGGCGCGGCGGCGAGCTCCGCGTCGCTCACCATGACCTCGGCGTAGGCCTTCAGCGAATCGATCCACGAATAGCCCACGCCGTCGCTGAACTGCTCCTTCTGCCGCCACAGGATGCGCTCGGGCAGCGCGCCCGCGAACGCCTCGCGCAGCAGCGCCTTCTCGATCCTGCCCGGGCGGGCGCGCTTGTGCTCGGCGTCGATCGACATGGCGACGTCGACGAATTCCAGGTCGAGGAACGGCACGCGCGCCTCCACGCCCCAGGCCGCCATCGCCTTGTTGGCGCGGTTGCAATCGTAGAGGTGCAGCGCGTCGAGCTTGCGCACCGTCTCCTCGTGGAACGCCTGCGCGCTCGGCGCCTTGTGGAAGTAGAGGTAGCCGCCGAAGATCTCGTCGGAGCCTTCCCCGGAGAGCACCATCTTCACGCCCATGGCCTTGATGCGCCGCGCCATCAGGTACATCGGCGTGGACGCGCGCACCGAGGTGACGTCGTAGGTCTCGATGTGGCGGATGACCTCCGGCAAGGCGTCCAGCCCCTCCTGCACCGTGAAATGGAATTCGTGGTGCGTCGTTCCGATTGCCTCGGCCACGATGCGCGCCGCGGCGAGGTCGGGCGCGCCCTCGAGGCCGACCGCGAAGGAATGCAGCCGCGGCCACCATGCCTCCTCGCGATCGTCGGTCTCGATGCGCTGGCGCGCGAAGCGCGCGGCGCACGCCGCAACGAGCGAGGAGTCGAGGCCGCCCGAAAGCAGCACGCCATAGGGGACGTCGGTCATGAGCTGGCGGTGCACCGCGGCCTCGAAGGCGGCGCGCAGCTTCTGCCGATCGGCGTCCACGCCCTGCACCGCCGCGTACTCGCGCCAGGCGCGCGTCCAGTAGCGCACCGGCTTTCCGATGCGGCTGTCCAGGTAGTGGCCGGGTGGGAAGACCTCGACGTTGTCGCACACGCCGCCGAGCGCCTTCATCTCGGAGGCCACCCACAGGCGCCCTTCGCGGTCGCGTCCGGTGTAGAGCGGGCACACGCCGATCGGGTCGCGCGCGATCAGGTAGCGCTGCTGCCGCCGGTCCCACAGCGCGAACGCGAAGATGCCGTTCAGCCTGCCGAGGAAATCGGCGCCGGATTCTTCATACAGCGCATTGATGACCTCGCAGTCCGACTCGGTCTGGAAGCCGTAGTCCAGCGCGCGGCGCAGCTCGCGGTGGTTGTAGATCTCGCCGTTCACGGCGAGCGCGAGCGCGCCGTCGGGCGAGCGCAGCGGCTGCGCGCCGGAAGAAACGCCCACGATCGCGAGGCGCTCGTGCACCAGCACCGCCCGCTCGTCGGCGTATACGCCGCTCCAGTCCGGGCCGCGGTGGCGCTGGCGCGCGCTCTGCTGCAGGGCCTGCTCACGCAGCGCGCGGGCGTCGGCGCCGGGCGCGATGTCGAAGATGCCGAGGATCGAGCACATGGGGGCTAGTGGATGCGGCGCGCCAGCGCCGCGACGTAGCCCGGCGCGGGAGAAAACCCGTGCACCGACCAGCCCGAAGCATCGACGGGCCCGTCCGCAATGCCGCGGCCGAGCGCCTTGGCAAGCGCTTCCTTGCGGGTCCAGCAGCCGAGAAAGCCGAAGCGCCGGTAATCGGCCTCCGGGAACCATTCACGGGCAATGCGCTCGGCTTCCGGGACAGCGCGCACGGCCTCGACATCGATGCCTACGTCGCGCCCGGCGGAGAAGGCGTACAGCGCGAGCTCTCCGCTATGGGACAGGTTGAAGCGCAGCTCGGCCGCCTCGAGCGCCGGCTTGCCATGCGGACCGTAGACGAAGCGCAGGCCTTGAGGATCGCGCGACAGGCGCTCGCCGAGCAGCCGGCGCAGCGTGGCGCGCGCGACGACGAACCGGCGCCGGTCGCGCTCCAGCCTGAAGCGCTCGGCCCTGGCAACCTCGTCCGCGGAAAGCAGCATGGCGAGCGGCGGCAGCGCCGCGGATTGCACGTCGAGCCGCGCGAGAACAATTTCCAGCACCCGCGAAGTGTGCTGAGAATCGGCTTGCGGGTCGATGCGTCGCACAGTGCTGCCCGGAGTGCGCCGTCCGGACCACGGCCCGCCTAACTCGTGCAACAGAAAAGCGCTAGCCGGCCTTGATCAGGAAAAAGCACTCTTCCTCATTGCGCCCTCGCTTCCACGACGAGCGCCTG
>DATAHF010000124.1:0-1833 GCA_036263315.1 Burkholderiales bacterium
CGGCCTGATGGAGGACCCGCAGAAGCGCGTCTTCATCAACGAGCAGGTCTGCGAAGGGTGCGGCGATTGCTCAGTGCAATCGAACTGCCTCTCCGTCATTCCCGTAGAGACCGAATTCGGCCGCAAGCGCGCCATCGATCAATCGAGCTGCAACAAGGATTATTCCTGCCTGAAGGGCTTCTGCCCCAGCTTCGTCACCGTGCATGGCGGCCGGTTGCGCAAGGCGGCGCAAAAAGGCCGATCGGCCGTTCTGGCGGCGGATGATGATCTGCCAAGTCCCGTGCTGCCGGCGTTGGATGAGCCTTGGGGCATCCTCGTCACCGGCATCGGCGGCACTGGTGTCGTCACCATCGGTGCGCTGCTCGGCATGGGCGCGCATCTTGAGGGCAAAGGCTGCTCGATCCTCGACATGACCGGTCTCGCGCAAAAGGGCGGCGCGGTCTATAGCCATATCCGGATTGCCAAGGCGCCTGAGGACATTCATGCCGTGCGGATTGCCGCCGGTGGCGCCCGCCTGCTGATCGGCGGCGACATGGTCGTCTCGGGCAGTTTCGATGCCCTGGCAAAGCTGCGCGCCGGCTTCAGCCACGCGGTCATCAATGCGCATGAGACGGTCACCGGCGAATTCACCCGCAATCCCGATTTCACCCTGCCCAACCGCGAGCTGCATCGCGTCCTGCGCAACGCCGTCGGGCCGGAGGCAGCGGACTTCCTGGACGCGACCCGCCTTGCCACCGCGCTGATGGGCGATTCCATCGCCACCAATCCCTTCCTGCTCGGCTATGCCTGGCAGAAGGGGATGATCCCGCTCTCCGATGAAGCGCTGCTCCGCGCCATCGAGCTGAACGGCGTTGCCGTCGAGGCGAACAAGCAGGCCTTCCTGTGGGGCCGCCGTGCCGCGCACGATCTCGCATCAGTGGAGCGCGCGGCTGCGCCGGCCTTGGCCGAACCGGCCACGCACCGGCTCTCTCGGACACTTGAGGACTTGATCGCCAAGCGCGTCGAGCACCTGACGCGGTATCAGAACCGCGCCTATGCTGAGCGCTACCGCGCGCTGGTCGAGCGCGTGCGCGAGGCCGAGGAGACGCGGGCCAAGGGCATGACCGGTCTTGCCGAAGCGGTGGCGCGCGCGCTTCACAAGCTCATGGCTTACAAGGATGAGTACGAAGTGGCGCGGCTTTACACCGACGGCACCTTCCTCGCCCAGCTTCGCCAGCAATTCGAGGGCGATTACAGGCTGCAATTCCATCTCGCGCCGCCACTTCTCGCCGACCGCGACCCCGAAACGGGCCATTTGAAGAAGCGAGCTTACGGACCGTGGATGCTGAAAGCCTTCGCCGTGCTTGCTCGCCTCAAGGGCCTGCGCGGGACCGCCCTCGATCCGTTCGGGCGCAGCGAGGAGCGGCGGCGCGAACGGGCACTCATCGGCCAGTATGAGCGCGTGGTCGAGGAGCTGATCCAAAGCCTCACGCACGAAAATCATGAGCTGGCGGTCGAGATTGCGCGGCTGCCGCTCGACATCCGCGGCTTCGGTCATGTGCAGGAGGCGAACTTGGTCAAGGTAAAGCAGCGCGAGGCGGAGCTGCTCGCCGCCTTCCGCGCACCGCAACCGCAGATGAGCGCGGCGGAGTAGGAATGGGGATGCACAGTTCATCAGCCCCGCGTCGTGGGGCGGGGGGCTGAGATCGAATGCCTACCGACAGAGAACTCGCCGTCGTTGCCGGAGTAGGCCCAGGCCTCGGCACGGCGCTGGTGCGCTGTTTTGCGCAAGCGGGGATGCGCGTGGCGTGCGTGGCGCGCAATGCGGAACGGCTCGCTGTCCTCGCACAGGAA
>DATAHF010000125.1:0-6696 GCA_036263315.1 Burkholderiales bacterium
GCCGCACCGCGCCCGACGCGTTCTTCGTGGAGCTCGCGGCGAAGCTCCTGCGCAAGGCGAAGAACCCGGTGTTCATCTGCGGCGGCGGCGTGGTGCTCTCCGGCGCCGAAGCCGAGCTCGCGCAGCTCGCCGAGAAGCTCGCCGCGCCGGTGGCGACCACCGTCAGCGGCAAGGGCTCCATCGACGAGCGCTGCGCGCACTCTGTGGGCGTGGTGGGCTCCAACGGCGGCACGCCGCAGACGCGCGCGGTCGTGGATGCGGCGGACCTGGTGGTCTTCGTCGGCTGCCGCGCAGGATCGGTCACCACCGAGCGCTGGCGCCATCCGGCGCCGGGCCAGGCGCGCGTCATCCATATCGACGTCGACCCCGCGGTGCCCGGCACCAACTACAAGGTCGACGTCCCGCTCGTGGGCGATGCGCGCCTCTGCCTCGCGGCATTGAACGAGGCGCTCGAAGGGTTCATGCGCGAAGGTGACTTGGGGTTTGTGGAAAAAAACAAACGACAGAAATTCGAGGCGTTCGAGTCGCTCGCCGCCTCCGCCGACAGCCCTATCAAGCCGGAACGCGTGGTTCACGCGCTGAACAGGCTGCTCGGCGCGGATGCCATCGTCGTGGCCGATCCCGGCACGCCGTGCCCCTATCTCTCGGCCTATTACCTCGTGCGCGGCACCGGGCGGCGCTACTTCTCGAACCGCGCCCACGGCGCCCTGGGCTATGCGCTCGCCGCGGCGATGGGCGCCCATTTCGCGAAGCCCTCGGTGAAGACCGTGGCCGTCATGGGCGATGGCAGCTTCGGCATGTGCGTGGGCGAGCTCGAGACCGTGCTGCGCTACCGGCTGCCGCTCACCATGATCGTGATCTCCAACGCGGTCTACGGCTGGATCAAGGCGGGGCAGAAGTCCGGCTACGGGCAGCGCTATTTCTCGGTGGATTTCGGCGTCACCGACCATGCAAAGGTCGCCGCCGCCTTCGGCGTCACGAGCTTCCGGGTCACCGAGCCCGGCGAGCTCGAAGCGACGCTGAAAAAGGCCCTGGCGCACGCCGGCCCGACGCTGGTGGACATCGTGTGCCAGCCCTTGCATGAGGCGAAGGCGCCGGTATCGGAATGGGTGGCATGAAGCCGCGCGGACATCACGACATGGGCGGGCTGCCCGCCGGCAAGGTGCAGCCGACCGAGCACGACTACGCCGAGTGGGAGCGACGCGTCGATGCGCTGATGGTGCTCCTCTCCGGCGTCAAGGGCCTGAAGCTCATGACGGTCGACGAGCTGCGCAAGAACATCGAGGCGCTGCCGCCCGAAGCCTACGACAAGCTCTCCTACTACGAGCGCTGGGTGAGCTCGATCACGCAGACCATGACCGATCGGGGCGTCGTCACCAAGGACGAGCTGCGGGCGAAGGAAGAGCTCGGCAAGTACAAGCCGCTCACGCCTTACCAGCTGATGGAGACGAGCCTGCGCGAGCTCCTGGTGGAGAAGGGCTACCTGACCGACGCGCAGGTCGACGCCGAAGTGGCGGAGATGCGCACGCGCACGCCCGAGCGCGGCGCGCGCGTCGTCGCGCGCGCGTGGACGGATCCCGGCTTCAAGGCGCGCCTGCTGGCCGACGGCACCGCGGCGTGCCAGGAGCTCGGCCTCAAGGTGCCGGCGCTGCATCTCATCGCGGTGGAGAACACGCCGCAGGTGCACAACGCGATCGTCTGCACGCTGTGCTCCTGCTATCCGCGCATGCTTCTGGGCATTCCGCCCGACTGGTACAAGTCGCGCAATTACCGCTCGCGCATGGTGCACGAGCCGCGAGCCGTTCTCTCGGAATTTGGTTTGGTTCTGGATGAGAAGATCCAGATCCGGGTGCACGACTCGACCGCCGACATGCGCTACATCGTGCTGCCCATGCGGCCCGCGGGCACCGACGGCTGGAGCGAGGAGCGGCTCGCCGCGCTCGTCACCCGCGACTGCATGATCGGCGTCGCCGTCCCCCGGACGACGTGAAGCAGAAGCTGCTGGCGATCGTCCCGCTGGGCGATTGCGGCGCGTACGTGGAGTTCTCCCGCACGCTCGACGTCGAGACCAACGCCTTCGTGCAGAAGCTCGGCCTCGCGGTGGAGGCCGCGGCGCGCAAGAGCGGCCTCTCGGCGCTGCGCGACCTGGTGCCGGCCTTCGGCGGCCTCGCGCTGCATTTCGATCCCGACTTCGAGGGCGACGTGCTCGAGACGGCGCGCAGCCTGGTCGAAGGCTGCATGAAGGCCGGCTGGTCGGAGCGCAAGAACGCGGATCGCTCGGTCGAGGTGCCGGTGTGCTACGAGCCGCCGTTCGCGCTCGACCTGGACGAGGTTTCCCAGAAAGTAAAGCTGCCGCCGGAAAAAATCGCGGCCGTGCACGCTGCGGCGGAGTACCGCGTGCTGATGATGGGCTTCGCGCCCGGGCACGCCTACATGGGCGGGCTCGACCCGAAGCTCTCGCTGCCGCGGCGCGCCAACCCGCGCGCGGAAGTGCCCGCAGGCTCGGTGGCGATCGCCAACGAGCAGACGGTGGTCTATCCCTATGCGATCTCCGGCGGCTGGAGCGTCATCGGCCGCACGCCGCTCCTCGTATTCGACGCGACGCGCGAGGAGCCGAGCCTTTTCCTGGCCGGCGACCGCGTGCGCTTCCGCCCGATCGACGCGCAGGAATTCGCCCGGCTGGCGGCGCGCAAGTGATCGAAGTCCTGCGGCCGGGCCTGCTCACCACGCTCCAGGACCATGGGCGCCATGGCTTGCAGCACATCGGCCTGTGTCCCGGCGGCGCAATGGATCCGGTCGCGCTCACGCTCGCCAATGCGCTCGTGGGCAACGAGGCCGACGAGGCGGCGCTCGAGGTCACGATCCTCGGCCCCGAGCTCGTGTTCCAGCAGGATACGCTCGTCGCCCTGTGCGGCGCGGAGTTCGCCGGCGGATTCCCGCGCAATCGCCCGGTGCTCATGGCGCAGGGCGGCAAGCTCTCCATCGGGCGCACGCAGCGCGGCGCGCGCGCCTACCTCGCCGTGGCCGGCGGCTTCACCGTGAACGCGGTGCTCGGCAGCCGCGCCACGTATCTCCCGGGCCGCTTCGGCGGATTCCAGGGGCGGGCGCTGCGCCGCGGCGACGTGCTGCCGCTGCGCGAGGACGTGGCGGAGCTCTCGCGCCGGCGCTTCCTCAGCCTGAAGAAGCCGCGCAATCGCACGGTGCGCTGGCACGTGGCCTCGCTCACGCTGCCGGAGCACGAGCCGGTGACGCTGCACGCCATGGAGGGGCCGCACTACGCGATGTTCGACGCGGCGTCGCAGCGCGCGTTCTTCGACGCAGTGTGGAAGATCGCGCCGGAATCGAACCGCATGGGCTTTCGCCTGAGCGGCCCGGCGCTCGTGCGCAGCGATACCGTTGAGATACTATCGGGGCCGACTTGCCTGGGGACGGTGCAGGTTCCGGCGAGCGGAACGCCGATCGCGCTCATGGCCGATCACCAGACGACCGGCGGCTATCCGAGGATCGCGGAGATCGCCACTGCCGACGTGCCGCGGCTCGCGCAGATGGCGCCCGGCGGGACGCTGCGCTTCGCGCGCTGCGACCTGAAGACCGCGATCGAGCTGCGCCGCGACCTGAAGGCGCGCGTGGCGCCGGCGTTGAGAGGCATCGGGTGGGAATATGGGCACTAGGAAAACGATCGACCTGAACTGCGATATGGGGGAGAGCTACGGCGCCTGGCGCATGGGCGCGGATGCCGACATCATGCCGCTCATCTCCTCGGCGAACATCGCCTGCGGCTTCCACGGCGGCGATCCGGCCACGATCCGCAAGACCGTGCGCCTCGCGGTGGACCACGGCGTGGCGATCGGCGCGCATCCCTCGCTGCCGGACCTGCAGGGCTTCGGGCGGCGCGTCATGAAGATCTCGTCGCAGGACATGTACGACCTGGTCGTCTACCAGGCGGGCGCGGTGGAAGGCTTCGCGCGCGCCGCCGGCGCCAAGCTGCACCACATCAAGTGCCACGGCGCGCTCTACAACATGGCGGCGAACGACGAGGCGCTCTCCGAGGCGATGGTCAAGGCCGCGAAGGACCTCGGCGTGATGCTCTACGTGCTCTCGAAGAGCAAGAACTACGAGATCGCGAAGCGCGTCGGCATCCCGGTGCTCGCCGAAGCGTTCGCCGACCGCGGCTATACCGACGCCGGCGAGCTCGCGCCGCGTGACAAGCCGGGCGGCATGATCGAGGAGGAGGCGAAGTCCGTGAAGCAGGCGCTCGCCATGGTGGAGGAGGGCTTCGTCACCAGCCTCTCCGGCAAGCGCGTGCCGGTCGCCGCCGACACGATCTGCCTGCACGGCGACCAGCCGCAGGCGGTGGCGTTCGCCCGGGCGCTCAGGAAAACCTTTGCCGAAAAGGGAATCACCGTTGCCGCACCCTAAGCTCTTCACGCCGATCCAGCTCGGCGGCATCACGCTGCCCAACCGCGTCGTCATCTCGCCCATGTGCCAGTACAGCGCCGACGACGGGAGCATGAACGACTGGCATTTCACGCACCTTGGCCACCTCGCGTACTCGGGCGCCGGGCTGATGATGATCGAGGCGACGCACGTCAACCGCGAGGGCCGCATCACCCACGGCTGCGCCGGCCTCTACAGCGACAACAACGAGGCGGCGATGGCGCGGGTGATCGCGCATTGCCGGCGGCTTTCGAAGAACCCGATCGGCATCCAGGTCGGCCACGCCGGGCGCAAGGGCTCCTCGCAGGTGCCGTGGGAGGGACGCCAATGGCTCGATGCCGCGCACTCGCCGTGGGAGACGGTCGCGCCCTCCGCGCTTCCCTATGGCGAAGGCTGGCACGTGCCGCGCGAGCTGACGGTGGCTGAAATCGGCAATCTCACCAAGGATTTCGTGGCGAGCGCGCTGCGCGCCAAGCGCATCGGCTTCGAGGTCTTCGAGCTGCACTCGGCGCACGGCTACCTGTTGCACCAGTTCCTCTCGCCGCTCTCGAACCAGCGCAAGGACGCGTACGGCAAGGACCGCATGAAGTTCCCGCTCGAAGTCGCCGCTGCGGTGCGCGAGGTGTGGCCGAAGGACCGGGCGCTCGGCGCGCGCATCAGCGGCAACGACTGGATGGAAGGCGGCTTAGGCGCCGAAGATGCTGTTACGTATGGTCGCGAGCTGAAACGCCTGGGCTTCGACTATGTGTGCGTCTCGACCGGCGCGCTGGTGACGCATGCGCGCATCCCGGTCGCTCCCGGCTACCAGCTGCCCTACGCCGAGAAGGTGAAAAAGGCCGTGCCGATCGCGGTGCGCGCGGTCGGGATGATCGCGGACGCGGAGCAGGCGGAAAGCGTGGTCGCTTCCGGGCAGGCCGACATGGTGGCCATGGCGCGCGCCTTCCTCGATAACCCGCGCTGGGTGTGGCACGCCGCCGAGCGCTTCGGCGTGAAGCTCGATGCCTACCCGCCGCAGTATGACCGCAGCCGCCCGGAGCTCTGGCCAGGATCGAAGATCGCGCGTCCCAAAGAAACCGCATGAGTCTTTCCATCAGGGTGGGGAAAGTGGAATTGAAAAACCCCCTGATCTGCGGCTCCGGCGAGCACGTCATCTCCTCGCGCGGCGTGCGCGCGGCGCTCGCCGCGGGCGCGGGCGCCGTGTCCGCGAAATCCACCAACGAATCGGAAGCGGCGAAGCGCCAGCTCGACGGCACCGACTACGCGCTCTTCGATGCGCGCTGGAACCGCCTGCCGTGGGATTTCAACCCGCCGCCGGATGCGCAGCTCTTCTGCCGCTCGGGGCTCATCCAGGAGCCTTTCGACGCCTGGCTCGAGCGCATCGCCGCGCTCGATCGCGAGGCGCGCTCGCAGGATGCCTACGTGCTCGCCAACCTGATCCTCGCCGACCTCGACCAATGCGCGCGCATGGCCAAGGCGGTGGAGCAGGCCGGGCTGCGCGTCCTCGTCCTCAACGTCGGCGCGCCGCACGGCGGCGAAGCGACGCCCGGGGCGATCGTCCTCGAGAAGTCGTCCGACCGGGTAAGAAAAATCGTCGAAAGAATCCGCAAGACCGTCTCGATCCCGCTGTGGGTGAAGCTCACCGGCCAGTCCGAGGACGTGGCCGCGCTCGCGCAGGCGGCGAAGGAGGGCGGCGCCGACGCCGTGATCGTCATGGGGCGCTTCATGGCGCTCGTCCCTGACGTGGAGACGCGCGCCCCGGCGCTCGGCACGGTGGGCGCCATCGGCGGCCCGTGGGCGCTCGCCATCACCAGCCGCTGGCTCGCCATCACGCGCCAGCGGGTCGGCAGAGACTTTCCGCTCATCGCGACCAACGGCGCGCGCAGCGGCCTCGACATCGCGCGCTTCCTCCTCGCGGGCGCTTCGGCAGTCGAGATGAGCTCCGCAATCATGGCCGGCGGCTCGGCCGCGATTTCCGACGCGCTTCTGGAATTAAAGGACTATTTGAAGAAAAACGGCGTCACCGCCGAAAGCCTCGTCGGCGAGGCCGCCGACAAGCTCGAGACCTACCAGCAGCAGGCCTCGCGCCCCGGCCACTGGAAGAAGTTCGTGCCGCCGGAGATGCTGTAAGCAGCGGCCCTGCCCTATTGCTTACCTTTTGAACGTGAGCCGACGAGCCGCGGTCCGGATCGCAGCCGCCATCCCGTCAGCTGCGGGTGTAAACGGCGAATCCGCGAGCCTAAACAGTCCGATCGAGAATTC
>DATAHF010000126.1:0-30057 GCA_036263315.1 Burkholderiales bacterium
ATGCTCGACGGCGGCGCCGATCCGCTCTATGTCGGGCGCCGGATGGTGCGCATGGCAACCGAAGACATCGGCCTCGCGGACCCGCGCGCGCTGCGCCTGACGCTCGATGCGTGCGAGACCTACGAGCGGCTCGGCACGCCGGAGGGCGAGCTCGCGCTCGCCGAGGCGGTGATCTACCTGGCGGTGGCGGCGAAATCGAATGCCGTGTATGAGGCCTATAATGCGGCGCGCTCTTTCGTCTCGCACGACGCCACCCGGCCCGTTCCCATGCACCTGCGCAATGCGCCGACGCGCCTCATGAAGGACCTCGGCTACGGCAAGGAATACCGCTATGCCCACGACGAGGCCGGCGCGTACGCGCCCGGCGAAAACTATCTTCCGGAGGGCATGGCGGCGCCGGACTGGTATCGGCCCACGGGCCGCGGCCTGGAGCAGAAGATCCGCGACAAGCTGGCCGAGCTGCGCGCGCTGGACGAAGCGGCACGCAAGCCCTAGATGATCGACATCCAGCTCCTGCGCAAGAGCCCCGAAGAAGTGGCGAAGCGCCTCGCCGCGCGCGGGCCCTCGCAGTTCGACGCCGAGCAGTTCGGCAAGCTCGAATCCGCGCGCAAGGCGCTGCAGACGCGCGTCGAGCAGGCCCAGGCGGCGCGCAACCGCATCGCCAAGGAAATCGGGCAGGCCAAGGCCAAGGGACAGGACGCCGGCCCGCTTCTGCAGCAGGCCGAGCAGTCGAAGAGCGAGCTCGAGGCCTCGGAGCGCGATCTGGTCGCGCTCCAGTCCCGCATCCAGGACTTCCTCGGGCGCATCCCGAATATCCCGCACGAGTCGGTGCCGGTGGGCGCCTCCTCCGAGGACAACCGCGAGGAGCGCCGCTGGGGCGAGCCGCGCAAGCTGGATTTTCCCGCCAAGGACCACGTCGACATCGGCCAAGCCCTAGGCGGCCTCGACTTCGCGACCGGCGCCAAGATCGCGGGCAGCCGCTTCGTCGTCATGCGGGGCGCGGTCGCGCGGCTGCACCGCGCGCTCGCCCAGTTCATGCTCGACGTCCATACGCGCGAGCATGGCTACACCGAGACCTATGTGCCCTACATGGTGACCGGCGAATGCGCGAACGGCGTCTCGAGCCTGGCGAAGTTCAAGGACGACCTGTTCAAGCTGGAGGGCCGCGACCTCTACCTGATCCCCACGGCGGAATATCCGGTCACGAACTTCGTGCGCGATGAGATCGTGCCGCTCGATTCGTTGCCGCTCAAGTACGTGTGCCACTCGCCGTGCTTCCGCTCGGAGGCCGGCTCGGCGGGCAAGGATACGCGCGGCATGATCCGCAACCACCAGTTCGACAAGGTGGAGCTCGTCCAGATCGTGCACCCGGAAAGATCCTACGCGGCGCACGACGAGCTGACCGGGCACGCCGAGGCGATCCTGCGCCGGCTGGAGCTTCCGTATCGCGTGGTCACGCTATGCACGGGCGACATGGGTTTTTCGTCCGCGAAGACCTATGACATCGAGGTCTGGCTCCCCGGGCAGGGCGCGTACCGCGAGATCTCGTCGTGCTCGAATTTCGAGTCGTTCCAGGCGCGCCGCATGCAGGCGCGCTTCCGCACGGACAAAGGAAAGACCGAGTTCGTGCACACGCTGAACGGCTCGGGCCTCGCGGTGGGGCGCACCCTCGTCGCGATCCTGGAGAACTTCCAGCAGGCCGACGGCTCCGTCACGGTTCCCGCGGCGCTGCGCCCGTACATGGGCGGACAGGAGAACCTCGCGCGCACCTGATAAAATCCGCCGCTCGTTCAGGCCGCGGAGAGATGGCAGAGTGGTCTAATGCGGCAGACTCGAAATCTGTTGTACGGTTACCCGTACCGGGGGTTCGAATCCCTCTCTCTCCGCCAATTTCCTGCGACGGCAATCTCCTCGGCGCAGTGATGCATTCGCAGGCGCGCCGTCACGATGCAGACAACCGGATCTTCAGCTACGCAGTCCTGTGCTCCATCGTCCTGCACGGGTTGCTGCTTCTCGCGCTGCCCGGTCTGCGCGATTCCGGAAAACGGGCGGACGCGCGTCCGGGGCCGATCGTCGCGCGGCTGAGCCAGCCGCAGGCGCCGCCCTCGGCGCCCGCGCCTCCGCAGCCGCAGCCGGCGCCGCGCGCAGAAGAGAAGGCGCCGCCGCCCCCGCCGGTCGCCAAGCCTGCACCGGCACCCAAGCCCGTACCGCTCGCGAAAGCCCAGAAGGCGCCTGCAAAATCCGCCCCGGTGACGCCGGCGCCGCCGCCCCCGAGCTCGGCCCCGGCGGATGTCGCGCCTTCTCCGGCGCCGAGCCCGGCGCCGCCGGCGGCGGTCGCCAAGGCGGAAAGCGGACCCGCGCAGCCCGCCCCGCCTGCGGCCGCAGCGGAGGCGCCCGACAGCGGGACGCTTGCGCAGTATCGCCTGCAGCTCATCAGCGTCGCCAAGCGCTACAAGCGCTATCCGCGCGTCGCGATGGACAACAACTGGGAAGGCACGGCCGAGATCCGCATGATCATCGGAGCCGATGGAATGATCGCCTCGCTCCTCGTGCGCAAGGGAAGCGGCCACGAGGTCCTCGACCAGGAGGCGCTGCAATGGATCCGCAAGGCGAAGCCGCTCGCCCCGATCCCGGCCTCGCTGCGCGGCAAGGCGTTCACGGTCGATATTCCGGTGATCTTCAGCCTCAAGGACCCGGGTGCCTGACGCGCGTAGACGCGTCGGGCGCTCGCGCGTTGTTGATGGAAACCGGGCATAAGGTGACACAAGCCCTCGACCATGCCTTCGCAGCCGGCGGCGCGCTGTCCGCGCGGGTGAAGGATTTCAAGCCGCGTGCGCAGCAGCTCGAGATGGCGCGGGCGATCGCGCACGCCATCGAGACGAATTCCGTGCTCGTCGCCGAGGCCGGCACCGGAACCGGCAAGACGTTCGCCTACCTCGTGCCCGCGCTGCTCGCCGGGGGCAAGGTGATCATCTCCACCGGCACCAAGACGCTGCAGGACCAGCTCTTCGACCGCGACCTGCCCGCGGTGCGCGAGGCGCTCGCCCGCGGCTCCAGCGCCGCGCTCCTGAAGGGGCGCGCCAACTATGTGTGCCTCTACCGGCTGAAGCGCGCCGGCGCCGAGGCGCGGCTCGCGAGCCGCGAGGAAGCCGGCCAGCTGCGCACGATCGAGCATTTCGCCCGCAGGACGACCACGGGCGACCGGGCCGACCTCGCCGACGTGCCCGAAGACGCTCCGGTATGGGCGCACGCCACCTCGACGCGCGATAACTGCCTCGGCCAGGAATGCCCGGACTACCGCGATTGCTTCGTGATGCGCGCGCGCAAAAATGCGCTCGCCGCGGACGTCGTCGTCGTGAACCATCACCTGTTCTTCGCCGATGTGGTGCTGCGCGACGAAGGCGTGGCGGAGCTGCTCCCTGCCTGCAACACCGTTATCTTCGACGAGGCGCACCAGCTCCCCGAGACCGCGCGCATGTTCTTCGGCGAGCGCGTCTCCACGGGCCAGCTCGTGGACCTCGCGCGCGATGTGCGGGTCGAGCTGCGCGCTGCCGGCGGCGCCTCGCCGGAGATCGAGCAATTGGCGGCCCGCATGGAGCGCGCCGCGCGCGACCTGCGCCTTGCCTTCGGCGAGCGCAACATGCGGCTTTCGTGGCAGGAAGCGCGGCGGTTGCCGGATTTCGACGATGTGCTCGGCCGCCTCGTTGCAACGCTGGAAGCGCTGGGCGAGCCGCTCGCGATGCAGGCGGAGCGCAGCGAGGGCCTCGAGTCGTGCAACCGCCGGGCAGGAATCGCGCGCGCGTTCCTGGTGCGCCTGCGCGAAAGCGAGGCGGTGGAGGAGGTGCGCTGGGCCGAGGTCATGAGCCATGCGGCGCAGCTCCACGTCACGCCGCTTTCCTCGGCCGAGCTCTTCCGCCGGCAGATGGCCGATCACCCGCGCGCGTGGATCTTCACCTCGGCGACCCTCGCGGTCGGAGACGATTTCGGCCACTTCACGCGCGAGCTGGGCATCGAGGGCGCGAAGAGCGAGCGCTGGGCCAGCCCTTTCGACTTTCAGAGGCAGGCGCTCCTCTACCTGCCCAAAAACCTGCCTGGCGACCCGAACGCGCCGGGATTCACGGAGGCGGTGCTCGAAGCCGTGCTGCCCATCCTGCAGGCGAGCGGCGGCAAGGCGTTCCTGCTGTTCACGACGCTGAAGGCGCTGCGCCGCGCGCACGAGCTGCTGCGCGAGCGGATCGCGTTTCCGCTCCTCGTCCAGGGCACGGGGTCGCGCAGCGAGCTCTTGGCGCGCTTTCGCGCGCTTGGCAATGCCGTGCTCCTGGGCAGCCAGTCCTTCTGGGAAGGCGTCGACGTACGAGGCGAGGCGCTCTCCGTGGTGGTGATCGACAAGCTTCCGTTTGCGCCGCCGGACGATCCCGTGCTCGCGGCGCGCATCGATGCGCTGCGTGCGCGCGGAGGCAATCCGTTCACCGAGCTGCAGCTGCCCCAGGCCGTGCTGCAGCTCAAGCAGGGCAGCGGACGGCTGATCCGCGACGAGAGCGACCGCGGCGTGCTGGTGCTTTGCGATCCGCGCCTGGTGTCGAAGCCGTATGGCAGGCGCATCCTCGGCAGCCTGCCGCCCATGAAAGTCACGCGCTCGCTCGCGGACGTGCAGGCCTTCTTCGCTAAAATCCCCGCATGAGGGTCCTCATCACGGGCGGCGGCGGCTTCATCGGATCGCGGCTCGCCCGCGAGCTGCTCACGCGGGGCGCGCTGGCGGGAGAAAAGATCTCCAAGCTGGTTCTCCTCGATGCGGCCTTTGGCTCCGAGCCGCGCGATGAGCGTGTAGGGGTGATCAAGGGCGACGTCGCCGATGCAGCCGTCGTGGCGCGTGCCGCCACCCCGGACATCGGTGCGGTATTTCACCTTGCCGCCGTGGTGAGCGGCGCCGCCGAGGCCGATTTCGATCTCGGCATGCGCGCGAACCTGGAGGGCACCCGGCTTCTCCTCGAGCAGCTGCGCCGCTGCGCGCGTCCGCCGCGCCTGGTGTTCGCGAGCTCGGTCGCCGCGTTCGGCGGTGAGCTGCCGCCGGTGCTCGACGATTCCACGACGCCGCTGCCGCAGACGTCCTACGGCTCGCAGAAGGTGATCGCCGAATACTTGATCGCCGACTATTCGCGCAAGGGCTACATCGACGGACGCGCGCTGCGCCTGCCGACGATCGTCGTGCGGGCCGGTAAGCCCAACGCGGCGGCTTCCTCGTTTGCGAGCGGGGTGATTCGCGAGCCGCTGAACGGCCAGGTCTCCGAATGCCCGGTGGCGCCGGACACCGGCGTCTGGCTGCTCTCGCCGCGCAGAGTGGTCGAGGCCTTCATCCACGCCCTCGAGCTTCCCGCTTCCGCCTGGGGCACGAACCGCGTCGTGAACCTGCCGGGGATCACGGCGAGCGTGCAGGAAATGCTCGCGGCGCTCGCAAAAGTGGCCGGGCCGAAAGCGGCCGAGCGGGTGCTGTGGAAGCCGGATGCGCGCATCCAGGCGATCGTTCGCACCTGGCCGGTACGCTTCCGCACGCCGCGCGCGCTGGCCATGGGCTTTCGCGCCGATCCGGACATGGAGACCATCATCCGCGACTACATCGCGGACGAACACATCAAGCCGGGCTGATGCGTCCTCGGGCTACCAGTCCGGATCCCAGATCCGCCACCACGGGACGTTCTTCTTCACGCCGCCCTTGAGGTAGGGGCTGTTCGGGAAATTGGTGCGCATGACACGGTCGGCGTCATCGCGCAGGTCGTTCATGCCAAGCGCGTCGTACGCCTTGACGAGGATGAAGACCGCTTCCTCCATGGCCGGGGCCTGGGGGTAGTGCTCGATCACGAATTGCGCGCGGTTGGCGGCAGCGAGGTAGGCGGAGCGCTTCATGTAGTAGCGCGCCACGTGCACCTCGTGCGAAGCAAGCGCATTCACGAGGTAGCGCATGCGCGCATTGGCGTCGTCGGCGTACTTGGAATCGGGGAACCGGGTGGCGACTTCCTTGAACGAATTGAAGGCGTCGCGCGAAGCCTTGGGGTCGCGGTCGGTCATGTCCGGGTTCGTCAGGAACGAGATCAGCCCGATGTCCTCGTTGAAGTTGATCAGGCCCTTGAGGTAGTAGGCGTAGTCCACGTTCGGGTGGTTCGGGTAGAGCTTGATGAAGCGGTCCGCCGAGGCGATGGCGCTTGCGCGGTCGCCGTCCTTCCACAGCGCATACGCCTGCTCGAGCTGCGCCTGCTGCGCGTAGCGGCCGTACGGGTAGCGGGCCTCGAGCTTCTCCAGGTATTTCACCGCCTTCTGCCATTCCTTGTTGGCCATGGCGTCCTTGGCCTCGCCGTAGAGGCGTTGCGCGGACCAGCCGGCCGTCTCGTCTTCCTGCGCGGAGCGCAGCCAGTCGCACCCCGAGGCCGCGAGTACGGCCGAGAGGAGCACGATGCGTACGATTAAACTAAGGCGCATGAAAAAAAATTATAGCGCCGAGTGGGATGCCGGCCTTGCCGCGCCCATGCAGGCGAGCGTGCCGGTCGCCTTGGGCGGCTTGCGGCTCGACCAGGCGCTCGCGCGGCTCTTCCCGCAATACTCGCGCAACCGCCTCCAGGCCTGGCTGCGCTCGGGGCATATCCGCGTGGATGGCGCTTCGCGCGACGCAAGGCAGATCGTCGCCGGGGGCGAGCACATCGTGGTTGAGCCGCCGCTGATTCCGGACGCGGCGGCGCCCAAGGCGCAACGCATGGCGCTGAAGGTGGTCTACGAGGACGCCGACATCATCGTCATCGACAAGCCGGCGGGGCTCGTCGTGCATCCGGGCGCGGGGCAGCCCGACCGCACCCTCGTGAATGCGCTCCTGGCCCATGCCCCGAGCCTGGCCGGCGTGCCGCGCGCCGGCGTGGTCCACCGCCTGGACAAGGACACGAGCGGGCTTCTCGTGGTGGCGAAGACGGTATCGGCGCAGGCGAGCCTCGCGAAGCAGCTCGCCGAGCGCACGGTGCGGCGCATCTATCTCGCGCTCGTGCAGGGCGACCCGCCGGCGAGCGGCGTCATCGACGCGCCGCTGGGCCGTGACGTGCGCGCGCGTACGCGAATGGCGGTGAACCATCGCGGCAAGCCGGCGCGCACTTCGTTCCGCGTCCTCGAGCGATTCGGCCGCGCGGCGCTCGTCGAATGCAAGCTGGAGACCGGCCGCACGCACCAGATCCGCGTGCATTTCCAGCATATCCGCCATCCGCTGGTCGGCGACCCGGTGTATCGACGCGGCACGCGCCATGGGCTCGCCTTCGCGCGGCAGGCGCTGCACGCGGCGGAGCTTTCGTTGATTCATCCGTCGAGCGGCGAGCGCATGAGCTGGCAGTCGACGCCGCCAAAGGATTTCCGCCAGCTGCTCGAATCCCTGCGGCGCGAGAAGTGAGCTTCATCGTCCCTGAATGGCCGGCGCCGCCGAATGTGCGCACGCTGGTTACCACGCGCGCGGAAGGCGACATGGCGCGTGGCTCGCCCGCTCGCGTTACGTTGCGCGCCCAGGTGCCGTCGGAGCCGGTATGGCTGCGGCAGGTGCACGGCACCGCCGTCGCCGACGCCGGCGGCCGCAGCGTCGCTGAGGAACCCGTGGCGGATGCCGCATTGGCGCGCGAGCGCGGAACGGTGTGCGTCGTGACTGTGGCCGACTGCTTGCCCGTGTTCCTGACCGATGCCCGAGGATCCGTGATCGCCGTCGCGCACGCGGGCTGGCGAGGATTGTGCGCCGGCGTGCTCGAGGCCACGGCGAAGGCCATGGCATGCGCCGACATCCTTGCGTGGCTCGGCCCGTGCATTGGGCCGAAGGTCTATGAAGTCGGAGCCGAGGTACGCGACGCATTCATGCAGCGCGACCCGCACGCGGCAAGCGCCTTCGTGCCGGGTGCGCGCCCCGGCCACTGGCTGCTCGACCTTTATGGAGTCGCACGCCTGCGCCTGCGCCAAAGCGGCATTGAGCGCATCCATGGCGGCGGTTTTTGCACCTACACCGAGCACGATCGGTTCTTTTCGTACCGGCGGGATCGCACCTCGGCGCGCATGGCTGCAGCAATTTGGCTCGCCTAGTAAAAAGGACTACGTTTCATAGCCTTAAGAATCATTTGACGGGGCTGGTTGTGCGGCGCAAAATCGCCCCGCGATGCAACAAGCCGCCTCTGCAGACGGGGTGCTGAACGCCCTCGGGCAGGTCGTGCACGACGTGCCTTCCTGGCTCGTCGAGTTGCAGAAAACCAGCGAGCGCGCGGCGGCGCTCCAAAAGAGCTACTTCGACAAGCAGGGCCGTCTTTGGAGCGCTTTGCTGTCGGGCCGGAGGGAGGTCATCGCGGTCACGCCGCCGGGCGATCGCCGCTTCTCCTCCGCCCAATGGCGCGAGAACCCGTACTTCGATTACCTGCGCCAGTCCTACCTGCTCGCCTGCGAATTCATAGAGGAGCTGATCGACGCCTCGGAACTCGAGGCGCGGGCGAAGGAGCGAGTGCGCTTTGCCGCGCGGCAGTGGGTCGACGCGCTTTCGCCTGCGAATTTCGCCGCGACCAATCCGCAATTCGCCGAGCATGCGCTGCAGAGCCGCGGCGAGAGCATCACCAAGGGGCTGGCCAACCTGCTCGGCGACGTCCACAAGGGCAGGATCAGCCAGACCGACGAGGACGCCTTCGAGGTCGGGCGCAACCTCGCTACCACCGCAGGCGCGGTGGTTTACGAGAACGAGCTCATCCAGCTCATCCAGTATTCCGCGCTCGCCCCGCAGGTGGCCAAGCGGCCGCTCGTGATGGTCCCGCCCTGCATCAACAAGTACTACATCCTCGACCTGCAGCCCGAAAACTCGCTCGTGCGCTACGCGCTCGAGAACGGCCAGGCGGTGTTCATGGTTTCGTGGCGCAATATCGGGCCGGAGCTCGGCCATCTCACCTGGGACGACTACCTCGTCAAAGGCGTGCTCCAGGCGTTGCGCGTGGCTCGCGAGGTGGCGGGTGCGGACAAGGTCAATGCGCTCGGCTTCTGCGTGGGCGGTACGTTGCTAGGCGCGGCGCTTGCGGTGCTCGCGGCGAAGAACGAAGACGTCGTTGCATCGGCAACGTTTCTCACCTCGATGCTCGACTTTTCCGAGACCGGGCCGATCGGCGTCTACATCGACGAGCAAAGCGTCGCGGCGCGCGAGGCGGCGATCGCGAACGGCGGTGTCATGTCGGGCAAGGAGCTCGATTTCGTCTTCTCCAGCCTGCGCGCCAACGACCTGGTGTGGCCGTATGTGGTGCACAACTACCTGCTCGGCCAGCGACCGCCGGCATTCGACCTCCTGCACTGGAACTCCGACGGCGCGAACCTGCCTGGGCCGATGTTCTGCTATTACCTTCGTAACACCTATCTCGAGAACCGCCTGCGCGAGCCGGGGCGGCTTCTCAATTGCGGCGTGCCGGTCGACCTCGGGAAGATCGAGGCGCCCACGTTCGTTTTTTCCACGCGCGAGGACCACATCGTGCCGTGGCGCTCGGCCTACCGGACGGTGAATCTCGTGCGCGGCGAAAGGACTTTCGTGCTCGGCGCGAGCGGCCACATTGCCGGCGTGGTGAACCCGCCGGCGCGCAAGCGGCGCAGCCACTGGGTGAGCGAGGCGCTTCCGCAGGACCCGGAGGCCTGGCTCGCCGCGGCGCGCGAGGAGCCCGGAAGCTGGTGGCCGCGCTGGATCGCCTGGCTCGCGAATCATGCCGGCGGCATGCGCGCGGCACCCGGCGCGTGCGGAACTGTCCAATATCCGGTGATCGAGCCTGCGCCCGGTCGCTACGTCAAGCAAAGACTCCATTAGGAGGCATCATGGAAGAGATCGTCATCGTCGGCGCTGCGCGTACCGCGATCGGCAAATTCGGCGGCAGCCTCGCCAAGGTTCCCGCCTCCGACCTGGGCGCGCTCGTGATCCGCAACGCGCTGCAGCGCGCGCGCGTTGCGCCGGAGCAGGTTTCCGAGGTGATCATGGGACAGGTGCTCACTGCGGGCATGGGCCAGAATCCCGCGCGCCAGGCCGCCATGCGCGCCGGACTGCCAGACATGGTCCCCGCCATGACGATCAACAAGGTGTGCGGATCCGGACTCAAGGCGGCGATGCTCGGCGCTCAATCGATCGCCAATGGCGACGCCGACATCGTGGTCGCGGGCGGTCAGGAGTCGATGAGCCTTTCGCCGCACGCCATGATGGGCTCGCGCGACGGGTTCCGCATGGGCGACGCCAAGCTCGTCGACACCATGATCGTGGACGGGCTGTGGGACGTTTACAACCAGTACCACATGGGCGTGACCGCCGAGAACGTGGCGAAGGAATACGCCGTCACGCGCGAGGAGCAGGACCAGTTCGCGGTGGCGAGCCAGAACAAGACGGAAGCGGCGCAGAAAGCGGGCAAGTTCAAGGACGAGATCGTCGCCGTGGAAATCCCGGGCAAGAAGGGAACGATCGTGTTTGCCGACGACGAATACCCGCGCCATGGCGCCACGCTGGAGGCGATGAAATCGCTCAAGCCGGCCTTCGACAAGAACGGCAGCGTGACGGCGGGCAACGCCTCGGGCATCAACGACGGCGCCGCCGCCGTGGTGCTGTGCTCGGCGAGAAAAGCGAAGGAGCTCGGGCTCAAGCCGCTGGCCCGCATCAAGGCCTTCGCCTCGGCCGGCGTCGACCCGAAATACATGGGCATGGGCCCGGTGCCGGCCTCCAAGCGCTGCCTCTCTCGCGCGGGCTGGCAGCCCAAGGACCTCGACCTGATGGAGATCAACGAGGCATTCGCGGCGCAGGCCATCGCCGTCAACAGGCAGATGGGCTGGGACACCGCGAAAGTGAACGTCAACGGCGGTGCGATCGCGCTCGGGCACCCGATCGGCGCCTCGGGCTGCAGGATTCTCGTCACGCTGCTGCACGAGATGCAGAAGCGCGACGCCAAGCGCGGCCTCGCCTCGCTGTGCATCGGTGGCGGCATGGGCGTCGCGCTCGCCGTCGAGCGTTAACCAGCAACGAAAAGGAACAAGATGGGAAATCAGGCAGAAGTGGTAGCACAGGACCGCTCGGAAGAGGACGCGGAGCAGCCGGTCGTCACTCGCATCGCGTTCGTCTCCGGCGGCATGGGCGGCATCGGCACCGCGATCTGCCGCCGTCTCGGGCGCGCCGGCCATACGGTGATCGCCGGATGCCTTCCCGGCTACGAGAAGAAAGGCGAATGGCTCGACCACATGCGCGCCGAAGGCCTGCGCGTGCACGCGGCCGAGGGCGACGTGGCCAATTTCGATTCCTGCTCGCAGATGTTCTACAACATCCGGTCGGTGATCGGCCCGGTCGATATCCTGGTGAACAACGCCGGCATCACGCGCGACTCGGTGTTCAAGCGCATGACCGAGCAGGACTGGATGGCGGTCATCAACACCAACCTCAACAGCGTGTTCAACGTGACGCGCCAGGTGATCGATGGCATGAGCGAGCGCGGCTGGGGCCGCATCGTGAACATCTCGTCCGTGAACGCGATCAAGGGGCAGTTCGGCCAGACCAACTATTCCGCCGCCAAGGCGGGCATGGCCGGCTTCTCCAAGGCGCTCGCGCAGGAAGTGGTGCGCAAGGGCGTCACCGTGAACACGGTGTCGCCGGGCTACGTCGAGACCGACATGGTGATGGCGATCCGCAAGGAGGTGCGCGATCAGATCGTCGCGTCGATCCCCATGGGGCGCCTCGCCAAGCCGGAGGAAATCGCGGCGGTGGTCGCGTTCCTCGCCTCCGAGGAAGCGGGCTACATCACCGGCGCCAATATCTCGGTCAATGGCGGCATGCACATGATGTAGACTCGACTCCCCCTGCATAGGAGGAGGCATGGCCAAGCAGCGCATCGCCGTCGTCACCGGCGGCATGGGAGGACTGGGCGAGACCATCAGCACCAAGATGGCCGATGCGGGCTACCGCGTGGTGGTGACCTACTCGCCGTCCAACACGAAATACAAGTCCTGGCTCGAGGAGATGAAGGGCCGGGGCTACTCGTTCTCCGCATTTCCGGTCGACGTGGCCGACTACGACAACTGCGCGAAGATGGCCGGGCAGATCCAGGCCGAGTGCGGCGCGATCGACATCCTGGTGAACAACGCCGGCATCACGCGCGACATGACGTTCAAGAAGATGACCAAGGCCGACTGGGACGCGGTCATGCGCACCAACCTCGATTCCTGCTTCAACATGACGAAGCAGGTGATGGACGGGATGGTGGATCGCAGCTGGGGCCGCGTCATCAACGTGTCCTCGGTGAACGGCCAGAAGGGCGCTTTCGGGCAGACCAACTACTCGGCGGCCAAGGCCGGCATCCACGGCTTCACCAAGGCGCTCGCCCTCGAGGTGGCGCGCAAGGGCGTGACCGTGAACACGATTTCCCCGGGCTATATCGGCACCAAGATGGTTACCGCGATCCCGAAGGAAATCCTCGATTCGAAGATCCTGCCGCAGATCCCCATCGGGCGGCTGGGCAAGCCCGACGAGGTGGCCGGCCTCATCATCTACCTTTGCTCGGAGGAGGCGGCGTTCGTCACCGGCGCCAACATCTCGATCAACGGTGGCCAGCACATGTATTAAGGCGTATTAAGGCGCGGTAGGACAGGAGTAGACTTCACCCGTGGCGATGCCCGAAGCAAAACCGGAAAACCCCGTTCGGCTGATCAAGAAGTACCCGAACCGGCGGCTCTACGACACCAAGACGTCGAGCTACATCACGCTCGCCGACGTCAAGCAGATGGTGCACACGCAGGAGGACTTCCAGGTCGTCGACGCGAAGAGCGGCGAGGACCTGACGCGCTCCATCCTGCTGCAGATCATCCTCGAGGAAGAATCCACCGGCGGGCTGCCGATGTTCTCCTCGGACCTTCTCTCGCAGCTCATCCGCTTCTACGGCAACGCGATGCAGGGCGTGATGGGCACGTACCTCGAGAAGAACATCCGCGCCTTCCAGGACATGCAGAAGACCCTGCAGGACCAGTCGCAGCGCATGTACGGCGACAACTCGCGCGCCTCGCAGGAGCTGTGGGGCCAGTTCATGAACCTGCAGGGCCCGGCCATGCAGAGCCTGATGCAGGCGTACATGGAGCAGAGCCAGAAGATGTTCAGCCAGTTCCAGGAGCAGATGCAGAGCCAGGCGCGCAACATGTTCACCGGCTTCACGTTCCCCGGCTTCCCGGCCGGCAAGCAGGACAAGCCTGATTCTGAAAAGTAGTAGGCGCGTTGCTGCGCGGCCGCTAGCGCGGCGGACCGTTTCCAAAAGCCCGAAAGTCGGTTTCGTCTCGCTCGGCTGTCCGAAGGCGCTCGTCGATTCCGAGCGCATCCTCACCCAGCTGCGCGCCGAAGGCTACGAGACCTCGAAGACGTACGGCGGCGCCGACCTCGTCATCGTCAACACCTGCGGCTTCATCGACGCCGCGAAGCAGGAATCGCTCGACGCGATCGGCGAGGCGCTCGCCGAGAACGGCAAGGTGGTCGTCACCGGCTGCCTCGGTTCCCAGAAAGATCTCATCGAGAAGTCCCACCCCGCCGTGCTTGCCGTCACCGGCCCACATGACACACCGGGCGTAATGAAAGCAGTCCATGCCCATCTTCCCAGGCCGCACGACCCTTATACCGACCTCGTCCCGCCGCAGGGCGTCAAGCTCACGCCGAAGCACTACGCGTATCTCAAGATCTCCGAGGGGTGCAACCACCGCTGCTCGTTCTGCATCATTCCCTCCATGCGCGGCGACCTCGTGTCGCGGCCGATCGGCGAAGTGCTGCTCGAGGCGGAGAACCTGGTGAAGGCGGGCGTGAAGGAGCTGCTCGTCATTTCCCAGGACACGAGCGCGTATGGCGTCGACGTGAAGTACCGAACCGGCTTCGTCAATGGCAAGCCGGTGAAAATGCGCATGAAGGAACTGTGCGAGGAGCTCGGCAAGCTCGGCGTATGGGTGCGGCTGCACTACGTGTATCCGTACCCGCATGTGGACGACGTGATTCCGCTCATGACCTCATCTTCCACTCGCGGAAAGCTGCTGCCCTACCTGGACGTGCCGTTCCAGCACGCGAGCCCGCGCATCCTCAAGCTGATGAAGCGCCCCGCGAGCGCGGAGAAGGTGCTCGAGCGCCTGCGCGGCTGGCGCGCCATCTGTCCCGACATCACCGTGCGCAGCACGTTCATCGTCGGCTTCCCGGGGGAAACCGAGGCGGAGTTCGAGGAGCTGCTCGCGTTCCTGCAGGAAGCCCGGCTCGACCGCGTCGGCTGCTTCGAGTACTCCGCGGTCGAGGGCGCCGCCGCGAACGATCTGCCGGATGCTGTCGCCGACGATATCAAGGCATTTCGAAAGCGGAAATTCATGGAAACGCAGGAGAAGATTTCCAGGGCCAAATTGCAGACGAAGATCGGCCGGACCCTGAAGGTGCTTGTCGACGAGCCGGGAATCGGGCGCTCGAGCGCCGATGCGCCCGAGATCGACGGGCAGGTCCGCTTCGAAGGCGGAAAGCAGGGAGAATTCGCGGAAGTCCTCATCGAGCGGGCGGACGCGCACGACCTTTACGGGAGACGGCAATGAGCAATCCTCAGGTGGTGGTGGTGGCAGGCGCGCGCACGGCGATCGGCGACTACGGCGGCGCCCTGAAGGACCTGCCGGTCACCAAGCTGGGCGCGGTCGCGATCCGCGAGGCGGTCGCGCGCGCCAAGGTCGACCCGGCGAGCGTTGGTCATGTCGTGCTCGGCAGCGTGATTCACGGCGAGCCCAAGGACATGTACGTCTCGCGCGTGGCAGCCGTCGACGCAGGCATTCCGGTCGGGACGCCGTGCCTCACGGTGAACCGCCTGTGCGGCTCGGGTCTGCAGGCGATCGTCTCGGCCACGCAGCACCTGCTGCTCGGCGATTGCGAGGCCGCCGTCGCGGGCGGGGCGGAAAGCATGAGCCGCGCGGCCTACTTCCTGCCCGCCGGGCGATGGGGCCAGCGCATGGGCGATGCCGCCGTGGTCGACGCGATGACCGGCGCGCTGCACGACCCGTTCGGGCACGGGCACATGGGCGTGACCGCGGAGAACATCGCGGCGAAGTACGGGTTCACGCGCGAGCAGCAGGACGAATTCTCCGTGGCTTCGCACCACAAGGCTTCGCGCGCAATGGAAAGCGGCTACTTCAAGGACCAGATCGTGCCGATCGAGCTGAAGACGAAAAAGGGCGTGGAGCAGTTCGTGACGGACGAGCACGTGCGCAAGGGCGCGAGGATGGAAGACCTCGCGAAACTGAAGGCGGTATTCAAGAAGGACGGCAGCGTGACCGCGGGCAACGCCTCCGGCCTCAACGATGCCGCGGCAGCCGTGGTCTTGATGACTTCCTCTTTTGCGGAGAAAAACAAGCTGAAGCCCATGGCCCGCCTGGTCGCGTATGCGCACGCCGGCGTCGAGCCCCAGCTCATGGGCCTCGGTCCAATCCCGGCGGTCAGGAAGGTATTCGAGAAGTCCGGCCTCAAGCCCGCGGACATGGACGTGGTGGAATCGAACGAGGCGTTCGCGGTGCAGGCCATGGCCGTAACGCGCGAGCTCGGCCTCGATCCGGCGAAAGTGAACCCGAACGGCGGCGCCGTCGCGCTTGGTCACCCGATCGGCGCCACCGGCTGCATCCTCACCGTCAAGGCGCTCTACGAGCTGCAGCGCACGCAGAAGCGCTATGCCCTCGTCACCATGTGCATCGGCGGCGGCCAGGGCATCGCGGCAATCTTCGAAAGACTGTGACCGTCCTCGCCTGATGCAGCGTAAACCGCGCGTCGGGCTGGCACTCGGCTCGGGCAGCGCCCGCGGCTGGGCGCACATCGGCGCGATCCGCGGCCTCGAAGAGCGCGGCATCAAGCCGGACATCGTCTGCGGCACCTCGGTGGGCGCGCTGGTGGGCGCGTTCTACGCCTCCGGCGAGCTCGACCAGCTCGAGCGCTGGGTGAGCAACCTCGCGTGGACGACGGTAGTGCGGCTGATGGACGTCACCTGGCGCGGCGGCCTGATCCGCGGCCAGCGGCTTTTCAATCTTTTCCGCGCGACGTTCCATGACCAGGACATCGCGGAGCTGCCGGTGCTGTTCGGGGCGGTCGCAACCGAGCTGTACTCGGGGCGCGAGCTGTGGCTGCGCCACGGCAGGGTGCTCGATGCGGTGCGCGCGTCGTGCGCCATGCCGGGTCTCTTCACCCCGGTGGTGCGCGACGGCTCGGTGCTCGTGGACGGCGGCCTGGTTAATCCGGTTCCGGTCTCGATGTGCCGCGCGCTCGGCGCGGAGCTGGTGATCGCCGTCGATCTCAGCTGGGGCAAGCTGGGGCCCTACCGCGACCGCACGCGCCAGCGCGGCGACGAGTCGCGCGAGGTGGCGCCGCGCGAAATGCCGGGCTGGCTGGGCCGCATGCGCCCGGGCTGGGTCCGCAGCAAGGTCAAGGCGGAGGAGGAGACCATCCCGTCCATCTTCAATGTGTTCATGACCTCGCTCGACATCGTCGAGATGAAGGTGGCGCGCAGCCGGCTCGCGGGCGAGCCAGCGGACGTGCTCCTCACGCCGCTGCTTCCGGACTTCGCGACCATGGACTTCCATCGCGCGAAGGAGGCCATCGTGGAAGGCCGCGCGGCGGTCGAGCGCATGGCGCCGCTCCTCGAGCAGGTCCTCGGCTAGCGTGGACATTTCCATGCCGGTGACGCTCGCCGTGCTGGGGGCGGCGCTCCTGCATGCCGTGTGGAACGCGCTCGTCAAGGCAAGTCCGGACAAGCAGCTCGACACGGTGGGCCTCGCCGCGAGCGCAGGAATCGTGGCCGTGCTCCTGGCTCCCTTCCTCGCGGTGCCGGCGCGCGACTCCTGGCCCTGGCTCGCCGGCTCGGTGGCAGTGCACATCCTCTACTTCGTTTTCCTTGCCGGCGCCTATCGCTGGGGCGAGCTCTCCTATACCTATCCGATCATGCGCGGCGGCGGCCCGATGATCGTGGCGCTGGTCGGCGCGCTTGCCCTGGGCGAGGTGCTGCCGTGGAAGGAAACGCTGGGCGTGGTGCTCATCTGCGTCGGGATCCTGGCGTTCGCTTCGGGAAAGCACGACCGGCGCGCGACGCTCTTCGCCGTAGGCAATGCGGTGGTGATTGCGGCCTACACGCTCATCGATGCGCAGGGGGCGCGCTCCTCGGGCGCGCCGGTGAGCTACACGCTATGGTTCTTCGCCGCCAACGGCGTGGCCATCACGGCCATGGGAAGCGTGCGCCGCGGCCGGCCGGCGGTCGCTGCATACCTGCGCCTGCACTGGCTGCGCACCGGCATCGGCGGCGTCTGCTCGCTCGCTGCGTACGGCATTGCGCTGTGGGCGATGACCCAGGCGCCGGTGGCGCTCGTTGCCGTGCTGCGCGAGACCGCGGTGATCTTCGGCGCCATCCTCGGCGCGCTTTTCCTGAACGAGAAAATGACGCGCCGGCGGCTTGCGGCCACCGGCGCGGTCATGGCGGGATTGGTAGCGCTGCGCCTCTAGGCAGGCTGAAGCGCGCCGTTCACGAGGCGGACGCGCTCGCCGCCGTGCCAGAACGGCGCGGTGGAGCTCTCGATCGTCTTGTAGGAGCCGTCGTCCAGGCGCACCGTGATTTCCCAGCTCTTGGTGGCGCGCTGCTTCTGCTCGATCTCCTTGCCGGCATAGGCGCCGCCGGCGGCGCCGAGCACGGTCGCGATGTTCTTGCCCATGCCGTGGCCGACCTGGTTGCCGAGCACCGCGCCCGCGATGCCGCCGACGATCGGGCCGACGCCGTTCGACTTGGGCTCGTGCGTCACTTCCTTCACCGACTGCACGATGCCGAGGCTCGGATCGATCGCCGGCCTCTGCGCTTCCACCGGCGCCGGCGGGGGCGGCGGCACGTTGGCGGCGAGGACTTCGGGTGCGGCCGGCGCGTATGCCGGCTCGGCGCTGGCGAGCGGTTTGGGCGCCGCCTTGTGCGCGACATGCTTCTTGACGGGCTTCGGGGCCGGCGTCGCTGCCGGGGCGGCCGGCATCGCCGGCTCAGCGGCCGGCGCCTGCGGCGCGCTTTGCGCGACCGGCGCTTCGGCCAATCCCGGGGCGACGGCCAAAGGAGCGGCTTCCTTCGTCGTGCTGTGCGAGGTGGGGAGCAGGCCGGTGATCGCGCCCACGCCGACCGCCGAAAAGACGGTGACGGAAATGGCGGCAGCGGTCAGCAGCGGGTGAAGGCGGGCTTTGTTGGTAGCTTCCATGACATCGTTCTCCTTTCGAACGATGCCCAGCTTACGGAGGGGGATGCGGCGCTGCAGTAAGCGTTTGTAACGACTTGTATCTAGGCCTCGGGGCGCATGTGCGGGAAAAGAATTACATCGCGGATGCTGGCGCTGTCGGTGAGAAGCATCACCAGCCGGTCGATGCCCAGGCCGCCCCCGGCCGTCGGCGGCAGGCCGTGCTCCAGCGCGCGGATGTAGTCCGCGTCGTAGTACATCGCTTCCTGGTCGCCGGCGTCCTTCAGGCGAGCCTGCTCGCGGAAGCGCTCCGCCTGGTCCTCGGGATCGTTCAGCTCGGAGAACCCATTGGCGATCTCCTTCGCATCGATGAAGAGCTCGAAGCGGTCGACGATCTCCGGATCCTTGTCGTTGCGGCGGGCGAGCGGCGACACCTCGGCCGGGAAGTGGGTGACGAAGGTGGGTTGCACCAGGTGCTTTTCCGCAAGCGCCTCGAAGAGCATGAGCTGCAGCGCGCCCCAGCCCTGCTCGGGCTTGACCTCCACGGAAAGCGATTTCAGCTTCCCGGCGAGGAACGCGCGGTCGCGCAGGTCGCCGGTGACGCCCTGCTGGCGGATCGCATCCGGCATCGGCAGCCGCGCGAACGGCTTGCCGAAGTCGAGCGTCTTGCCCTGGTAGCTCACTGAGGTGCTGCCGAGCGCCGTGGCGGCGGCGCGCACCAGCTTCTCGGTGTGCGCCATCATGTATTCCCAGTCCTCGTAGGCGCAGTACCACTCCATCATGGTGAATTCCGGGTTGTGGCGCGTCGAAATCCCTTCGTTGCGGAAGTTGCGGTTGATCTCGTAGACGCGCTCCAGCCCGCCGACCACCAGGCGCTTGAGGTAAAGCTCCGGCGCAATGCGCAGGTAGAGCTCCATGTCGAGCGCGTTGTGGTGCGTCCTGAAGGGACGCGCTACGGCGCCGCCGGGGATGGGCTGCATCATCGGCGTCTCGACCTCGAGGTAGCCGTCGGCGCGCATCGCTTCGCGGATCGCCTGCACGATCTTCATCCGCCCCTCGAAGACCTCGCGCGTCTTCGGCGTGACGATGAGGTCCACGTAGCGCTGGCGGTACTTCATCTCCTGGTCCGCCATGCCGTGGAACTTCTCCGGCAGGGGCCGCAAGGCCTTCACGAGCAGCCGGATCGCGTTGGCATGGACCGTGAGCTCGCCCTTCATCGTCTTGAAGACCCGGCCCTCGACGCCGACGATGTCGCCCAGGTCCCAGTGCTTGAACTCCTCGTATCCGCCGATTTCCTGGGTGATATAGACCTGGATGCGGCCCGAGCCGTCCTGCAGCGTCGCGAAGCTCGCCTTGCCCATGACGCGCTTGAGCACCATGCGGCCCGCGACGACCGCATGCGGCTTTTCCGCTTCCAGCGCTTCCTTCGATTTTTCCGCGTAGGAAGAAATCAAGCGAGACGCGAGATCCTTGCGGCGGAAATCGTTCGGGAAGGCGACTCCGTGCGCGCGCAGCGCCTTCAGCTTCTCGCGGCGCTCTTCGACCAGCTTGTTTTCTTCTTCCATTAGACGCCCTGTTTTAGGCTCGCGGTGATGAAGTCGTCCAGGTCGCCGTCGAGCACCGCCTGGGTGGCGCCTTTCTCCACGCCGGTGCGCAGGTCCTTGATGCGCGACTGGTCGAGCACGTAGGAACGGATCTGGTGCCCCCATTCGATGTCGGTCTTCTGCGAGGCGAGCTTGTCCGCCTCGGCGTTGCGCTTGCGCAGCTCGAGCTCGTACAGGCGCGACTTCAGCATGGCCATGCACTCGGCGCGGTTGCGGTGCTGCGAGCGGTCGTTCTGGCTCTGCACCACGATGCCCGTGGGGATGTGCGTGATGCGCACCGCGGACTCGGTCTTGTTGACGTGCTGGCCGCCCGCGCCGGAGGCGCGGTAGACGTCGATGCGCAGGTCGGCCGGGTTGATGTCCACCTCGATCGATTCATCGACCTCGGGATAGACGAACACGTTGGCGAACGAGGTATGCCGGCGCGCGTTGGCGTCGAACGGGCTCTTGCGCACGAGGCGGTGCACGCCGTTCTCGGTGCGCAGGCTGCCGTAGGCGTAATCGCCGGTGATCTTCAGCGTCGCGCTCTTGATTCCCGCCACCTCGCCGTCGGACTGCTCGAGGATCTCGGCGCGCAAGCCCTTCTTGTCGCAGTACTTGAGGTACATGCGCTCGAGCATCGACGCCCAGTCCTGCGCCTCCGTGCCGCCGGCGCCGGCCTGGATATCCATGAAGCAGTTGTTCGGGTCGAGCGGGTTGGAGAACATCCGGCGGAATTCGAGCGAGGCGACCTCGCTCTCCAGCCGGCCGAGATCCTCGGAGATGCCGGACAGCGTCGCGTCATCGCTCTCGCCGCGGGCGAGATCGAAGAGCTCGCGCGCGTCGGCAAGCGCGCCGCCGACGCGCCCGAGCGTGCCGACCACGGCCTCCAGGGATTTCTTCTCCTTGCCGAGCTCCTGCGCCCGCTGCGGGTTCTCCCACAGGCGGGGGTCCTCCAGCTCGCGGCTCAGCGCTTCCAGGCGCTTCTGCTTCGCCTCGAAGTCAAAGATACCTCCGCAGCTCGGCCGACCGCTGCTGCAGGTCGGCGATGGAGGAGGCGATCTGGTTGATGCGCTCGGCTTCCATCTATTGCACCTTGTCCTGCCAGTACACGACTTCCTGCTGGAAGCCGGACTGCGCTTCGTCCTGCTCCAGCGGGACGACCAGGCTCTTCCCCGGGATCGACAGGAATGCCTTCTTCAGGCCCTCGCGGACCGTGGAAAGGTAGAAGTACACCTCGCCTTCCGGGCGCTGCACCATGAAGAGCAGGAAGTCGCGGCGCTCGTCCGACGGCACCTGCGCGATGCGCAGCACGTTGTCGGTGCGGTAGCCGCGCTGCTTCGCCTCGAGGACTTCCTCGCCCCGCTTGCGGGGGATGCCGACTGTGTCGGCCACCTCGGCCGCGAGATAGCCGTCGCGCCCCGAGCCCTTCAGCCAAGTCGCGATGGAGCGCAGGCTGTCCGCTTCAAACGGGACGCGCGCGTCGCTGGAACCGCGCGAAACGGCGGACACCTGGCCGGCCGGCACGCCGAGCAGCATCGCCGAGAACAAGCCACAAAGGAATTTGCGCAGCGCCATCGGTCCCCTGGGCGCAATCATACCCGCTTGGCGCTGTATTCCTCGGCGATCTTGTCGTCGAAAAACGTCGTGGGATTGGGCGCCGCCATGAAGCGGCGATAGACCTCGGGGTAGACGCCGGCGTACTGGAATACCTGGCCGTTGGACATCTCCACCTCGAGCGTCCGCGTCTTCTCGTCGTAGCCGACGGAGCGCAGGCGCGACGAATTGACGCGCTTCCTCTCCATCAGGCTTTCTCGACCTTGACCGGATCGCCGGAACGCACCTTGGCGAGCAGGCGCGCGTCGCCGTCGATCCGGCCGATGACGTTGCAGCGGCTCGCGAGCTTCGGCCGCGCGTCGGTCGAGATCGGGGTGCGCCCGTAGGGCAGCGCGATCGCATTGCCCTCGGTCCAGAAGCACGCCGTTCCGGGCTCCACCACCTGGCGCGCGTCCGGCTCCAAGGGGGCGCTCACCGGCGTGGAGAAGTAGACCTCCTCGCCCCAGGTCTGCGCCTGGGCGGTGAACGGCGCCGCGGCGAGCAGCGCTTGCGCCGTCGGCGTGTCGGCGAGCTCGATCGCGAAGCGGGCGCCGCCGGCCGTGATCGCGAGCTTCATCCCGACAGCGCGCCGCGCCATGCGGACTTGCGGCTGCCGCTCTCGAGGGTGCCGTCCATGACGCGGTCCTTCACCTGGCCGCTGAATTCGCCCTTGCGCCCGGCGAGCCGGAAGCTCAGGCGGTCGCCGCGCAGGCGCACTTCTTCCAGCGGCACCTCCTTTCCGTCGAGGTGCGCGCTTCCCGAGACGCGGGTGAGCTGCTGGCGAAGATCGAGGACGATCGGCTTCTTCGAGAACCCGGGTGCTTCCACGCTCCAGCGGCCGGCGACCCTGGCCGGAACGAGGTACAGCCAGATGATGGTGGTCTGCACGCCGGAGATGGCGACTTTCTCGGGCAGGTCGAACTGCTTGGTGTCCTCCGGGATCCAGCCGGTGAGCGGATAGTCGTGCGAGACGATGCGCGTGCCGGGCTTGAGCTCGGTCGCGAGCTTGTCGCGCAGCAGGTTCACCGTGTCGGGAAGCAGGTACATGGTGAGCACCGTGGCCTGCGAGATGTCGGTCTTGAAGAGGTCCTGCTTGACGAACTTCACCCGGTCGGCGATGCCTTCCTTCTTCGCATCCTCGTTCGCCTGCCTGACCAGGTTCTCCTTGATCTCGACGCCGAACCCGCGCGCGCCGAAGAGCTTTGCCGCGGTGCGCACGATGCGGCCATCGCCGGAGCCGAGATCGATGATGAAGTCGTTCGGGCCGACGTGCGCGTAGCGCAGCATTTCCGCCACCGCCGCTTCCGGGGAGGGCACGTAGGGCCCGGCATCCTTGAGCGGCGCGACGTCCGACGCCGCTGCGTTGCAGGCCGCGAGAAGCAAGATAGCCGCGAGCCGGATCATGGTTCGAAATGCTCCACGTTGAGCTGCACCGTCTTGAGCCCGTTGAATTCGTTGACGCCGAGCCGGTAAGCGGCGCGAGCTTGGGGTGGCAGGGCATCGAGCGCGCCGAAGCGCATGGCCTCGTACCTGCGCCCGTCCTTGCGCAGCAGGAGCTTGAGGTGGCGCTCGCCCACGACCCGCTGGCTTTCCACGGCAAAAGTATCGCAGAAGAGCGGCTGCGGAAAGCCCTGGCCCCAGATCTGCGCCTCCAGGAGCCGCGCGACGTCGAGGGTGTAATGCGCGGCCGCGAGGCTGCCGTCGGTCTCGACCACGCGATCGCGCGCTTCTGCGGGGAGGAGCTCGTTTGCGGCGCGCTCGAACGCCTGCGCGAATGCCGGGTAATCCGGCTCGGCGATGCTCAGGCCGGCGGCCTGCGCGTGCCCGCCGAAGCGGGCGATGAGGCCAGGGTGGCGCTTGGAGACGAGGTCGAGGCAATCGCGCAGATGCAGACCGGGGATCGAGCGGCCCGAGCCGCGCAGCAGGCGGCGCCCGCCTTCCTCGGCGGGCGCGAAGCACACTACCGGCCGGTTCAGCCGGTCCTTGAGACGCGAGGCCAGGATACCGACGACGCCCTGGTGCCAGCGCGGATCGAAGAACGTCGAGCCTCCGGCGTCGGGCAGCGCCTCGAGGAATCCCAGCGCCTGCTCGAGCATCGCGGCCTCGATGCCGCGGCGCTCGCGGTTCAGGCGATCGAGCTCCTGCGCGCAGTTCGCTGCGCGCGCCTCGTCGTCGGTGACGAGGCACTCGATGCCGAGGCTCATGTCGGCGAGGCGCCCTGCGGCGTTGAGCCGCGGCCCAACGACGAAGCCGAGGTCGAAGCTGGAAGCGTCCTGCACGGCGCGGCCCGCTGTGCGCAGCAGCGCGTGCAGTCCCGGCTTTCCATGCCCGGCGCGCAGCCGCTTCAATCCCTGCGCCACGAGCGTGCGGTTGTTTGCGTCGAGCGCCACGACATCGGCCACCGTCCCGAGGGCCACGAGGTCGGTAAGCGCGCCGAGGTTGGGCTCTTCCTTCTCCTTGAAATGGCCCTTTTCGCGCAGGTGGGCCCGCAGCGCCAGCATCACGTAGAACATGACGCCGACGCCGGCGAGCGCCTTGGAGGGAAAGCCGCAGCCCGGCTGGTTGGGGTTGACGATGCAATCGGCCTCGGGCAGCTGCGGCCCGGGGAGATGGTGATCGGTGATGAGCGTCGTGATGCCGAGAGCGCGCGCGCGCGCCACGCCTTCCACGCTCGCGATGCCGTTGTCCACGGTGATGATGAGATCGGGGCGCCGCTCGGCGGCAATGTCGACGAGCTGGGGCGTGAGGCCGTAGCCGAGGGTGAAGCGGTTGGGGACGAGATAATCGACGTCCGCGCCGAAGCTGCGCAACGCGCGCACGCCGACCGCGCAGGCCGTGGCGCCGTCGGCGTCGTAGTCGGCGATGATGAGCATGCGCTTTTTCGACGCGATCGCTTCCGCGAGCAGCGCCGCGGCTTCCGCGGCGCATTTCAGCGCCGAGGGCGGGAGGAGCCGCGCCGGCTCGTAGTCGAGATCGCTCGCCGATGCGATGCGCCGCGCGGCGTAGACGCGCGCGAGCACCGGGTGCAGGCCCGCTTCGAGCAGCGCCCGGCGATGGGCCTCGGAGAACGCGCGCTCGACGATCTTCATGCGTAGCTCTCCAGCGCGCGAGCGCGCCGCCAGAAGCGCCGCAAGTCGCCGCGGATGGTCTCGAACGAGGCGCCGGCCTCGGGCACATGCAGCGTCACCATGCCGATGCGGCCGGAGCGCAGGGCGGCGAGCAGCGGCGCGAACCAGTCGCGCTCGAGCCCCTGGAGCCGGGCCCGGTATTCCGCTTCCTGCGAGAGCGCAAAGGGCACGCGCAATGCATCGAGCACGGCGAGCTGCCTGCCTTCCTCCGGGGCGCGGTCGAGCCAGGCGCTCGCCGAGGCGCCCGGAGCGCGCGCACGCGCGCCGGCGCAGCGCGCGAGTCCCGAAATGACCGGGTCGTCGCCGAGCACGACCTGCCACGGCGAAGTCAGCGTGCCGGGCAGGCTGCCCGCGCCCCACAGCCATACGCTATTGACCGCGGGCTCGCCGCGCGCCTCGCGCGCCTCGTTCGCGGGATGGGCGTGCAGTACCATCTGCGCTTCGTTGAGCAGGCGCTGGTAGCCCCCGGCGGCCGCGCCGCGCGGGACGATGACGTCGACATCGCGCCCCGCCATGTCGAGCGGGCAGGGCGCGTCGATGCCCGGCGCCGCGTCGAGCCGCACGACCCAGCAGTGCGGCAACGCGACCCGGAACTCGAGCGCGCCGCCGAAATGCCGATTGAGCGCCTCGCAGAAAAGGCGCGCTTCGTCCGCCGCAATGTCGAACGCGCCGTGGGGCGCGAGGATCAGCCGGTCGCGCAGCAGCCGCAGATGGACCGGGTCGGCGCGCGCCCACAGCGCAGCGCCTGCCGCGAGGCCGATCGAGTGCGCGGTCAACGCGCCCGCCGGCAGCGGCTGCGCGGTGCCGAACGCCTCGGCGAGCCACTGCTCGAGCGTGCGCCCTTCGCGATGCGTCTCGCGCCCCCGTCGCAGCAGCAGCTCGAGCGCGGGAAAGCGCTCGCCCGGCGGCAGCGCGAACAGGTCGGGTACGACGAGCTCGCAGTGCATCAGGCGCCGAGCTCAACGGTGCGCACGCCGCGCTTGCCGACATGGCGCGACAGGATGCGGTATTCGTCATATTCGAAGCGCGCCGGGCGCCGCGATCCCAGCATCTCGGCAAGCTCGTCTTCCGAGCGCGCGCTGCCGACGTAGCACCAGCGATCGACGACGTGGATCTCGGTCGCTTCGCGCTCGCGGTCGTGCTCGACGACGCCGACGGGTCCGCGATAGGGCCACGCCGCGCTCGCCAGGCGGCCAAGCGCCGCCGCCACACGGGCGTGATGCAGGTGCACGTTTTCCTTCCCCGCGCACACGCCCGCGCAGCGCCCGATCTGGTGGCGAAAGCAGGCGCCGGCGCGCCGGCCTTCCAGGCCGAGCGTCTGCAGGCACAGGCCTTCGTCGTCGGCGAGCGCCCGCAGCGCCTGCAGCGCCGCCCTTCGCGAGCGCGCGAGGCCGCGCACGAGCGGCAGCGTGTCGGCGTCGATCTCGTGCGATTGCGCAAGGCGCAGGCGCGTGCCGTCGAACACGAATCCGCAGGCGGCATCGCTTTCGCGCAGCTGCCGGTTGAACGCCGGCGCGCGCTCCTTCACGAGCTTCGCTTCGCGCAGCAGCGCGCCGAGCTCGCCCGCGGTGCGCTGCCATTCGATGCGCCGCAGCGCCTGCACGAGCTCCATCTCGCGCTCCGATCGCATGTCGGAGGCAAAGTGCGCGAGCACGCGCGAGCGCAGCGAGCGGCTCTTGCCTACGTAAAGCAGCGCGCCGCCATCGCCGTAGAACTGGTACACCCCGGGCGCTTCCGGGATCTCGTCGACCATGGCGCGATCGACGTGCGGCGGCAGGCTGGGCTCCCGCGAGATCTGGCGCGCCGCGACGTTCAGGACCTCCGGGCCGTGCTCGGCGGCCGCGACCTTGAGGAACGCCCATAGCGCGTCGGCGTCGCCAAGCGCGCGATGCCGGGCGCTGCAGGCAAGCCCATGGCGCGCTATGACGCTGTCGAGGTCGTGGCGGCGCTCGCCGCGATAGAGGCGGCGCGAGAGCCGCACGCTGCACAGCGTGCGCGCCTCGAAGGCCATGCCGAGGCGCGCGAACTCGCGCCGCAGGAAGCCATAGTCGAAGCGCGCGTTGTGCGCGACGAAAACACGGCCGGAGAGCTTGTCGTGGAGCGCGTCCGCCAGCTCGGCGAACTTCGGCGCGGCGGCCACCATCTCGTTGGTGATCCCGGTGAGCGCCTGGATGGGCGACGGAATCGAGGCGCCGGGGTTGACGAGCGTGCTCCAGCGCGACACGAGCTCGAGGCCGTCCACTTCCAGGATCGCTATTTCGGTGATGCGGTCCGAGGCCGCGCGGGTCCCCGTGGTTTCCAGGTCTACGATCGCCAGAGGCGCATCGCGAAGATCGAGGCGCATCGCTAGCCGGTGGAAGTTTCCGGTAGACCCGGTAGGTCCGATTGGTCCGGTGGATATTTGTCCAGTAGATCACTTTACCGGAAGCGCGCGCCTGCGGTAAAGTTCCGTCGAGGAGGGAACCATGAACCCCATGAAGACACTCGCCGCAGCCGCGGCGCTCGCAGGGATCGCTTTTTCCGCAGCAGCGCAGGACATCCGCATCGGCGTGCTCATGCCGATCTCGGGGCCGGGCTCGTATTTCGGCGTGATGGACAAGGAGGGCATGGAGCTCGCGCTCGAGCAGCTCAAGGGCGGCGTCAACGGCCACAAGCTGGTGGTGCAGTACGAGGACTCGGCGTGCAGCCCGCTGCAGGCGACCAACACCGCCAAGCGGCTCCTCGAGCAGTTCAAGCCGCATATCGTGATCGGCGAAGAATGCTCCGACGCGTCGCTCGCGATCGCGCCGATCCTGAACGAGGCGAAGGTGGTCCAGCTCAACGCCGGCTCGGTGACCATGAAGCTCACCGAGTCGGGCTACAAGTACACCTTCCGCATCTTCCCGAACGCGGAGCAGCAGAGCGGGCCGCTCGTCGACGTCGCGCTGAAGACCCTCAAGGCGAAGACCGCCGTCATCCTGCACGAGAAGACCAACGCCGGCGCCGACAACGCGGAGGGCTTCAAGAAGCCGTTCGAGGCCGCCGGCGGCAAGGTGCTCGCGACGATCGACTTCGGCCGCGACGTGAACGACTTCACGCCGATCGCGACCCGCATCGCCTCGCTCGGAAAAGTGGACGTGCTGCCGACCTTCGCGCTCGAAGGCCAGACGGTGCGCCTGTCCCAGGCGCTCGCCCAGGCGAAGGTGGTGAAGGGCGGCGGCGGCAGCGGCGTGCAGATGGGCTCGATCTGGCTGCCCTACGGCTACGACCAGAAGGCCGGGGCCGCTTCCACCGGCTACGTGCGCATCGTGCAGTTCGATCCGAACGAGAAGCGCAAGATGGTCCAGGACTTCGTCAAGGCGTTCAAGGCGAAGTACGGCGCGGACAAGGTGCCCACGCACATCAACGCCCACGCTTACGACTCCATCCTGCTCGTCGCCGAGGCGGTGCGCCGCGGCGCGACCGACTCGGAATCGATCCGCGACCGCTTCTCCAAGTTCAAGGACGTCGAGGTCACGACCGGCAAGATCACGTTCGACGCCAAGGGCCAGAACTCGGATCTCTCGGTCATCCACTTCGTCGAAACCCAGCCCGACCAGAGCTGGAAAGCGGTGAACTGGCAGCAGAAGTAGCGGCGGCGCGCCAGGAGAGCGGCCGGTGTCGGACCTCCTGGCGCTGCTGCTTCAGCAGTCGATCAACGGCGTCTACCTCGGCTGCCTGTATGTGATGGTGGCGCTGGGGCTCACCCTGATCTACGGGGTGCTGAACCAGATCAACTTCGCGCACGCCGACTTCGTCACCGCGGGCGCCTTCACCGCCTTTTTCGCCGCCACGCGGCTCGCGACCAAGCTGCTCGGCCTGCCCGAGACCGCCGGGTACCTGCTCTCCATCGTGCTCGCCTTCGGCATGGGCGGGCTGCTCGGCTTCCTCATCAACGCCGCCGTGTTCGCGCCGTTGCGCGAGCGCGGCGACGAGCTGCGGCCGCTCATCGCCACCATCGGGGTTTCGGTCCTGCTCGAGAACGGGCAGCTCGCGCTCTTCGGGCCGGTGCCCTACCAGTTCGACTCGCCGTTCACGCGCGATACGATCCGCGCCGGGCGCATCTTCTTCACCGAGCAGACCTTGCTCGTGATCGGGGTGACGGTGGCCGCGATCGGCGTGCTGTACGCGTTCCTGCGCCTCACCTTCACCGGCAAGGCGCTGCGCGCGGTGGCGCAGGACCGGGAGACGGCCGGCCTCATGGGCATCAACCCCGGCCTCCTCATCGGGCTCACCATCGTCATCTCCTCGGCGCTTGCCGGCATGGCGGGCGCGCTCCTCGGCCCGGTGCTGGTGCTGACGCCCTTCGCCGGCGCGTCGGTCGTGGTGAAGGCGTTTGCCGTGGTGATCATCGGCGGCTTCGGCAATATCGAGGGCACCATCATCGCCGGGCTCCTCGTCGGCATCATCGAGGCCTTCACCGTGCAGTACCTCGGCTCCGGGCTGATCGACCTCGTGGTGTTCGCGCTGCTCCTCGTCATGCTCGCCTTCCGCCCGACCGGGCTCATTGCGGAGCGCAAGGAGGAGAACGTTTGAAGCTGCGCCTCGCGCTGGCGCTCGTCGTGCTCGCCGCCTTGCCGTGGGTGCTGAACACGCCCTATTGGCGCGGCATCCTGGTCGTGTGCGCGATGAACGTGATGCTCGCGCTGTCGCTCAACCTCATCCTCGGCTACACCGGGCAGCTCAACCTCGGGCAGTCGGCGTTTTTCGGCATCGGCGCGTACGTGAGCACGATCCTGGTGAAGAGCTACGGCTGGAACTTCTGGCTTGCGGCGCTCGCGGCCATGGGGGCGGCCGGGCTCCTCGGCCTCGCCCTCGCCGCCTTCGCCGTGCGCCTGCGCGGCCACTACCTCGCCATCGCGTCGCTCGGCTTCGCCGTGATCACCTACCAGGTGCTGCTCAACTGGGAGAGCGTGACCGAGGGGGTGCGCGGCATCTACGGCATCCTGCCGCCGCGCGGATTCGGCGGCGCGGTGGCGCTCTTCTACCTCGTCGCGGGCATCGCTTTCCTGGTGTACCTCGTGCTCGACAATCTGGTGCGCTCGCCCGTGGGCGAGACGCTGCGCTCGATCCGCGAGGACGAGGTGTCGGCGGCATCCATCGGCATCAATCCGGCGCGCTGGAAGGCGTTCGCCTTCGGCTTCGGCGCCGCGATCGGCGGGCTCGCCGGCTGCTTCTATCCCGGCTTCGTCGGCACGCTCGTGCCCGACGCGTTCAATATCGTGGAGTCATTCACCATGATGGCGATGGTCATCGTGGGCGGCATGGGCACGATGATCGGCCCGGTGATCGGCGCCATCGTGCTCACTTTCCTGCCGGAGCTGCTGCGCGGCTTCGGCGAGCTGCGGCTCATGATCTATGGCGTGGCGCTGACGCTCGTGGTGCTCTTCATGCCCGGGGGCATCGTGCAGGCGTGGCACGCCTTGCGCGCGAGGTTCGCGTGAGCGCGCTTCTCTCCGCGAAAGGGCTGCGCAAGAGCTTCGGCGGCGTGCATGCGGTGCAGAACGTCTCGG
>DATAHF010000127.1:0-8567 GCA_036263315.1 Burkholderiales bacterium
ACATCGCCGCGACCTACAAGTCCGAGGTGGAGGCCAACATCAAGAAGGGCGCCTCGCTCGCCTTCGCGCACGGCTTCAACATCCACTACGGCCTCATCCAGCCGCGCGCGGACCTCGACGTGTGGATGGTCGCGCCCAAGGCGCCTGGCCACACCGTGCGTTCGACCTACGCCGGCGGCGGCGGCGTTCCGATGCTGATCGCGGTGTACCGCAACCCGTCCAAGAAGGCGCGCGACGTCGCACTTTCGTATGCCGCTGCAATCGGCGGCGGCAAGGCCGGCATCATCGAGACCAACTTCAAGGAAGAGACCGAGACCGATCTCTTCGGCGAGCAGACCGTTCTCTGCGGCGGCTGCGTCGAGCTGGTGAAGGCGGGCTTCGACACGCTGGTGGATGCGGGCTACGCCCCGGAGATGGCGTACTTCGAGTGCCTGCACGAGCTGAAACTCATCGTCGACCTCATGTACGAGGGCGGCATCGGCACCATGAACTACTCCATCTCGAACAACGCCGAGTACGGCGAGTACGTCACCGGGCCCAAGATCATCGACGAGGGCGTGAGAAAGCGCATGAAGGAAGCGCTGCACCGCATCCAGACCGGGGAATACGCCAAGGACTTCGTGCTGGAGAACCGCGCCGGGGCGCCGACGCTCCTCAGCCAGCGGCGCATCACGGCCGAGCTGCCGATCGAGAAGGTCGGCGGCCGCCTGCGCGAGATGATGCCCTGGATCCGCAAGAACCGGCTCGTCGACACCTCCAAGAACTAGGGGCGTTGAAGAACTACCCGCATCCGATCATCGCGCGCGAAGGCTGGCCGTTCCTCGCGGCCGCCTTTTTCGTTTCTTTGGGGGCAAGCTTCTTCTTCGGCTGGTGGTCCGCGCCGCTGTGGCTGGCGACGCTCTTCATCCTGCAGTTCTTCCGCGATCCCGCGCGCGAGGTGCCCGATGACCCGCGCGCCGTCGTGGCGCCCGCCGACGGGCGCGTCGTCGAGGTGTCGCGCTCGCAGGACCCCTACGTGCGCCGCGAGGCGCTCAAGGTGAGCGTCTTCATGAACGTCTTCAACGTGCACTCCAACCGCTCGCCGGTGGACGGCACGGTCAAGGAGCGCTGGTACTTCCCGGGGGCGTTCGTGAATGCGGCGCTCGACAAGGCCTCGCTTTCCAACGAGCGCAACGCGCTCTGGCTGCGCACCGCGGCCGGCGCGGACATCACTTGCGTGCAGGTGGCGGGGCTGATCGCGCGGCGCATCCTGTGCTATGTTGCCGCCGGCGCCCAGCTCTCCCGCGGCCAGCGCTTCGGCTTCATCCGCTTCGGCTCCCGCGTGGACGTGTACCTGCCGCTCGATGCCGAAGTGAAGGCAGCGATCGGCGAGAAGGTGTCGGCCGGAGAGACCGTCATTGCGAGGCTTCATGGCTGAAGACTCGGACTTCGAGCACGACCCGGAGCACGAAGAGCCGGCCCGCGCGCGGCCGCCGTTCGGCGGGCTGCGCCGGCGCGGCATCTACCTGCTGCCGAACCTCTTCACGACCGGGGTGCTCTTCTGCGGCTTCTACGCGATCGTGCAGGCGATGAACGAGCGCTTCGAGGTCGCGGCCATGGCCATCTTCGTCGCCATGGTGCTCGACGCGATGGACGGGCGCGTCGCGCGCTGGACGCAGACGCAGAGCGAATTCGGCGCGCAGTACGACAGCATCGCCGACATGGTGGCCTTCGGCGCCGCGCCCGCGCTCATCGCCTACGAATGGGCGCTGAAGGACCTCGGCACCGGAGGCTGGATCGGCGCCTTCATCTACTGCGCCGGCACCGGCATCCGCCTCGCGCGCTTCAACGCCAACATCGGCGTGGTCGACAAGCGCTTCTTCCAGGGGCTGCCGAGCCCGTCGGGCGCCGCGGTGATCACCGGCTTCGTGTGGATGCTCACCGACTTCGAGCTGCAGCCGGGCGACTACCTTTGGCTCGCGGGACTGGCATGGCTCGTGGCGGTGTTCGCGGGCGTCACCATGGTGTCGAACGTGCCGTTCTACAGCTTCAAGGACGTGAACTGGAAAAAGCGCGTGCCGCTGTGGGCGATCCTCGCGTGCGTGGCCGCGTTTTCCGTGATCGCATCGCGGCCGTCGCTCGTGCTGTTCGTCCTGTTCTTCGGCTACGCGCTCTCGGGCTACGTGATGTGGGCGATGGGGCAGCGCGTGCGGCCGGTCCTTCCCGAGGAATGAGGAGCAAGCAAACATGATCCATGAGCTGCGCATCTATCGCTGCCTGCCGGGCCGCCTGCCCGCGCTGCAGAAGCGCTTCCAGTCGGCCACGCTGGGGCTCTGGGAAAAGCACGGCATCCGCCAGGTCGGCTTCTGGACGGTGCTGGTGGGTGAGGGCAACCACGACCTCTGGTACATGCTCGAATGGAAGGACATGGCCGAGCGCGAGCAGAAGTGGGGCGCCTTCCAGTCCGATCCCGAATGGCACGCGAAGCGCGCGGAAAGCGAGCGCGACGGCCCGATCGTCGCCAACATCACCAACAGCTTCCTCGCGCCGACCGCCTATTCGCGGCTGAAATAAATCGGTGGTATAGTCCCCGCGTGCTCCAGGCCATCGCTTCGCTTCGCCTCTCGCTCGCGCTCCTCGCGCTGGGCGGCCTGCTGCTGCGCCCCGCGCGCTAAATCCCCCAGCCCACAATCCGAGCTTCGACCGATCTGCCCCGCAAGGGCAGAAAGGGAAAAGTCCATCCTTTTCCAGGGAAACGGCCATGACGACCGACAACTTGATCATCTTCGACACCACCATGCGCGACGGCGAGCAGAGCCCGGGCGCGTCCATGACCAAGGACGAGAAGCTGCGCATTGCGCGCGCCCTGGAGCGCATGCGCGTCGATGTGATCGAGGCCGGCTTCCCGGCGGCGTCGAACGGCGATTTCGAGGCGGTGCAGGCCATCGCGAGCGTCGTGCGCGAGTCCACCGTGTGCGGGCTGTGCCGGGCGAACGACCGCGACATCCAGCGCGGCATCGACGCGCTCAAGGGCGCGAAGGCGCCGCCGCGCATCCACGTCTTCCTCGCGACCAGCGCGCTCCACATGGAGAAGAAGCTGCGCATGACGCCCGAGCAGGTGTACGAGCAGGCGAAGCTCGCGATCCGCTTCGCGCGCAATGCCTGCCCCGACGTCGAGTTCTCGCCCGAGGACGGCAGCCGCTCGGACCCGGACTTCCTGTGCCGCGTGCTCGAGGCGGTGATCAAGGAAGGCGCGACCACGATCAACATCCCGGACACGGTGGGCTACGCCGTTCCGGAGCAGTTCGGCCTCTTCATCAAGGACCTGAGGACCCGGATCCCGAATTCCGCCAAGGCGGTGTGGTCGGTGCACTGCCACAACGACCTCGGCATGGCGGTCGCCAACTCGCTCGCCGCGGTGAAGATCGGCGGCGCGCGCCAGATCGAGTGCACCATCAACGGCCTGGGCGAGCGCGCCGGGAACACCTCGCTCGAGGAGGTGGTGATGGCGGTGCGCACGCGCAAGGACTTCTTCCACCTGAATACCAGGATCGACGCGACGCATATCGTGCCGACCTCGCGCCTCGTGTCGCAGATCACCGGCTTCGTGGTGCAGCCGAACAAGGCGGTGGTCGGCGCGAACGCGTTCGCGCATGCCTCCGGCATCCACCAGGACGGCGTGCTGAAGGCGCGCGACACCTACGAAATCATGCGCGCCGAGGACGTCGGCTGGACGACGAACAAGATCGTGCTCGGCAAGCTCTCCGGCCGCAACGCCTTCAAGCAGCGCCTCAAGGAGCTCGGCATCGAGCTCGACAGCGAGGACTCCTACAACAAGGCCTTCCAGCGCTTCAAGGACCTCGCCGACAAGAAGGCCGAGATCTTCGACGAGGACCTCACGGCGCTGGTGGCGCAGGAGGCCGGCATCTCCTCCGAGGAGCACTGGAAGCTCGTCACCATGCACCAGGCGAGCGGCATGGGCGAGAAGCCTTTTGCCAACGTCACGCTCATGGAGGCCGGGCGCGAGAAGAAGGCCGAATCCCAGGGCGACGGCCCCGTGGATGCGACCTTCAAGGCGATCGAAAGCGTGGCGAAGAGCGGCGCCGACCTGCTGCTCTACTCGGTGAACGCCGTGACCACCGGCACCGAGTCGCAGGGCGAGGTGACCGTGCGCCTCGCCAAGGGCGGGCGCATCGTGAACGGCGTCGGCGCCGACACGGACGTCATCGTCGCCTCGGCCAAGGCCTACATCAGCGCGCTGAACAAGCTCGAGAGCAAGGTGGAGCGGGTGAATCCCCAGCGCGGCTAGCCGCCGGTGATGCCGCGCCCGGGCGGTAATATTCGCGCATGACCGCCCCGCGCACGTGGCTTTTCGTCGCTGGCGCCGATGAGCGCGCGCACGCGGCCGCGGCCCGCTCCGGCGCCGACGTGCTGATCCTCGAGCTGGAAGACTTCACGCCGCCCGAGCTGCGGCCGCGGGCCCGCGCGCTCGCCTCGCGCGCCTTTGCGCAATGGAAAAGCGCGGGGGCTCGCACGGCGGTACGGGTGAATCCTCTCGCCGGCGACGGGCGCGAGGACCTGAAGGCCCTGTTGCCGGCCCGGCCCGACTACGTGCTCATGTCCAAGGTGTGCTCCGCGGCGCACGTGCGCGACCTGGAGGCCGCGACCGACGGCGCCTTCGACCTCGTGCCGAACGTCGAGACTGCCTCCGGCCTGGTCCGCACGCGCGAGATCGTCGAGGCGAGCGCTCGCGTGGTCGCGGCGCTCGTGGCGAGCGAAGACATGGTGGCGGACCTGGGCACGGCGCGCAGCCGCACGGGCGAGGAGCTCGCCTACGTGCGCGCCCGCTTCCTCCTTGAATGCCGCGCCGCGGGCGTGGAAGCGATCGATTGCCCTTACACGTTCAGCGACACGAAAGGCGCGGTCGCCGATGCGCGCTACGCCAAGCGCCTGGGCTATCGCATGAAGAGCCTCGTGGATGCTTCGCATGCCGAGGCCGTGAACGCAGTCTTCAGCGCTTCGCGCAAGGAGCTCGAAAAGGCGCGCCGCATCGTCGCCGCATTCGAGAGGGCGCGCGCCGCGGGCCGCGAGCGCGCCAAGGTGGACGGCGCGCTCATCGAAGTCCCGATTTACACTGCAGCCAAACGCCTGCTCGAGAAGGAGTGAACCATGGACAAAGCCATGGCAAAACATCAGCCCATGGAGATCCGCCACCGCGACGAGCTCGAATGGGAGACCATTCGCTGGCCGGGCGAGACCGGAAAGATGATGTTCCATCCGCGCCCCGAGCGGCCGACGGAGCCGAACGCTGGCATCCTGCGCCTGGAGCCCGGCGCTCACCACCCGCTGCACTACCACGACTTCGCGCAGGTCTGGTACATCCTCGAGGGCACGTTCGTCATCGGCGGGCGCAGCTGCGGGCCGGGCACGATGATCTTTCATCCCGACCCGCACCACGAGGATGAATTGCGCACCGAGAGCGGCGGCGAAATCCTCATCGTCCAGTATCCGGGGCCGACGACCGGCGGCCGGCCGATCTACGAGGAGCGCTTCAACCTGAAGCAGCGCAAGGCCGTCTCGGAAGAACGCATCGATCGTTGAGGCGCCGGTGAAGCTTTCCGCTTTTCCGCTTCTCTGCTTCGCGTGGCTCGCGTCCGCGCAAGGCGCCTCGTGCATCGACGAGGCGAGGGACCGGCAGGCGTTCGAGGAATGCGCGCAAAAGGAGATCCTGCCGCTCGAAGCCAAGGTGGTGAGCCGCGTCGCCGCCCTGCGCACGAGGTACAGGAACGATCGCGAAGCGCTGCAGGCGCTCGAGCAGGCGGAGGCGGGGTGGAATGCCTACCGCAACGGCCACTGCCGCCTCGAGGCCCAGGCGCGCGGCCGCGGCGCCGACATCGAAGTGCAGCGCGCGTTTGCGGCCTGCACAAAACGCGAGCTGGAGTCCAGGCTGAAGGAGCTGGAGGGACTTTGAACCGCATCGTGGCCCTGATTGCCGCCGTCTTCGTCGTTGGCGCCGCCCAGGCGCAGGCGCCTTATCCCGCCAAGCCGATTCGCCTGGTGAGCCCGTTTCCTCCCGGCGCCGTGGTGGACACGCTTTGCCGGACGCTCGGCGCGCCGATGGGCGAGCTGCTCGGTCAGCCGGTCGTGGTGGAGAACCGGGTCGGCGCCGGCGGCAACATCGGCATGGACCTCGTCGCCAAGGCGCCCGCGGACGGCTACACCATAGGCATGGGCAGCATCGGCACGCACGGCATCAACCCCAGCGTCTACGCGAAGATGCCTTTCGACCCGGTGCGCGACTTCGTCCCGATCACCTTCGTGGCGAGCAACATCAACGTGCTGGTCGTCAATCCCGCGGTGCCGGCGCGCAATGTCCAGGAGCTCATCAGCTACGCGAAGGCGAATCCCGGGAAGCTGGCGTTCGGCTCTGCGGGCGTCGGCACGTCGCAGCATCTCGCCGGGGAGCTCTTCAAGCAGGTCACGGGCATCGAGATGTCGCATGTGCCGTACAAGGGCGCCGGGCCGGCCGTGAGCGATCTCATCGCGGGGCAGATTCCGCTCATGTTCGCCGACATCTCCGCAGCGCTCGCGCACGTCCGCTCCGGGCGCCTGCGCGCGCTCGGCGTCACTACGCGCGAGCGCACCCCGCTGCTCGACGTGCCCACCGTCATCGAGCAGGGCGTGCCCGATTTCGATGTCAACGCATGGTTCGGCCTGTTTGCGCCGGCCGGGACCGCGCCGGAAATCGTCGCGCGACTGAACGGCGCCGCCGTGAAGGCGCTCGAGGCGCCGGCGACGCGCGAGCGCCTGCTGAGCCTCGGCCTCAATCCGGCGCCGGACACGCCGCAGGAATTCGCGCGCTTCATCCGCGGCGAGCTCGAGCGCTGGGCGAAGGTGGCGCGCGCCGTCAATATCCGCGCCGAGTGAGCCGCGCGTAGGCAACCACGGCGCCGAAAAAAAGCACGCTGAGCGCGATTTCGCCGAGCGCCAGGGCGCGCGCGGCGCCGTGCTCGGCCCACGAGCGCATGACGCCTTCGGCAAAGTACGCGAGGACCAGCAGGCTCGCCCACTGGTAGGTGTAGCGCCGCCCGGACAGGATCCCGCCCAGGGCGAGGGTGAGCGGCAGCGCCTTCAGCGCCGCGAGCGAGCCGCCCGGGCGCAGCGGCGCAAGCCAGAGCTCCCAGGCGAGGCAAAGCCCGATCAGCGCGACGAGCGCGCCCGACGCTGCCGCGCGAAGCGTGACCATGCTCGGTATGATAAGAGGAATAATGAAAACGCCAGCGTGGCGCAAGCTCGCGCAGTTCTGCATGACGGTCGTGCGCCGCTTCTACGAGGACCGCAGCTCGCAGACCGCAGGCAGCCTCACGTACACCACGCTGCTTGCGCTGGTGCCGCTCCTTACGGTCGCGCTGACGGTCACTACTGCCTTCCCCATCTTCGACCGCATGATGTCGGCGCTGCAGGACTTCGTGGTGGACCACGTCCTGCCCGATACCCCGGGGGTCGACACCTTCGCCGAGCAGCTGAGCGAATTCAGCGAACGGGCGGGCCGCCTGCGCGCCATCAGCCTCGCCGCGCTCGGCGTCACGGCGCTCATGACCATGCACACGATCGAGGATTCGCTGAACCGGATCTTCCGCGTGTCGCGTCCGCGGCTGTTCGCGAAGCGTCTGGCGATGTACGTGGTGGTGCTGGTCGTCGGTCCGGTGCTGATCGGCGCGAGCGTTTCCATGACCACTTTTCTCGTGGTGAACTCGCTCGGTGCGCTCAACCTCGACTCGGCCGCCGAGTCCGTGCTCGCATTCCTGCCCTTCGTGCTGACCTGCACGGCCCTTACGCTGCTCTATATCCTGGTGCCGAACCGCGACGTCGCGGTGCGCCATGCGCTGCTCGGCGGCGTCGTCGCCGGCGTGGCGTTCGAGCTGGCGAAGCGCGCATTCGCGTTCTACGTGAGCCGGTTCCCGACCTATACGCTCGTGTACGGGACATTCGCCACCATGCTTCTTTTTCTGGTCTGGATGTACGTGTCGTGGTACATGGTGCTGGCCGGCGCCACGCTCACCGCGATGCTGCCTGCGTGGAACGAGGACGATGCAATGAAGGGACAGCCATGATTCGAATTCCGCGCGAGGAGCGCCTCATCGTAGCGCTTGACGTCGCCACCGCAGAGGAGGCGAGGGCGCTGGTGGAGCGGCTCGGGGACGCCGCACGGTTCTACAAGATCGGCCTCGAGCTGTTCATGGCGGGCGGCTACTTCGAGCTGCTCGATTGGCTGGTCGCGCGCGGCAACAAGGTGTTCGTCGACCTGAAGTTCTTCGACGTGCCGGAGACGGTGCGCAGAGCGGTGGCCAACCTGCGCGGGCGCGGCGCCACGTTCGCCACGGTGCACGGCAACCAGGCAATGATGGAGGCCGCGGCGCGGGAGAAGGGCGAGCTGAAAATCCTGGCAGTCACGGTGCTCACGAGCCTCGACCGCGGCGACCTGGACGACCTCGGGTTCTCGTGCGACCTCGAGCACCTGGTGCTCTCCCGGGCGCGCCGCGCGATCGAGGCCGGCTGCGACGGCGTGATTTCCTCGGGCCTGGAAG
>DATAHF010000128.1:0-4055 GCA_036263315.1 Burkholderiales bacterium
ACCTCGGGCTCGAGAAGCACAACGAGGACTTCGGCCAGACTTTCGGGCGCTGGGGCGTCGGCGACGGGCCGTACCTCGTGCTGCCGATCCTTGGCTCGAGCACCTTGCGCGACGGCATCGGCACCGGCATCGACATTTACGCCGACCCGGTGGGTGACTTCCGGCCGATCGAGCTGCGCAACTCCGCCGTGGTGCTGCGCCTCGTCAATACGCGCGCCGACCTGCTCGACGCGAGCCGTATTCTCGAGGAAGCGGCGCTCGACAAATACACGTTCCAGCGCGACGCCTACCTGCAGCGGCGCCGCAGCCTGATCTATGACGGCAACCCGCCGCGGGAGCCGCATAGCGCGGCGCCCCCGGGCAACGCGTACCTGCCGTACGCGCCGCAGAACTACGACGCCGTGATGGCCGCGCTTGCCGATGATCGTCATGCCGCTTCGCGCTAGGGGTTTCCTGCTTCTCGCGGGCGTGCTGCTCGCGCTTGGGGCGCGGGCGCAGGACCCGGGCGCGCCCGACGTTCTCGTCAAGAACGTCACGCTCGAAGTGGTGGATCTCATCACCAAGGACAAGGAGATCCAGTCGGGCAGCCGCGCGAAGCTGCTGCAGCTGATCGATGCCAAGGTGCTGCCGCATTTCGACTTCCCCGCGATGACCGCGCTCGCCACTGGGCAGAGCTGGAACAAGGCGAACGCGGAGCAGAAGAAGCGCCTGACCGACGAGTTCAAGACGCTTCTGGTGCGCACTTATGCCAGCGCGCTCTCCGCCTACAGCAACCAGAAGTTCGATTTCCGCCCGTTGCGCGCCAAGCCGAGCGACACCGACGTCACCGTCAACGTGCGCGTGCTGCAGCCCGGCGCGCAGCCCGTCGCCATCGACTACAGCATGGAGAAGACCGCGGCGGGCTGGAAGGTCTACGACGTCATGGTGGGCGGCGTGAGCCTCGTGGCCAACTACAGGACCGAGTTCTCGGCACTGGTGCGCGAGGGCGGCATCGACGGCCTCATCAAGAACCTGCAGGCCAAGAACCACAGCCTCGAATCGGCGAGCGCGAACGCCAAGAAATGATCCGTCGCGAAGGCGCTCGCATCATCCTGAGCGGGCCGGTCACGCTGGCCAATGTCGCCGATGTCATGGCCGAAGGCAGCCGCCACCTGCACGAGGGCGTGAGCACCGTGGACGTCGGCGAGGTCGCCGAGCTCGACTCCTCGCTCCTCGCCATGCTGCTCGCGTGGCTGCGGGAGGCCAAGGCAGCCAACCGGGACCTGAGCTTCGCCAACCTGCCTGACGCGCTGCGCACCATCGCGCGCCTGTACGGCGTGGAAGAGCTGCTTCCGGCCGCCTCCGCGCAACGCTGAACGCCGTCGAAGTCGCGGGAGTGGAGAAGCGCTACGGCGCCCTGCGGGCGCTCGCCGGCGTGGACCTCGCCATCGCGCAGGGAGAATTCTTCGCGCTGCTCGGCCCGAACGGGGCGGGAAAGACCACGCTCATCAATGTCATCGCCGGGCTGGCGCGGCCGGATCGCGGCGCGGTGAGCGTGCTTGGCGCGGACGTGGCGCGCGATTACCGGCGTGCGCGCCGCCTGCTGGGCGTGGTGCCGCAGGAGCTCGTGTTCGATCCCTTCTTCACCGTGCGCGAGACCCTGAGGCTGCAAGCGGGATATTTCGGCGTGCGGCCCGACAGCGCATGGATCGACGAGGTCATGCACAACCTCGATCTCGCGGGAAAGGCCGACGCGAACATGCGGTCGCTCTCGGGCGGGATGAAGCGGCGCGTGCTGATCGCGCAGGCGCTCGTCCACAAGCCGCCGGTCATCATCCTCGACGAGCCGACGGCGGGCGTGGACGTCGAGCTCAGGCAGGGACTGTGGCAATTCGTCCGGCGCCTCAACCGTGACGGGCACACCATCCTCCTCACCACGCATTACCTCGAGGAGGCCGAGCGCCATTGCAGCCGGATCGCCATGCTGAAGGCGGGCCGCATCGTCGCGCTCGATTCCACGCGCAACCTGCTCGCCAAGTTTTCCGGGCTGCAGCTGCGCCTCACCACCCAAGGCGGCCTGCCGCCAGGCCTCGCCGCGCAGGTCGTCGCGAGAGACGGCGACGCGTTCACCTTGCGCCTGCCGAGCGCCCTGGGGCTGGAGCGCGTGCTTGCGGAGTTGCGTGAGGCGGGCGTCGCGGTCGCCGACCTGGAAGTCCAGCCGCCGGACCTCGAGGAGGCGTTTCTCCGGTTGACCGGAGACCGACCTTGAGCGCCTTCCGCGCGCTGCTCAGCAAGGAGCTGCTGCGCTTCTGGAAGGTGAGCGTGCAGACCGTTGCCGCCCCGGTGCTGACGGCGGTGCTCTACCTCGTGATCTTCGGGCATGCGCTGGAGGGCCGTGCCCAGGCCTTTGCCGGCGTGCCCTACACGGCGTTCCTCGTGCCGGGACTCGTGATGATGAGCCTGCTGCAGAACGCCTTCGCGAACAGCTCGTCGAGCCTGATCCAATCCAAGATGACGGGGAACATCGTATTCATCCTGCTCGCGCCGATCTCTTACGCCGAGTTCTTCGCCGCCTATGTGCTTGCCGCGGCCACGCGCGGGCTGCTCGTGGGTGCCGGCGTCCTCGCCGTGACCTTCGCGTTCGTCGATCTGCGGCTCGCCGCGCCGGCCTGGGCGCTCGCGTTCGCCTTGCTCGGCGCGGGGCTGCTGGGCGCGCTCGGCCTGCTGGCCGGACTATGGGCGGAAAAGATCGACCAGCTCGCGCTGTTCCAGAACTTCGTCATCCTGCCAGCCACCATGCTCTCCGGCGTGTTCTACTCCATCCACTCGCTGCCCGATTCCTGGCGCGCGTTGTCCCGCGCCAATCCGTTCTTCTACATGATCGACGGCTTTCGCTACGGCTTCTTCGGCGCGTCCGACGTCGCGCCGCAGCTCAGCGCAGCGGTGGTCGGCGTGAGCCTCTTTGCCGTATCTTTCATCTCCCTGGCGCTGCTCAAGGCGGGCTACAAACTGAGGCACTGAATGGTCACTCCGGAAAGCATCAAGCGCGGCATCGAGGACGGTCTTGCCTGCGAGCATGTCGAGGTCGTGGGCGACGGCCAGCACTTCCAGGCGCTGGTGGTGTCGGGCGGGTTTGCCGGCAAGAGCCGCGTGCAGCGGCATCAGCTCGTCTACGCCGCCCTGGGCGAGCGCATGCGCGAGGAGATCCATGCGTTGTCGATGCGCACGCTGACCCCCGAGGAGTGGCGAAGCGGTGGATAAGCTGCGCATCTCCGGCGGACGGCCGCTGCACGGCGAAGTGCGCGTCTCAGGCGCGAAGAACGCCGCCCTGCCGATCATGTGCGCAGCACTGCTCAGCGCGCAGCCGCTCAAGCTGCGGCGCGTGCCGCGCCTGGTGGACGTGTCCACCATGGCCAAGCTGCTGGCGCAAATGGGGGTGGCGGTGGAGCGCTCGCAGGACGACCGTATCGCGCTCGACGCGCGCACGATCTCCGAGCCGGCCGCGTCCTACGAGCTCGTCAAGACCATGCGCGCTTCGGTTCTCGTGCTGGGTCCGCTGCTCGCGCGCTGCGGGCGCGCCCGGGTCTCGCTCCCTGGCGGCTGCGCGATCGGGCTGCGGCCCGTCGACCAGCACGTGAAGGGCCTGCAGGCCATGGGCGCAGCGATCACGATGGAGCACGGCTACATGAACGCGGTGGCCGATCGCCTGCGCGGCGCGCGCATCGTCATGGATCTCGTCACGGTGACCGGAACGGAGAATCTCATGATGGCCGCCGCGCTGGCGCAGGGCGAGACCGTCCTCGAGAACGCCGCGCGCGAGCCGGAAGTCGTGGATCTGGCCAAGTGCCTCGTCGCCATGGGCGCGAAAATCGAAGGCGCCGGGTCCCCCGTGATCCGCGTGCAAGGCGTGGCTTCGCTGCACGGCGCCGAGCATGCCGTGATGCCCGATCGGATCGAGACCGGCACCTACCTGGCTGCCGCCGCCGCCACCGGAGGCAAGATTCGCCTCGTTGGCGCGGCGACCGACGCCATGGATGCCACCCTGGAAAAGCTGCGCGAGGCGGGCGCCGCGGTGA
>DATAHF010000129.1:0-1981 GCA_036263315.1 Burkholderiales bacterium
TCGACCGGCTCGAGCGCGCCTTCGCAGGATTCGTCCTCGCAGGACTCTTCCTCGAATAGCGCAAGCGGCAGCAGCATGGATTCGACGCCGAGCAGCTCGGCGCCGAGCTCTTCGTCGGAGCAGGCACCGGCCGGATCCACCGGCTCGACCGGCGCGACGAGCTCGCAGTAGCAGCTAAGTAACTAAGTAGCGCGCAGCACGAAGCGGAGGGCCGCGAGGCTCTCCGCTTTTTTATGCTCTGAAAGTCAGCGGCCGCCGTGCTGCTGGAAGTACTTCTCCAGACGCCCCGCGACGTCCACGTTCATGAACGGCTTGCCCTGGCGCAGCCGTTCGCCGGGCGCGACCTGGACGCGGCCCTCGGGAAACTCGAAGGTCACGGGCTTCTCGCACACCCACACCCCTGGCGCGATGCGCCGGAAGTTCCTTATGAACTCCTCCATACCCTCCTCTCCCTCGGCAATATTACGCCGCGCCGGGCGGGCAGGGTCTCGTTTTGCGTTCAAGGAGCCGTCAGGAACTCCCGGTACGATGCCCGTGCGCGTCTTAAAGGGAGGCCGCGAATGCTGGGATTCGACATCCTCGACTGGCTCGAGCTCATCACCATGATCGGGCTCGGCCTGCTCGGCCTGGGCCTGCTGCGCCGCATCAGCAACCTCGAGGACGAGATCCGCCTCCTGCGCGAGACGCTGGACCTCCGCTTCCCGCCGAAGTAGCTATTCCTGGATCGCGGCGAGGTAGTCCGCGAGCGCGTCCATGCGCCGCTTCGCCGCCGGCTCGCCCTGCACCAGCGTCTTCGTCATGCGCTCGCCCCACACCGGCATGTCGCGCGTGCCGTGCAGCGCGACTTGCGTGCGGCCGTCGATGTACGCGAGCACCCGGTCGCGCGGAAACGCGCCGCCGTTCTTCTGCGCGAGCACGCTCAACTGCGCCGGCCGGCGCGTGAGGTACTTCGCCATCCAGCCGTCGCCGCGCGCCTGCAGGCCGTGGCAGCCCGCGCAGTGCGCGCGGTAGAGCGCGCGCCCGAACTGCGCTTCGTCCGCGCTGGCGGGACCGGCTAGCACGAGCAGCAGGAGCAAGAGCCTCATGCCCCAATCGTAAAAACGGCCGGCGCGCGCGGGTTGACGCTCGTCAAATTGCTACAATTTTCCGTGCGTTACGTCCTCGCCCTGGACCAGGGCACCACCAGCTCCCGCGCCATCCTGTTCGACGAGGAAGGCACGCCCGTCGCCAGCGCGCAGCGCGAGTTCGACCAGATCTTCCCCAACCCGGGCTGGGTCGAGCACGACCCGAAGGAGATCTTCACCAGCCAGCGCGCGGTCGCCCGCGAAGTTTTCGACAGGAAGAAAGTCCCGCTCTCCGACGTGATGGGCGTGGGCATCACCAACCAGCGCGAGACCACCATCGTGTGGGACCGCCAGAGCGGCGAGCCGATCGCCAACGCCATCGTGTGGCAGGACCGGCGCACCACCTCGATCTGCGAGGAGCTGAAGGAAGTCGGCGCCGAGAGCCTGATCGCCGAGCGCACCGGGCTCGTGGTCGACCCCTACTTCAGCGGCACCAAGATCGCGTGGCTCCTCGACGCCATTCCCGGCGCCCGCGCGCGCGCCGAGCGCGGCGAGCTCGCCTTCGGCACCGTGGACACGTGGCTCGTGTGGATGCTCACCGGCAACCGCACGCACGTCACCGACCCCTCGAACGCCTCGCGCACCATGCTCTACAACATCCATTCGGGCGACTGGGACGACGAGCTCCTGCGCCTGCTGCGCGTGCCGCGCGCCATCCTGCCCGACGTGTACCCCTCGGCGCACGCCTTCGGCATGCTCCCCAAGAGCCTCCTCGGCGAGCCGCTCATCGTCGCCGGCATCGCCGGCGACCAGCAGGCCGCCATGTTCGGCCAGGGCTGCTTCACGAAGGGCATGGCGAAGAACACCTACGGCACCGGCTGCTTCATGCTGCTGCACACCGGCGACAAGGCCATGCC
>DATAHF010000130.1:0-18399 GCA_036263315.1 Burkholderiales bacterium
ATGCCGTCCGGTCCGAGATTCTCTTCGTCGCCGACGAAGCTGAAGACCACTTCGCCGCGCACCGGGCGGCCTTTCGCCGCCAGCTCGCGCGCGAGCCAGAGATGAACGGCTATCGCGCTTTTGGAATTGCATGCGCCCAACCCGTAGACGCGGCCGTCGATGAGCGTCGTCTTCCATGGATCGGTGCGCCATGCATTGCGCGCGCCGACGTCGACGGTATCGGCGTGCGCATTGAAGACGACGGACGGCGCGCCGCGGCCCTTGCGAGCCACCACGTTCTGCACGCCCTTGCGCCGCTCATGGAGCGAAACGTCGTAGCCGCACGAGGACAGGAAATCGCCGCAAAAGGCGGCGATGCGCGTCGTATCGCCGGGAGGGAACGTGGACGGGATGGCGACGAGATCCGCCAGCAGCCCAAGCAGCTGCGCCTCCACCTGGCGGCGTTCCATCAGCTGACTTTCCGGATCGCCTCGCGTTGCGCCGTCACGGCCGCAGTCGTCTTGTCGACGTTGCGCGGATGGGCGGGTGGCATCTTCTGCTTCGCCGGCTTGCCCCAGCCGGGTTGCGCGAGCAGCTTGCCGTTTTCCATGACCACGGTGCCGCGCACCATCGTGAGGACCGGACCGCCCTGCACGCGCCGCCCGTGCCAGGGCGAAATCTTGCTGCGCGAGAAGAGCTGCGACTGGTCGATGGACCATTCGCGCTTCAGGTCGAGGAGGACCAGGTCGGCGTCTGCGCCCGGCTGGATGACGCCCTTGTTGGGGAAAAATCCCCAGGCCTTCGCCGGATTCACGCAGGCCCACCGGACATAGTCGGTCAAGGCCATGCGCCCCTTCGCCACCTCGGTCAGCATCAGCGGCATCTGGGTCTCCACGCCGGGGAACCCGCAGTCGCATTGCCAGACGCTTGGCCGCGTCTTCTCTTCCGGCAGATGCGGCGCATGGTCCGTGGCAATCATGTCCACCACGCCCTCGCGCAGCGCCTGCCATAGCGGCTCCTGGTGGCCCGGCTCGCGGATCGGCGGGTTTACGCGCAGCACGTTGCCGAGCTTTTTATGGTCTTCCGTGCTCAGGAGCAGGTACTGCGGGCAGGTCTCCACGGTGACATCCACGCCTCGCCGCTTCGCATCGCGCAGCACGTAAAGCGCGTCCTGCGAGCTCTTGTGCGCAATATGCAGGCGGGCGCCGGTCCACTCCGCGAAGATCACCGCGCGCGACACCGCCTCGATCGCGCACACCTCGGGACGCGCGGCGAGATGCGCCAGTGCATCGCTGCGTCCCGCCGCTTCCAGGTGCGCCTGGCGCCGCGCCATGATCGAGGCGTTCTCCGCATGCACCGTGCAGCGCAGGCCGAGCCGGGCGAGGATCTCGAAGCCTTCGAGCATGGCGCCGTCCGACGGCGCAGGCAGGTCGCCGAAGGTATTGCCCATGAAGCACTTGAAGCCCGACACGCCCGCGGCCGCGAGGCCTTCGAGCTGGTCGAGGTTCTTCTCGTCGAGCAAGCCGTAGATGCCGTAGTCGACGTACGCCTGCTTCGCCGCGATGGATTGCTTGAGCTTCAGCGCTTCGAGCGTGCCGGTGGGCGGATTGGTGTTCGGCATCTCGAGCACCGTCGTGACGCCGCCGCGCGCCGCGGCGCCCGTGCCGGTTTCCCAGTCCTCCTTGTAGTCGTAGCCCGGCGTGCGGAAATGCACGTGGCTGTCGATGGCGCCGGGGATCACCTGCTTTCCCGTCGCGTCGATGGTGCGCGCCGCCGCCGGGATGGAATCCGGCGTGCCTACGGCGACGATTTTCTCGCCCGAAATGGCGATGTCGGCGCGGAAGACGGCGTCCGCCGTCACTACTTCCCCGCCGCGTATGACGATGTCCGGTTTCATGCCTGGATTTGTACCCTATTTTGCGATGCTAGATCACCCAGCCGCCGTCGACCGCGATGTCCTGGCCGGTGATCTGGCGCGACACGTCGCTCGCGTAGAAAAGTACCGCATTCGCGATGTCCTCGTCGGTGGAGACGCGCTTCAGCGCGTATTCCTCGGCGTGCTTGCGCATCGCCTCCTCCTTGCTGATTCCCAGGCGCTTGGACATCTCCTCGCAGACCTTCTGGAACCTCGGGCCGTCCACCATGCCCGGGCAGACGTTGTTCACGTTGATGTTGTAGGGCCCGAGCTCCAGCGCGAACGCCTTGGTGATGCCGCGCAGGCCCCACTTGGACGCCGAATAGGCCATGCGCAACGCGCGCCCGCGCAGGCCGAAAGTGCCGCCGATGTTCACGATCTTGCCGGAGCGCTGCTTCTGCATCACCGGCGTCACCGCCCGCATGGTGAGATAGCAGCCCTTCATGTTGAGCTCCACCACGCTGTCGAACGCCTCCGGCGGCGTGTCCCACGCGGTGGTCTCCAGCGGGCCGCGGCCGCCTGCCACGTTCACCAGGATGTCGATGCGGCCGCCGAACGTCTTGGCCGTCTCGGAGACCATGTGCTCGACCTGGGAGGGGTCCGTGACATCGCATTGCACCTGGATGGCCTTGCGGCCGAGCTTCTTCACTTCGGAAAACACCGGCGCGATCGCGGCCATGTCGCGTCCCGCGAGGCACAGGTCCACGCCCTCGCGCGCGAGCGCGAGCGTGATGGCCGCGCCCATGCCTTTCGCAGGGCCGGTCACGATCGCAACTTTCCCTTCCAGTCCGAGCTCCATTCCAGTCTTTCAGCGAAATTCAGCGAGGAGTTAGCATAGCGGAAATGCCGCACGTCACCGTCGAAAGAGTACTGACCGGCCCGACGCAGCGCCGCGCTGCCGGCCCCTCGCGCATCAGCATCGAAGGCGATCGCATCTCCGGCGTGGCGAAGTGCGAAACGAGCAACGGCCTCCTCGCCATGCCCGCGCTCGCCAATGCGCACGACCACGCGCGCGCCGTGAAGCCGGTCGCCCTGGGGGCGCTCGAGCTTCCGCTGGAATTGTGGCTCGCCGCGATCACCGGCGCCCCAAGCGTGGATCCCTACATCATTGCCGCGGTGGCCTTCGCGCGCTCCGCGCTCGGCGGCGCGGGCGCCATCATGGCTCACCTGGTCCGCCTGCAGGGCGGAATGAGCGTCCTCGAGGAGGCCAAGGCGGTAGCGCGTGCCGCCGAGGACGTCGGCGTAAGGATCGCGTTTGCGCTCTCCATGCGCGATCGCAACTCCATCGCCTACGGGGATGACGAACGCACGCTGGAGCTGCTCCCGGCGGCGAGCCGCAAGGTCATCAAGGAACGGCTGGCGCCGCCCTACGCTTCACCCGAGGCGCAGGTGGCGCTCGTGGACGAGATCGCCGCGCAGATCAGCTCGCCGCTCGTGACCGTGCAATATGGTCCCGCGGCGGTGCAGTGGTGCTCGGAACCCTTGCTGAAGGCGATTGCCGAGCGCTCCGCCGCCACCGGCCGGCGGGTGCACATGCACCTGCTCGAGACGCGCTACCAGCGGGAGTGGGCCGATCGCCACTATCCGCAGGGCATCGTGAAATTCCTGGACGACATCGGTCTGCTCTCGCCGCGCCTCTCTCTTGCGCACGCGGTCTGGGCGCGGCCCGAGGAACTGGAGCTTCTCGCCAAGCGCGGCGCCATCATCTCGGTCAACAACAGCTCCAACCTCGGCCTCGCTTCCGGCGTGCCGCCGGTGCGCGAGATGCTGCGCGCCAAGGTACCGATCGCGATCGGCCTGGATGGCGTGGGCCTGGACGATGACGACGACGCGCTGCGCGAGCTGCGGCTCGCGTGGTACTTGCACCAGGGCACCGGATTCGACCAGGCGCTCGACGCCTGCACCCTTTTGCGCGCGGCCAGCGAAACCGGCCGACGCGCAGTGACCGGCATCGACGAGCCGGCGGCGATCGAGGCCGGGCGGCTCGCCGACATGCTCGTCCTCGACCGCGGCGCATTTTCGCGCGACGTCATCTCGGAAACGCTGGAGGACCTGCCGCTTATCCTCGCGCGCGCTACGAGCCGCCACATCGTCAACCTGTATGTCGCCGGGCGCGAAATCGTCTCGCACGGCAGGATCCTGGGGGTGGACCTGCCGGCCCTCGAGGAGGAGATGCTCGCCCAGCTCAAGCGCGGCATGGCCGGGTTCAACGAGTGGCAGCGCACCGTGCTGCAGATGCGCGCCGGGCTCACCCGGTTCTACGCCACCGGCATGCACTGCGCCTGATCCTAGGGCCAGCGTTGTGCCGTAGCCAGTTGAAAAAGCGCCAGAACGCCCTTATTTAACGTCGTGCCGGGGAAACATTCGCCGGGTTTGGTAGTCTTAATGCAGGAGGATCACAAAAGGGACCCTATGGAACTCAAACCGATCAGAACCGGCGACCCGGCCTTGAGCCGAGGCGTCACCTACGACGCGGCGGAGATCGCATCCGTCGAGCAGGGCCGGAAAGTCCTGCGCAATACCTACCTGCTGCTCGCGCTCACGATGGTGCCCACGGTGATCGGCGCCTTCATCGGCATGGCGACCGCCGGGGTCATCATGGCGAGCCCGGTCATGAGCTCGATCCTGATGTTCGTCGCGGTGATCGGGCTGCAATACGGCATCGCGGCCAACCGCAACAGCGGAATCGGCGTCGCGCTGCTGCTGCTCATGACGGGCATCCTCGGCTGGTGGCTGGGGCCGATCCTCAACTTCGCGCTCGCGATGCAGAACGGCATGCAGCTCGTCGGCTACGCGGCGATCGGCACCGGCATCATCTTCTTCACCATGGGCGCCATTGCCACGACCGTGAAGCGCGATTTCAGCTTCATGGGCAAGTTCCTCTTCGTGGGCATGATCGCGCTGGTGATCGCCATGTTCGCCAACATGTTCCTGCACATCCCGGCGCTCTCGCTCACCATCGCGACCGGCGTGCTGGTGGTGTTCTCGCTCTACCTGCTCTACGACCTGAACCGCATCGTGCGCGGCGGCGAGACCAACTACATCATGGCGACGACCGGCGTGTACCTGAGCCTGATCAACGTCTTCGCGAGCCTGCTGCAGCTCCTGATGGCGCTTTCGGGCAATAGCCGCGACTGAGCCTCGGGTTTGTTTAAAAAAGGGCGCCGCGGCGCCCTTTTTTGTCGCTACTGGACCTTGATTCCCGCCGCGCGGATCACCTTGCTCCAGCGCTCGAGGTCCTCGCGGATCGTGGCGCCGAATTGCTCCGGCGTGCTGCCCACCGGCTGCACGCCGAGGCTCGCGAAGCGCTCCCTCACCTGAGGCGTGGCGAGGGCCTTCACCGCAGCCGCGTGCACCTTCGCCACGGCTTCGGGTGGCATCCCGGCCGGGCCCACGAGGCCGGTGAAATTGTCGATCTCGAAGCCGCGCAGCCCCGCTTCCGCGAAGGTCGGCGTGTCGGGAAGCGCCGCCTGGCGGTTTGCCGCCGCGACCGCGACCGCGCGGATCTTCCCGCCCTTGATGTTCGCCACCGTGGAGCTTGCCTGGTCGAAGAGCAGGTCGACTTGGCCGCCGGCGAGGTCCACCAGCGCGGCGCCCGTGCCCTTGTACGGCACATGGCTGAACTTCACGCCGGTCATCATCTGGAAGAGCTCGCCCACGAGCTGGTTGGAGGAGCCGTTGCCGCCCGAGGCCATGGCGAGCTGCCCCGGCTTCTGCTTCGCGAGGGCAATGAGCTCGGCAAGCGAATTCGCAGGCAGCCCGGGCTTCACGACGAGCACGAAGGGCGTGACGGCGAGATTGGAGATCGGCGCGATGCCTTTCAGCGGGTCGTAGGGCCAGTTCGGATACAGGCTCGGCGCCACCGCGAGCGAGCTGTTCGAGCCCATCATCAGCGTGTAGCCGTCGGCGCCCGCGGCGAGCATCGCCTGCGCGCCCACCATGCCGGCGGCGCCGGGGCGGTTCTCGACCACGACCGGCTGGCCGAGCGCCTCTGCGAGCGCAGGCGCCACCGTGCGCGCGGTGATGTCGACGTTTCCGCCCGGCACGAACGGCACCAGGATGCGCACCGGCTTGGATGGATAGCCCTGCGCCGCCGCGCCGAGCGCCAGGCCCGCCGCGAAAAGACCGGCAATGAAGCGGATCACCGAAGCCCTCCTCCCAGTGTTATCGGTGGTCGTAGTCTAGCTTGGAGTCGACCTCGACCTTGTGCGTGGCCTGGTAGCGCTTGCTGTTCAGCTTGATGGCGAGGCGCACCTCGTTGGTGGAGTCGGCGAAGCGCAGCGCGTCCTCGTGGCCGATCTTGCCCGCCTCGTACAGGTCGAAGAGCGCCTGGTCGAAGGTCTGCATGCCGAGCTCGCGCGACTTCTTCATGATGTCCTTCATCTCGTGGATCTCGCCCTTGAAGATGAGGTCCGAGATGAGCGGCGAGGCGAGCAGCACCTCGACCGCCGCGATGCGGCCCTTGCCGCCCTCGCGCGGGATGAGGCGCTGCGACACCACCGCCTTGATGTTGAGCGACAGGTCCATGAGGAGCTGGTGGCGCCGGTCCTCGGGGAAGAAGTTGATCACCCGGTCCATCGCCTGGTTGGCGTTGTTGGCGTGCAGCGTGCCGAGGCACAGGTGGCCGGTCTCGGCGAAAGCGATGGCGTGCTCCATGACCTCGCGGTCGCGGATCTCCCCGATCAGGATCACGTCGGGCGCCTGGCGCAGCGTGTTCTTGAGCGCCGCCTCCCAGGACTCGGTGTCCACCCCGATCTCGCGCTGCGAGATGAGGCAGCCCTTGTTCGGGTGCACGAACTCGATCGGGTCCTCGATGGTGACGATGTGGCCCTTCGAGTTGGCGTTGCGGTAGCCGATCATCGCCGCGAGCGTGGTGGACTTGCCCGAGGCCGTCGCGCCGACGAACAGCACCAGCCCGCGCTTGGTCATGGCGATGTCCTTGATGACGCCGGGCAGGTTGAGCTCGTCGAGCTCGGGGATGGTGGTGGTGATGACGCGCAGCACCAGGCTCACGTTCCCGCGCTGCATGAAGGCGTTCACGCGGAAGCGGCCGATGCCGGCGGGGGCGATCGCGAAGTTGCACTCCTTGGTCGCCTCGAAGGTCGCCGTCTGGTGGTCGTTCATGGTGGCGCGCGCGAGCACCGCCGACTGCGCCGGCATCAGCACCTGGTCGGAGATCGGCGTCATGATGCCGTCCACCTTGATTGCCGGCGGGAAGCCGGCCGAGATGAAGAGGTCCGAGCCCCTGCGCGCCATCAGCGCGCGCAGCATGTCGTAGAGGGCCTTGACGGCCTGTTCGCGCTCCATGCCCCCATTTAAGGGCGATCCGCGCGGCCTTTATTGATCCCGATCAAATAGCGCGATGCTCTCGACGTGCGCGGTGTGCGGGAACATGTTGAGCACGCCTGCCGCCGCGAGCCGGAATCCCTTGGTGTGGACGAGGATGCCGGCGTCGCGCGCAAGCGTGGCGGTGTCGCAGGACACGTACACGATGCGCCGCGGCCACGCTTCCGGGAGCGACTTGGCGATCTCCACCGCGCCTTCGCGCGGCGGGTCGATGAGGAGCTTGGCGAACGGCCCGTACGGCGCGAGGTTCGGCTGGAAGAGATTCATCACCTCGAACTGCGCCACCACGCCGTTGGCAGCCGCATTGGCGCGCGCCCTCTCGACCAGCGCCGGGCTGCCCTCGAAGCCGATCACCTGCGCGCCGCGCACCGCGAGCGGAAGCGAGAAGTTCCCGAGGCCGCAGAAGAGATCGGCCACGCGCTCGCCCGGCCGCGGATCGAGGAGCCGCACCGCGCGCGACACCAGCAGGCGGTTCATCGAGAAGTTCACCTGGGTGAACTCGGTCGGACGGAAGCCGATGCGCAGCCCGAACTCGGGCAGGTCGTAGTGAACGTCGCTCCGCTCCGGATGGAAGGGATGCGCGCTCTCCGGCCCGCCGGGCTGCAGCCACACGTGGACGCGGTGCGTCTGCGCAAATGACCTGAGGATCGCCCGGTCTTCTTGGGACAACGGCAGGAGATGGCGGAACACCAGGACCGTGGCGTCGTCGCCCACGGCGAGCTCGACCTGCGGCATGCGCTCGCGCACCGAGAGGCGCTCGATCAGCTCGCGTAGCGGAAGGATCAGCGCCGAGGCATGCGGCGGCAGCACGCGGCACTCGGCCATCTCCGCAACGTAAGTCGAGCGCCGCTCGCGAAAACCCACCATGACCCCGCCCTTTTTCGGCACGCGCCGCGCCGACAGCCGCGCGCGATGGCGATAGCCCCACTCCCTGCCGTAGACGATCGGCAGCATCGTCTCGGGCTGCACCTTGCCGATGCGCGCCAGGTTCTCCTCGAGCGAGCGCTGCTTCGCGGCCATCTGCGTCCAGCGATCGGCATGCTGCGTGCCGCAGCCGCCGCACACGCCGAAGTGCGGGCACGGCGGCTCGCGCCGCCCCGACGAAGGCCGGGCGATCGACCGCACATAGGCCTTGTCGTAGGACGGCTTCTTGTCGTAGACCGAGACGACGGCCTCCTCGCCCGGCAGGGCGCCGTCGATGAACACGACCTTGCCGTCGGCGTGGTGCGCGACCCCGCGCCCTTCGCCGTCCATCGATTCGACGTGCAGCGTCAGGCCTTCCAGAGCTGGAGGAACTCTTTCCAATGCGGCTCGCCGCGCTTCTCGAGGAAATTCCTCAGGAGCGAGCACTCCGAGGCGTAGCGCTCGGCCGTGAGCGCGCAGCGCATCATCTGGAAGCGCAGGTACATGAGGTAGGTGTTCGCCGTGTCGGTCTCGCAGTAGTCGCGGATCGCGGCGATGCCGCCCTTGCGGTACGAGGACCACACTTCGGAGCCGTCCATGCCGAGCTTGCCCGGGAGCCCGGAGAGCTTCGCCACGTCGTCGAGCGGCGAGCCGCGCCCGCCGTAGATCGACAGCACGTCCATCAGGTCCACGTGCCGGTCATGGAAGCGGTTGATGTAGTTCGACCACTTGAAGTCCTTGTTGTCGGCGCCGGTGTCCCAGAAGCAGGCGGCGGTGACGCCGTGGATGAGGCCGCGCACGGCGAGCACCGGGAGGTCGAAGCCGCGGCCGTTCCACGACACCATCTGCGGCACGTAGCGGTTGAGCCCCTCGAAGAAGCGCTGGATGGTGGCCTTCTCGTCGTTCTCCGGCTCGCCGAGCGAGAACACCTTGATGCCCTCGTCGCTGCGCAGCACGCACGAGATCACGAGCACGCGCTGCAGGTGCGGCGGCAGGAAATCGTTGCCGGTCTGGGTGCGGCGCTTCTGGAACGCGACTTCGGCCACCTCGTGGTCCGGCAGGTCCGCCGGCAAGTCGTACAGGCGGCGGATCCCGGGGCAATCGGGGATCGTCTCGATGTCGAAAGCGAGGACCGGATTAATCGGGGAACACTCCGGTGCTGAGGTAGCGGTCGCCGCGGTCGCAGACGATGCTCACGATCACCGCGTTCTTCAATTCCCTGGCCATGCGAACGGCCACGTGCATGGCGCCGCCCGAGGAGATGCCGGCGAAGATGCCCTCCTCGCGCGCAAGGCGCCGCGTCATCTCCTCGGCCTCGCCCTGGCTCACGGGCTCGATGCGGTCGACGCGGGCGCGCTCGTAGATCTTCGGCAGATAGGCCTGCGGCCACTTGCGGATGCCGGGGATCTGCGAGCCCTCCTGCGGCTCGCAGCCTACGATCTGGATCTTGGGGTTCTTCTCCTTGAAGAAGCGCGAGCAGCCCATGATGGTGCCGGTCGTGCCCATGCTGGAGACGAAGTGCGTGATCTTTCCCCCGGTATCGCGCCAGATCTCCGGGCCGGTGGTCTCGTAGTGCGCGAGCGGATTGTCCGGGTTGGCGAACTGGTCGAGCATGATGCCCTTGCCCTCGCGCACCATCTTCTCGGCGAGGTCGCGGGCGCCTTCCATGCCGCCCTTTTGCGGCGTGATCACGAGCTCGGCGCCGTAGGCGCGCATGGTCTGGCGCCGCTCGACCGAGAGATGCTCCGGCATGATGAGCACCATGCGGTAGCCGCGGACCGCGGCGCACATGGCGAGCGCGATGCCGGTATTCCCGGACGTGGGCTCGATCAGCGTGTCGCCCGGCTTGATGGTGCCGCGCGCCTCGGCGTGCCGGATCATCGACATCGCCGGCCGGTCCTTCACCGACCCGGCGGGGTTGTTCCCTTCCAGCTTCGCGAACAGGACATTCTTGTTCTTGAAAAAATCAGGGCCCGGGAGCCGCTGCAGCCTGACCAGCGGCGTGTTGCCGATGAAGTCCTCGATCGTGCCCGTCATGACGAAAGCGCCTTCACGTAGGCGGCGACCCCCTCGTCGACGCCCATGAACTCCCCTGGATAGCCCGCCTGCCTCAGCTTGGACATGTCCGCCTCGGTAAAGCTCTGGTACTTGCCCACGAGCTGCGGCGGGAACGCGATGTACTCGATCAGGCGCTCGCCCGCCAGGTCCTGCACCGTCTTCGAGGTACCGCGCAGCGTGTTGATCACCGCCGCGGCGACGCGGTTGAAGCTCTGCGCCTTGCCGGTGCCGCAGTTGAAGATCCCCGAAACGTCGCGGCGCTCGAGGAGCCACAGGTTGACCGCCACCACGTCGTCGACATGGATGAAGTCACGCCGCTGCTCGCCGTCGCGGTAGCCGTCCGAGCCGACGAAAAGGCGCACCCGCCCTTCGGCCTTGAACTGGTTGAAGGCGTGGAAAGCCACCGACGCCATGCGGCCCTTGTGCGACTCGTTCGGCCCGTAGACGTTGAAATAGCGCAGCCCCGCGACCTGCGAGGTCGCCCTCGGCAGCACGCCCCGCACGTACTGGTCGAACAGGAACTTCGAGTAGCCGTAGACGTTGAGCGGCTTTTCGCAGCGCCGCTCTTCGCGGTAGTCGGGCCCGGCCCCGTACACCGCCGCCGAGGAGGCGTAGAGCAGCGGCACCGCCTCGTCCTGGCACCACTCGAGCAGCATGCGCGAATAGCGATAGTTGTTGTCCATCATGTAGCGCCCGTCCGACTCCATCGTGTCGGAGCACGCGCCCTGGTGGAACACCGCCTCCACTTCGCCGGAGAGGCGCTCGAGCGCCTGCGGCAGCTCGGCCTGGTCGAGGTAATCGGCGATCTCGCACGAGGCGAGATTCCTGAACTTGTCGGCGTGCTGCAGGTTGTCGACCGCGAGGATGTCGCGCACGCCGCGGCGGTTGAGCCCCTCGACGATCTTCGAGCCGATGAACCCTGCCGCTCCGGTGACGATGTAGTACATCAGCCTTTTCCGAATAGTTCCTGGTAGCTCGCGGTGGCGGTGCCGAGCTTGCCCACCACGATCCCGGCTGCGCGGTTCGCTACGCGCACGGCGTCATCGAGCCTCATGCCGGTCGCGAGCATCACCGCAAGCGCGGCGATCACCGTATCCCCGGCGCCGGTGACGTCCGCCACCTCGCGCCGCTCCGCCTTGATGCTGAGCGCGCTCCTCGCCTTGAAGAGCGTCATGCCCTCCGCGCCGCGCGTAAGCAGCAGCGCCTCGAGCTTCAGCCGCGCGATGAGCTGCTGCGCCCGGCGGCGCAGGTCCTTCTCGTCGCTCCAGCGGCCGATGACCTCGCGCAGCTCGGCGAGGTTCGGGGTGATGATGCTCGCGCCGCGATAGCGCGAATAGTCCTCGCCCTTGGGATCGACGAGCACGCGCTTTGCGGCGCGCCGGGCCGACTTGATCATCTCGCCGATGTGGGCGAGGCCGCCCTTGCCGTAGTCCGACAGGATGACGACGTCGCACTCGGGAAGCGCGCGCTTGAAGTCCGCGAGCTTCGCGGCCAGCACCTCGCTCGAGGGCGGCTTCTCGAAATCGATGCGCACGAGCTGCTGCTGTCGCGCGATGACGCGCAGCTTCTGCGTGGTGCTGAGCTTCGCGTCGCGGTGCAGGCTCGCGTCCACGCCGCATTTCTTCAGGAGCGCGGCGAGCTTCGCGCCGGGCTCGTCGCGCCCGACGACGGACAGGAGCCGCGTGCGCGCGCCCAGGTCGCGGCAGTTCCAGGCGACGTTGGCTGCGCCGCCGAGCCGCTGGTCCTCGTCCTTCACCAGCACGACCGGCACCGGCGCTTCCGGCGAGATGCGCGCGACGTCGCCGAACCAGTAGCGGTCGAGCATCACGTCGCCGACGACCAGCACGCGCGCCTTGGCGGTGTCGGGCGCCTTCACGTCCGCCGTCCGATGGGGAAATACTCGATGCCCTGCGCGCGCATCACGGCGGGATCATAGAGGTTGCGGCCGTCGAACACCGCCGGCACCGCGAGCTTCGCCTTGATCGCCGCGAAGTCCGGGCTCCTGAATTCCTGCCATTCCGTGATGATGGCGAGGGCGTGCGCGCCCTCGAGCGCAGCGGCCGCCGATTCGACGATCTGCACGCTGCTTTCCTTTGCAAACATCTTGCGTGCTTCGGCGCCGGCCACCGGGTCGTAGGCGCGCACCGATGCCCCGGCGGCAAGAAGGTCCGCGATCAGCACGAGGCTTGCCGCCTCGCGCAGGTCGTCCGTGTTCGGCTTGAAGGCGAGTCCCCAGAGCGCAAAGCGCTTGCCTTCCAGGCTCCCGCCGAAGCGCGCCTTGATCTTTTCGCCGAGCACGTGCTTCTGCGCGTCGTTGACCGCCTCTACCGCGCCGAGCAGCTTGAGCGGCCGGCCCGCCTCGGTCGCGGTGCGCTGCAGCGCCTTGACGTCCTTGGGAAAGCAGGACCCGCCGAAGCCCGCCCCGGGGTAGAGGAAGTGATAGCCGATGCGCGGATCCGCGCCCAGCCCGCGGCGCACCTCCTCGATGTCGGCGCCGAGCGCCTCGGCGAGGTTCGCGATCTCGTTCATGAAGGAGATGCGCGTCGCGAGCATGGCGTTCGCGGCGTACTTGGTGAGCTCCGCCGAGCGCACGCTCATCACCATGATGCGCTCGTGATTGCGCTGGAACGGGCCGTACAGCTGGCGCAGCAGCGCGATGGCGCGCGCGTCCTCCGAGCCGATCACGATGCGGTCGGGGCGCATGAAGTCCTCCACCGCGGCCCCTTCCTTCAGGAACTCCGGGTTGGAGACCACGGCGAAATCGATGGCGGCACCGCGTTTCTTCAATTCCTGTTCTATTTCTTTTTTTATCTTGTCCGCGGTCCCGACCGGCACGGTGGATTTGGTGGCGACCAGCTTCCACCCGGTCATGTGGCGGCCGATGGCGCGCGCCGCGGCGAGCACGTGCTGCAGGTCCGCCGAGCCGTCCTCGCCCGGCGGCGTGCCGACGGCGATGATCTGCAGCTCGGCGTGCGCCACGCTCGCCGCCTCGTCGGTCGAGAACTTGAGCCGCCCGGCGTCCCGGTTGCGGCGCACGATGGCTTCCAGCCCCGGCTCGAAGATCGGGATCTTGCCGGCGTTCAGGGCGGCGATCTTGTGCGCGTCCACGTCGAAGCCGTGCACCGCGTTGCCCGCGTCGGCGAGGCACGCGCCGGTGACGAGACCGACATAGCCGGTTCCGATGAGGGTGACGTTCATGGCGCTAGATCGAACTCCTCGGTGCGGCGAGGGGGATAGGTCTCCCATCCGCCGCAGGCGGGGCAGTGCCAGTGAAACTGGCGCGCCTTGAAGCCGCAGGTTTCGCAGCGGTAGCGCGCGAGGCGGCGGGTGTGGCCGTGCACGAGGTTCCTCACCAGCTCCAGGTCGCGCCTGCGCTCGGGATCCGAGGCGGCGATGATCTGCGCCTCCAGCAGGCGGTCCAGGCCGAGCAGCGTCGGGTTGCGCCGCAGCTCGTCGCGCACGAGCGTGTAGGCCGCCTCGGGGCCTTTCTGGTCCAGCGTCTGCTGGAACACGGTGTCGAGCAGGTCGAGGGAAGGATAGCGCTCGAGGTAGCCCGCAAGAAGGCGCAGCCCATCCTCCGCCTTGCCGCTGTCGCGGTGCGCCTCCAGCAGGCGCTGCGCGACGAGCGCGAGGTAGGCCGGATCCTGCGACTCGATCCGCTTCCAGCATTCGATCGCTTCTTCCAGGTTGTTGGAGTTTTTTTCCAGGTCGCCCAGCTGCAGGCTGGCGCGCACGCACTTGCGGTTCGCCTCGAGCGCCGCCTCGAGGTGCCGGCGCGCGTCGTCGGGCCGGGATTGCGCCGCCTCGGAGGCGGCGAGCTCGCAGAGGTACTGCGCGATGTCGCGCGAGCGCGGCTCCCCGGCGAGGCTCTTCGCCATCTCGATGGCGCGCGTCCAGTCCTTCTCCTGCTCGTAGATCTGCAGCAGGTCGCTGCGCGCCTTGGCGCTCAGGTTGGTGTTCTCCAGCTTCTTGAACACCTGCTCCGCGCGGTCGAGGATGCCCGCGCGCAGGTAGTCCTCGCCGAGCTCGGCGAGCGCCGTGACCTTCTGCTCCTTGGCGAGGCCCTCGCGCTCGAGCAGGTTCTGGTGCATGCGGATGGCGCGGTCGTATTCGCCGCGGCGGCGGAAGAGGCTGCCGAGCGCGAAGTGCAGGTCGATGGTCTCTGGATCGACCTTAACCACCTCGATGAACGCCTCGATCGCCTTGTCGGGCTGCTCGTTGAGCAGGAAATTGAGCCCCTTGAAGTAGGAGCGCGGCAGCGCGCGCGACTCGTGCACGAGATGGCGGATGTCGATGCGCGCGGCGATCCACCCCAGGCCGAAGAAGAGCGGGAAGCCGAGGAGCCACCAGTACTCGAACTCCATCATCGTGCGCGGGCCTTCATCCCTACATCCCGGCGAGCGGCGGAAGCGGCGGCTCGGCGCGCGCCTGGCGCTCGCGCGCGAGGCGCGCGAGCTCGCGCCGCTGGCGCAGGAGCCGCGGCACCAGCGCGAGGATGCCGAAGAGCGAGCCCACCGCGAAGGACACGAAGATCACCGCGATGAGCGGCGCCTGCAGCGCCAGGTCGAAATAGAAGCGCAGCGTCACCGGCTCGACGTTCTTGGCGACGAAGCCGATCAGGAGCAGAAACACCACCCCCCAGAGCGTCCAGGCGACGATGCGCATCGGCTGCGCGCCGGCTCAGCGGCTAGCGCGCCGGCTGGGAGGCGCGCTGGGCCTGCGCGGCGGCTTCTTCCTGGGCGGAGTCGACGCGCTCGCGCAACTCCTTGCCGGCCTTGAAGTGGGGAACGTACTTCTCCGGCACCTGCACCTTCTCGCCGGACTTAGGGTTGCGCCCCACGCGCGGCGGCCGGTAGTTGAGGCCGAAGCTGCCGAAGCCGCGGATCTCGATGCGATTGCCCTCGAGCAGCGACTGCGTCATCGCGTCGAGGATCATCTTCACCGCGTATTCCGCGTCCTTCGCCACCAGCTGCGGATAGCGCTGCGCGAGGCGCGCTATCAGCTCCGACTTCGTCATGCCCACGCTCCCCCCTTGCATTCGGCGCTACTGCTGCGGGTTGCCTTTGTCGAGCTTGGCGCGCAGCAGGGCCCCGAGGTTGGTCGCGCCGGCGCTCGCCGCCGCGTTCTCGGTGCGCAGCTGCTTCATCGCCTCGCTTTCCTCGGAGAGATCCTTCGCCTTGATCGACAGGTTGATCGAGCGGTTCTTGCGATCGACGTTGATGATCATCGCCTGCACGCTGTCGCCTTCCTTCAGGTGCTTGGCGAGGTCGTCGATGCGGTCGCGCGAGAACTCGGAGGCGCGCAGGTAGCCTTCCACGCCGCCGATGTCCACCACCGCGCCCTTGGCGTCGACGCTGCGCACGGTGCCCTGCACGAGGCTGTTCTTCTCGTGGCTCGCGATGAAGTTGGTGAACGGGTCGCCCTCGAGCTGCTTGATGCCGAGCGAGATGCGCTCGCGCTCGACGTCGATCGACAGCACGACGGCGTCGACTTCCTCGCCCTTCTTGAAGTTCTTGACGGCTTCCTCGCCGGTCGCCGACCAGGAGAGGTCGGACAGGTGGACCAGCCCGTCGATGCCGCCGGGCAGGCCGACGAACACGCCGAAGTCGGTGATCGACTTGATCTGGCCCTTCACCTTGTCGCCCTTCTTGTACTCGCGGGCGAAATCCTCCCACGGGTTCGGCATGCACTGCTTCATGCCGAGCGAGATGCGGCGGCGCTCCTCGTCGATCTCGAGGATCATCACTTCGACCTCGTCGCCGACCTGCGCCACCTTGGACGGATGCACGTTCTTGTTGGTCCAGTCCATCTCGGAGACGTGCACCAGGCCTTCGATGCCCGACTCGACCTCGACGAACGCGCCGTAGTCGGTCAGGTTCGTCACCTTGCCGAACAGGCGCGTGCCCTGCGGATAGCGGCGCGAGATGCCGACCCAGGGATCCTCGCCGAGCTGCTTCAGGCCGAGCGAGACGCGGTTCTTTTCGGAATCGAACTTGAGCACCTTGGCGGTGACCTCGTCGCCCACGTTCAGCACCTCGGAGGGGTGCTTGACGCGGCGCCACGCCAGGTCGGTGATGTGCAGCAGGCCGTCGATGCCGCCGAGGTCGACGAACGCGCCGTAGTCGGTGATGTTCTTGACGATGCCCTTGACGGTGGCGCCTTCCTGCAGCGAAGCGAGCAGGTGCTCGCGCTCGGCGCCCGCGGTCTCCTCGAGCACGGCGCGGCGCGACACGACCACGTTGTTGCGCTTGCGGTCGAGCTTGATGACCTTGAACTCCATTTCCTTGCCCTCGTAGGGCGAGGTGTCCTTCACCGGGCGCAGGTCGACGAGCGAGCCGGGCAGGAAGGCGCGGATGCCGCGCGCCATGACGGTGAGGCCGCCCTTCACCTTGCCGGTGATGACGCCCTTCACTTTCTCGCCGCTCTCGAGCGCCTTCTCCAGGTCGAGCCACGCGGCCATGCGCTTCGCCTTGTCGCGCGAAAGGCGCGTGGAGCCGTAGCCGTCCTCGAGCGCCTCGATCGAGACGCTGACGAAATCGCCGACCTTGACTTCCACCTGGCCGGCGTCGGTGCGGAATTCTTCAATGGCGATGGTGCTCTCGGACTTCAGCCCCGCGTTCACCACCACGAAGTTGTCGTCGATGCTCACGACCTCGGCGGTGATCACCTCGCCGATGCGCATCTCCTTGCGATTGAGGCTTTCCTCGAAAAGCGCCGCAAAGGATTCGCTGGACGGGGAGGTCTTGCTGCTGGTCACGGGGGAAAGACTGGCCATTAGGGGAAAAACCTTTTCATGCCGCGGGCTTGGAAACCCGACGGGTTAAGTTGAACACCGGGCGGCCGCTAGGCCTGCCCACCCAAATTTCTTTCCCGGCACCAGGCGACGATGCGCTGAACCACCTCGTCGATCGAAAGTGCCGAGGAATCCAGCACTTGCGAATCAGGCGCCGGAACCAGCGGCGCGACGGCGCGATTTGCATCGCGCGCATCCCGCTGCGCCAGATCACGGGAAAGGGCGCGCAGATTAGCACTGATTCCTTTTTCTATCAACTGCTTATGCCTGCGCTCGGCCCTTACTTCCGGGGCGGCTGTCAAGAACACCTTCAGCTCGGCGTCGGGGAACACCACCGTGCCCATGTCGCGTCCGTCGGCCACCAGGCCGGGCGGCTTGCGGAAGGTCCGCTGTCGCTCCAGCAGCGCGCTGCGCACGGCCGCCACCGGCGCCACCTCGGAAGCCCGCACGCCGCACGCCTCGCTCCGGATCTCGTCTGTAACGTCCTGGTTTTCAAGGAATATTTTCCCTCCCCGGAACGCCACGGGGAGGCTCCGCGCGATGGCCGCGAGCTGCGCCTCGTCGCGTGCGCCGCTTTGCAGGGAGCGCAGGGCGACCAGCCGGTAGAGCGCCCCGCTCTCCAGGTAGTGGAACCCGAGCAGGCCGGCGACGCGGCTCGCGATCGTGCCCTTCCCCGAAGCCGAGGGCCCGTCGATGGCGACCACGGGCGCCCCCTTCAAGCGCAGATCTTCCCGAATTCGTCGAAAAAGCGCGGAAACGTCTTCGCGACGCACCCCGGGTCGTTGATGCGCACCGGCACGCCGCCCACGGCCACCAGCGCAAAGCTCATCGCCATGCGGTGGTCGTCGTAGGTGTCGATCGCCACATTCGCGTTGAGTCTTCGCGGCGTGATCCGCAGGAAGTCCGGACCCGCCTCGACCCCGGCCCCGAGCTTCGCGAGCTCGGCCGCCATCGCCGCGATGCGGTCGGTCTCCTTCACGCGCCAGCTGCCGATGTTGCGGATCACGCTCGGCCCGTCGGCAAACAGCGCGAGCACCGCCGCCGTCATCGCCGCGTCCGGTATGTGGTTCAGGTCCAGGTCCACGGCTTTCAGCTTCTTCTTCCCGCTCTTCACCTCGATGGCCTCTTCGAGAAGGGACACTTCCGCGCCCATCTTCTCCAGCACCTCCACGAAGCGCACGTCGCCCTGCACGCTGCTGCGCCCCACCCCCTCGACGCGCACCGGGCCGCCGCCGAGCGCGCCGGCGGCGAGGAAGTACGAGGCGGAAGACGCATCGCCCTCCACGCGGATTTCTCCGGGCGAGACGTACGACGACGCCGGTATGCCGAAGGACGTCCATGCGCCGCGCTCGACGTCGACGCCGAAGCGGCGCATGGTGTTGAGCGTGAGCTCGACATACGGACG
>DATAHF010000131.1:0-7437 GCA_036263315.1 Burkholderiales bacterium
GCCGCAATGTAGCCGGGGTGGTCGTGGAAATGCTCGACCCTCGGCACGCCTGCGGGCAGCACGTCGGCGACGCTGTCCGTGGTGCTTTCCGAGTACTGCGGATAAAGCGGAACCACGGTCGGCGTGCCGCCGAATTTCTTCAACGCATCGGACACCGCAGGCTTGCCGTAGCGCATCGCGTATTCGACCTGCGTCCCGGTATGCGCCGCGAGCAGCCGCGCCTGCTCTCGCGTATGGAAGGCCAGCGGGGAGCCTTCGTTCGTCCAGATGGAAGCGTATTTTTCCGCCGAAGCCTTCGACCTTCGTGGAAGGACAACGGCATGAAGCAACGGAAGCCAAAGCAGCCGCGGCAGCTTGACCACGCGCGGGTCGGAAAGGAATTCGGCGAGGTAGGCGCGCACCGCTTCCGGCGTCGGCGCCGCCGGCGTGCCCAGGTTGACGAGAAGAATTCCGCTCAGTGCTGGGACAGCGCGCTGGAGAGCAGCTTCGCGGTGACGTCGACGATCGGGATCACGCGGTCGTAGGCCATGCGCGTCGGCCCGATCACGCCCACGGTGCCCACGACCTCGCCGTCCACCTTGTAGGGCGAAGTCACCACGCTCACGTCGTCGGGCGCGCTCACGCCGGACTCGCCGCCGATGAAGATCTGCACGCCCTGGCCGCGCAGCGAGAGGTCGAGGATCTGCAGGAGCGAGGTCTTGCGCTCGAAGAGCTCGAAGAGCTGCTTGAGGCGCCCCACGTCCTGCGACAAGTCGCGCACCGAGAGCAGGTTGCGCTCGCCGGTGAGGACGTACTGCTCGTGCCCCTCGGAGAGCGCCTTGTTGCCGGCGTCGAGCGCCACGGAGAGGAGGCCGATCATGTCCTGGCGGATGTCGCGCAGCTCGGCCTGCAGGCGGTTGCGCGCGTCCTCGAAGCTCTGCCCGGCGTAGTTCTGGTTGATGTAGTTCGCCGCCTCGATGAGCTCGGTGGGCTTGAAGTCGCGCTCGGTGAAGAGGATGCGGTTCTGCACGTCGCCGTCGGGCGTGACGACGATGAGCAGCACGCGCTTCTCGGAAAGGCGCAGGAACTCGACGTGCTTGAAGGTCACCGCGCGGCGCCGGGGCGTCATCACCACGCCGGCGAACTGCGTGAGCTGCGCGAGGAGCTGCGACGCCGACTGGATGGCGCGCTGCGGATTGTCGACGTGGAGCTGGCCTTCGATCTCCTGCAGCCTGCCCGAGTCCATCTGGCGCACCACGAGGAGCGAGTCCACGAAGAAGCGGTAGCCGGCCGGCGTCGGCACGCGGCCGGCGGAAGTATGCGGGCTCGAGATGAACCCGAGCTCCTCCAGGTCCGACATCACGTTGCGGATCGTGGCGGGCGAAAGATCGAGGCCGGAGTACTTGGAAAGGGTGCGCGAGCCGATCGGCTCGCCTTCGGCAATGTAGCGCTCAATCAACGTCTTGAGGAGGATTTGGGCGCGCTTGTCGAGCATGGATTCATTGTACACTCGCCGCATGCCGGGCTTTGCGCGGGTAGCTCTCATCGGCAAGCTGCGCAGCGACGAGATCGCGTCTTCGCTGCGCGACCTGCGCCAGCTCCTCGAGAAGCGCGGCTGCGAGGTGCTGATCGAGCGCGAGACCGCCGCCGGCCTCGGCGTGCCGGGCGCGGACTACGACGCCATCGGCAAGCGCGCCGAGCTCGCGATCGTCATCGGCGGCGACGGCACCATGCTCGCAGCGGCGCGCAACCTCGTGCGCCACCGCGTCCCTCTTACCGGCATCAACCAGGGCCGCGTCGGCTTCATGACCGACATCGGCCACGACGACATGCAGGCGGGCGTCGGCGCCATCCTCGAGGGCCGCTACACCATCGAGGAGCGCGCGCTGCTCGACGCGGAGATCGTGCGCGGCGGCAAATCGGTGCTGAAGACGCTGGCGCTCAACGAGGCCGTGGTCGGCAAGGGCTCGCAGGGGCGTCTCATCGAGTTCGACCTCAGCATCGACGGCGAATTCATCTACACGCTGCGCGCCGACGGGATGATCGTCGCGACGCCGACGGGCTCCACGGCCTATGCGCTGTCCGCGCAGGGGCCGATACTGCACCCCGCCGTTCCGGCGCTCGCGCTGGTGCCGCTCAACCCGCACACGCTGTCGGCGCGGCCGGTGAGCGTGAGCGACCGCTGCAGCATCGAGATCAAGCTGGTGCGGGCGCTCGACGCGCGCGCGCACTTCGACGGCTTCGCGCTCACCGACATGGCGGAGGGCGACCGGCTGCTGCTCAAGCGCTCGGCCGATCCCATCCGCTTCGTGCATCCGCCCGGATACAAGTACTTCGCCACGCTGCGCGAGAAGCTGCGCTGGAGCGAGGTCCTGAAGACGCGCGACCTGGACTAGCCGTGCTGCGCGCGCTCGACATCCGCGACTTCGTGATCCTCGAGCGGATTTCGCTGGAGTTCGGCGCCGGCTTCACCGTCCTCACCGGGGAGACCGGCGCCGGCAAGTCGATCCTGGTCGACGCCATCGAGCTGCTGGTCGGCGGGCGCGGCGATGCGGCGCTGGTGCGCGAAGGCGCCGAGCGCGCCGAGCTTTCGGCGGAGTTCGATTTCTCGAAGAACGATCCGCTCAACGCCTGGCTCGCGGAGCGCGAGCTCGCCGGCGACGCCGGCACCATCCTGCTGCGAAGGACGATCGACAAGGCGGGTCGCGCGCGCTGCTTCATCAACGGCCACCCGACGACGCTCGTCCAGCTGCGCGAGGCGGGCGAGCTGCTCGTGGACATCCATGGACAGCACGCGCACCAGTCGCTGCTGCGCCCGGCGGCGCAGCGCGAGCTGCTCGATGCCCACGGCGAGGCCGTCGCACTGGCGAAGGAGACCGCGGAGGCGTTCCGCGCCTGGAAGCGCCTGGAGCAGCTCGCCGCCCAGGCGCAAAGCGAGTTCAAGCAGCGCGAAGCCGAGCGCCTCGCGCTCGTCGACACGGTGGCGGAGCTGAAGAAGCTCGGGCTGCGCGAGGGCGAGTGGGCCGAGGTGACGGCCGCGCACACGCGGCTTGCGCACGGCTCGAGCCTCCTTGCCGGGGCGCAGTCCTCGCTCGAGGCGCTGAGCGAGGCCGACGGCGCTTGCCTGCCGCAGCTGGCCGCGGTGGCGACGCAGCTGAAAGCGCTTTGCGAGCACGACGAAGCGCTCAAGCCGATCGTCGAGCTCCTGGAATCGGCCGAGGCGCAGGCGGGCGAGGCGGCGAGGAGCCTGCGCCAGTACGCCTCGCGCGTCGACCTGGACCCGGACGCGCTGCGCGAGGTCGAGGCCCGCATCGAGGCGCTCCATGCGGCGGCGCGAAAGCACCGCGTGAAGCCCGAGGAGCTGCCGCAGCGCGGCGCGGAAATGCAGAAGCGACTTGGCGAGCTCGAGCTCGCGGTGGATCCGGAAGCGCTGCAGCGCGAGGTCGCCGCTGCTCGCAGCCGCTACGATGCCGCGGCGCGCAAGCTCACTGCCAAGCGCAAGGCCGCGGCGGAGGCGCTCTCAGCTGCCGTGACCGCAGGCATGCAGCAGCTCGCGATGGCGGGCGGCCGGTTCTCGGTCTCGCTGAGGAAGCTCGAGGAGCCTTCGGCATCAGGCGCGGAAGACGTGGAGTTCGAAGTGGCTTCGCATCCCAGCCTGCCGCTGCGCCCGCTGGCGCGCGTGGCGTCCGGCGGCGAGCTCTCGCGCATCAGTCTCGCGATCCAGCTCGTGGCGGCACGCGAATCCCCGGTCGGCACGCTGGTGTTCGACGAGGTGGATGCGGGCGTCGGCGGCGCAGCCGCCGAGACGATCGGGAAATCGCTGAAGAAGCTCGGAAAGCAGCGCCAAGTGCTTTGCGTCACCCACCTGCCGCAGGTGGCCGCGCAGGGCGACGATCAGTGGGCCATCGCCAAGTCGGGCGCGCGCGGCAGGCTCGGGGTCACGGTGACGCGGCTCGATCGCAACGCGCGCATCGAGGAGCTCGCGCGCATGCTGGGCGGCGCAAGCAGCACCGCGCGGAAACACGCCGCCGAGCTGCTCAGCTCGTAGGCCGGTAAGGGCAATCCGCCTTGGTGCAGTCGGCGTACAGCGCGAGCGAGTGGCCGTGCAGCTGGAAGCCGCGCTTGCGCGCCACCTCGGTCTGGCGCTTCTCGATCTCGGAGTCGTAGAACTCCTCGACGCGGCCGCATTGCAGGCACACGAGGTGGTCGTGGTGGCCGCCCTGGTTCAGCTCGAACACCGCTTTGCCGGTCTCGAAGTTCTGCCGCGACAGCAATCCCGCCTGCTCGAACTGCGTGAGCACGCGGTAGACCGTGGCGAGCCCGACGTCGATGCCTTCGGCGATGAGCGCCTTGTAGACGTCTTCGGCCGAGAGGTGGCGCACTTTGCTCTGCTCGAAGAGCTCGAGGATCTTGCGCCGGGGCAGGGTTGCCTTGAGGCCGCTTTCCTTCAGGCTTTGCACCGTGGTCATCGGCTGTCATTATATGCCCATGAACCGAGCCGCCTGCCTCTGCCTTGCTTCCGCCGCGCTGCTTTCCGCGTGCAGCTACATGCCGCGCATTCCCGGCGTGACGCCGTACCGGATCGACATCCAGCAGGGCAACTACGTGTCGCAGGAGATGGTGTCGCAGCTCAAGCCCGGCATGACGAAGGAGCAGGTGCAGGCGACGCTCGGCACGCCGCTGCTCACCGACGTGTTCCACGCCGATCGCTGGGACTACATCTATACGCTCGACGCCGCCGACGGCCGCAAGGAGCAGCGCAAGCTCACGGCGTACTTCAAGGAAGGCAAGCTCACGCGCGTGGACGGCGACGTGGTGCCTGCTGCTCCGAAAGAAGCTTCAAAGTGAAAGTCGCCGTCGCCGGGGCGAGCGGACGGATGGGGCGCACGCTCGTCGAAGGCGTGCTCGCGCACCCGGAGCTCGAGCTCGCCGCGGCGCTGGACCTCGCCGCGGGCGAAGTGCTGGGCAGGAAGGTGACGACCGACGTCGCCGCCGCCATGCGCGCGGCCGACGTGCTGATCGATTTCACGCGCCCCGACGGCACGCTCGCGCACGTGAAGGCGTGCATGGAGGCCGGCAAGGCAATCGTCATCGGCACGACGGGATTTTCCGATCCGCAGAAGAAATCGATCGCCGACGCCGCCCGGCGCATCCCTATCGCGATGTCACCCAACTTCGCGATCGGCGTCAACGTGGTGTTCAAGCTCGCCGAGATGGCCGCCGCCGCGCTGGGAGACGCCTACGACGTGGAGATCATCGAGGCGCACCATCGCCACAAGGTCGACGCGCCTTCCGGCACGGCGCTCAAGCTCGGCGAAATCATCGCTTCTTCGCTGAAAAGGGATCTTGGCAAGGAAGCGAAGCACGGCCGCCAGGGCGACACCGGAGAGCGGCCGACCCGGCAGATCGGCTTCCACGCCATCCGCGGCGGCGACATCGTCGGCGAGCACACCGTCATATTCGCCGGCATGGGCGAGCGGGTGGAGGTCGCCGTGCGCTCGCAAAGCCGCATGACCTACGCCGCGGGCGCCCTGCGCGCCGCGCTATGGCTGGAAAAGCGCGCGCCGGGCCTCTACGACATGGCGGATGTCCTTGGTTTGAAACGCTCTTAGGCGTATAATCCCTGCTTCAAATGAGCGGGAAGGGCCACAAGCCTTTCCCGCTTTCTGTATCCGCTCCACAAAATGACGACTTCCGACACCGCCGCGCTGGTCCTTGCCGACGGGACGGTCTTTCGCGGCCGCTCGATCGGCGCGAGCGGGACCGCCGTGGGCGAGGTGGTGTTCAACACGGCGATGACCGGATACCAGGAGATCCTCACCGATCCCTCGTATTGCAAGCAGATCGTCACGCTCACCTATCCGCACATCGGCAACACCGGCGTGAACGCCGAGGACCAGGAAGCGGGCAAGATCTACGCTGCCGGGCTGGTGGTGCGCGACGTGCCGCGGCTGCTCTCCAGCTGGAGGTCGCAGGGCGATCTCAGCGCCTACCTGAAGAAGAACAAGATCGTCGCGATCGCGGAGCTCGACACGCGCAAGCTCACGCGCATCCTGCGCACCAAGGGCGCGCAGAACGGCTGCCTGATGGCGGGCGCGGTGGATACGCAGATCGCTGCGCGCGAAGCGCGCAGCTTCCCGGGCCTCGCGAAGATGGACCTCGCCATCGTGGTCACCACGGCCGAGCCTTACGAATGGACCGAGGGCAGCTGGCAATGGAAGGAAGGCGGCGCCTCGGGCCACCGCAAGGGCGAGAACCTGCGCCACCACGTCGTCGCCTTCGACTACGGGATCAAGCGGAACATCCTGCGCATGCTCGTCGACCGCGGCATGCGCGTGACCGTCGTGCCGGCCATCACCACCGCCAAGGAGGTGATGAAGATGAAGCCGGACGGCGTCTTCCTGTCGAACGGGCCGGGCGACCCGGAGCCGTGCGACTACGCCATCGAGGCGATCGGCGAGCTGCTCGACGCGAGCTCGGTGCCGCTTTTCGGCATCTGCCTGGGCCACCAGCTGATGGGCCTCGCCTCGGGCGCGAAGACCGTCAAGATGAAGTTCGGCCACCACGGCGCGAACCACCCGGTGAAGGACCTCGACACGGGGCGCGTGGTGATCACGAGCCAGAACCACGGCTTCGCCGTCGATCCCGCCTCCATAAAGAACAACCTGCGGCCGACGCACGTGTCGCTCTTCGACGGTTCCCTCCAGGGGCTGGCGCGGACCGACCGGGCGGCGTTCTGCTTCCAGGGGCACCCGGAAGCCAGCCCTGGGCCCCATGACATCGGCTACCTGTTCGACAAGTTCGCCTCGCTGATCGATGCCAAAAAGAACTGATATTCAAAGCATCCTGATCATCGGGGCGGGCCCGATCGTCATCGGCCAGGCGTGCGAGTTCGACTATTCGGGCGCGCAGGCGTGCAAGGCGCTGCGTGCCGAGGGCTATCGCGTCATCCTCGTCAACTCGAACCCGGCGACGATCATGACCGACCCCGGGCTCGCCGACGCGACCTACATCGAGCCGATCACCGCCGACATGGTGGCGAAGATCATCGAGCGCGAGCGCCCCGACGCGCTGCTGCCGACGATGGGCGGCCAGACCGCGCTCAACACCGCGCTGACGCTGGCGCACAAGGGCGTGCTCAAGAAGTTCGGCGTCGAGATGATCGGCGCCAAGAAGGAAGCCATCGACAAGGCCGAGGACCGGCTCCTGTTCCGTCAGGCGATGGACCGCATCGGCCTCGAGTCGCCGAAGTCGGCGCTGGCCCACGACATGGAAGAGGCCCGCCAAGCGCTCACCACCATCGGCCTGCCGTGCGTGCTGCGCCCCTCCTACACGATGGGGGGCACCGGCGGCGGTATCGCCTACAACCGCGACGAGTTCGAGGCGATCGTGGCGAGCGGCCTCGAGGCGTCGCCGACCAACGAGGTGCTGGTCGAGGAATCGGTCGTCGGCTGGAAG
>DATAHF010000132.1:0-2956 GCA_036263315.1 Burkholderiales bacterium
CGACGAGCCCGCCCGCCACATGAAGCTCGTCCATCGTCTCCGGCAGCTTCTGTACCGCGGTGAACGCCACGCACGGCGGCGCGCCGAGGATGACGGCGGCAGGCAGGCGCTCGCCGCGGCGTTTCATCTTTTCCCAGTGCGTGTAGATCCCGGGACGCAGCTCGAGCGAAGGATTCATTCCGAGGCGCCGGGCCGCCTTCACCTGGCCGCGGTAGATCCCCATGTTCTGGACGCCGGTGTCGGGATCCTTGGTGATGTACTGCGACAGCGTGGTGAACGGCGCGATGTCCCAGCCCGGCGTGGAGATCGGGATCGGGAGCTGGTCCAGGCCGTTGCCGGGTTTATCTAGGTCTTTTCCCTGGATCACGATTTGCTGGCACAACGCCTCGGTGACGACGCTCGGGGCAATCGGGTTGGCGACGGCGCGGTTCCAGGTCTCGTTGATCTTGTCGAGCGCGCAATTCATGCCCAGGCGGTAGATCTCGCGGTTGGCGGCCAGCGCGCCGACGACCACCGGAATGTCGTATTTCCTGTTTTTCGAATCGATGACATTGGTGAACAGGAACGCCTTGCGGTCGCGCTCCGCGATGCCGCCGCGGAACTGCCAGCGCACCAGCGGATGCATCTCCGTGTCCTTGTTGATCGGCCGGTCCACGGTGACGAGGAGGCCGGCGCGCTCCAGCGTGCGCAGATGCTCGTGCAGGTCGGGATAGTTTTTCATTCGAGGGTGATGTGCTTCTCCGCAATCAGCTTGCGCCATTTCTGCTGGTCCTCGCGGACCACGCGCGCGAGGTCGACTGGGCTGCCGCCGGCTACTTCGCACCCCTGCGCCTCGAATTTCGCGTTCTCTTTCTTCAGGATGTCCTCCACTTTCGAATGGAGCACGTCAATCACTTCCGCAGGCGTGCCGGCGGGCGCGAACATCGCGACCCAGGACTCGCTCTGGAAGCCGGGATAGGTGTCCGCGATGGTCGGCAGCTCGGGATAGAACTTCGAGCGCCGCGGCGAGCTCACGGCAAGCGCGGTGAGCTTGCCCGTGCGCACGTATTGCTGGATGGAGCCGCCGCCCTGGATCAGCATCACCTGCACCTGTCCGCCGAGGAGGTCCTGGATGGCCGGTCCGCCGCCCTTGTAGTGCACCGGAACGGTCTCGATGCCGGCGGCCTGCTTGAAGAGCTCGTAGGCGAGGCGGCTCGAGGATGCCGGTCCGGCCGAGCCGTAGTTGAGCTGCGCGCCGCGCTCCTTCGCGAGCGCCACGAACTCGCGCACGCTGTGCACGTTGAGCTTCGGGTTGACGAGCAGCACCTGTGGATAGCGGCAGAGCTCCATCACGGGTGCGAAGTCGCGCACCGGGTCCCACTTCAGGTTGCGGTACAGGTACGGATTGATGGCGAACGTGTCGAACGTGACGAGCAGCGTGTGCCCGTCCGGCGGCGACTCGGCGACCTGCTGCGTCCCGACGATGCCGCCCGAAGTGACGCGGTTCTCCACCACGAACGGCTGGCCCAGCGTCTCGGCGAGCGGCGTCGCGACCAGGCGGGCCACCAGGTCGCTCGCGCCGCCCGGGCTCGACGGCACGACGATGCGCACCGGCTTGACGGGGTAGGCATGCACCGAAAGCGCGAGCGCCGCCAGCGCGAGAGCGAAGAGCTTCATTTTTGTCAGGGTTGTTTTGCGACCTGCTTTATAGCACCGAGCTCGGCGACCCACGGCATCGCCGAGCGGCACCAGACCTGGACCCTGGGCCGCAGCGCCGCGCGCTCCGCGAGCGTTCCGAGGCGCACGTTGTACACCTGGGGGTCGTCGACCGCGGAGGCATAGATGCGCGTCCCGCATTCGGCGCAGAACGCCTGGGCGCGCCTGTTGCCGCTCTCGGCGGTCTTCACATAGATCTTCGGCGTGCCGCGCGTCAGCCGGAACGCCGCCCTGGGAACCGGCACGAACGTCGAGAACGCGGAGGAGGTGAGCTTCTGGCAATCGGTGCAGTGGCAGATCCCGGCCTTTTCCGGGTCCACGTCGGCCTCGAACGCGAGATTTTCGCAGTGGCAGCTGCCATGGACTTTCATCGCTTCCTCCTCAACGGCTCGCAAGATGGACGCGCGGCCTCGGCTTCCATTCAAAAAGCTCCATGAACTGGCCGAACACGCGCTCGCTCAACTGCTGCGCGGAGCGCATGTGGCTGTGAGTATCGCGCAGAACGCGCTCGATGCGCGCGGCGCCGCCTTCGCGCTCCACCTCGGCCCGGTACGCCGGCACGTCGAGCCAGCGGCGAATCAGCGTCTCGTCAGCTTCGAGGTGGAACTGCAGGCCGTACGCGCGCTCGCCGTAGCGAAACGCCTGGTTCGCGCAGGTGCCGGTGCGCGCAAGGTGCACCGCGCCGGCCGGCAGGTCGAAGGTATAGGCGTGCCACTGGAACACGTCCTGCTCGGTCCCGAGATGAGTGAAGAGCGGGTCGGAGCCCGCGGCCGCCGTCGGATACAGCCGGTACCAGCCGATCTCGCGCACCGCATTCGGGCGCACGTCGGCGCCGAGCGCCGCGGCAAGGAGCTGCGCGCCGAGGCAGATGCCCAGCACCGGGATCTCGCGCTGCAATGCTTCGCGGATCGCCTCGATCTCGGTGGCGAGGTGCGGAAACGCGGCCACCTGGTCGACGTGCATCGGGCCGCCCAGCACCACGAGGCCGTTGTAGCGGCTCACGTCCGCGCTCGCGCCGGGCTCGCGGCCGAAGTTCACGTAGCGCACGCGAAAGCCGCGCCGGCGCAGCATCGGATCGAGCACGCCGAGCGGCTCGCTCGCCGCGTGCTGGAAGACGAGCAGCTTCCTCAAGCCGTTTTCTTCTCCAGCTCCTCTATGCGCTTGCGTAGCGCGCGCTCTTCGTTCCAGCGCTCGGTCTCGTCGCGCATGAAGGCGACGATGGCTTCGGGCAGCAGCGTCACGGTGAACGCGATGGAAAGCC
>DATAHF010000133.1:0-14967 GCA_036263315.1 Burkholderiales bacterium
CGCCGGTAAGCGATTCGATCTTCTTCAGGTAATCGCGCGCCGCGCCGGGCAGCTTGTCGTACGCCCGCACGCCGACGGTGCTCTCCTGCCACCCGGGCATCTCCTCGTACACCGGCACGCAGCGCGCGAGCTCCTCGGCGCCCACCGGCAGGATGTCGCTCAGCGTGCCGTCCATGTCGTAGCCGACGCAGATCTTCAGCGTCTCGGCGCCGTCGAGCACGTCGAGCTTGGTGATGCACAGGCCGGACACGCCGTTCAGCTGGATCGAGCGCTTCAGCGCCGCGGCATCGAACCAGCCGGTGCGCCGCGGCCGGCCGGTGGTGGCGCCGAACTCGCGGCCGCGCTGGCGCAGGCGCTCGCCGACGTCGTCGGAGAGCTCGGTGGGGAACGGCCCTTCGCCGACGCGCGTGCTGTAGGCCTTGGTGATGCCGAGCACGTAGTGCAGGTGCATCGGGCCGATGCCCGCGCCCGCGGCCGCGGCGCCCGCGACGCAGTTGGACGAGGTGACGTACGGATACGTGCCGTGGTCGATGTCGAGCAGCGCGCCCTGCGCGCCCTCGAACAGCAGGTCCTTGCCGGCGCGGTTGGCGTGGTAGAGCGCGCGCGGCACATCGGCCACGAGCGGCACGAGGCGCGGCGCCAGCGCGAGGGTTTCGTCCAGGGTTTTCCTGAAGTCCACGGGCTCCGCTTTATAGAATTTCTGCAGGACGAAATTATGGAACTCGAGCAGCTCCTCGAGCTTCTTCGCGAAGCGCTCGGGGAAGAGCAGATCCTGCAGGCGCAGCGCGCGCCGCGCCACCTTGTCCTCGTACGCCGGCCCGATGCCGCGGCCGGTGGTGCCGATCTTGTTCTCGCCGCGGGCCGCCTCGCGCGCGCGGTCGAGCGCCGAGTGGTAGGGCAGGATGAGCGGGCAGGCCTCGGAGACGCACAGGCGCGCCACCACGCCGCGCACGCCGGCGGCCTCGAGCTCGTCGATCTCCGCGAACAGCGCCTCCGGCGAGAGCACGACGCCGTTGCCGATGAAGCAGTTCACCTCCGGGCGCAGGATGCCCGACGGGATGAGGTGCAGCACGGTCTTCTTGCCGCCGATGACCAGCGTGTGGCCCGCGTTGTGCCCGCCCTGGAAGCGCACCACGCCCTGGGCGCGGTCGGTGAGCCAGTCGACGATCTTTCCCTTGCCTTCGTCGCCCCACTGGGTGCCGATGACGACGACGTTGCGTGCCGCGCTCGCCATTATTTTTTCTTTTTCCTCAAGGGCGTCCTTTTCCCCTGGGAAGCGGCGGCGAGGCCGCGCAGGTCGATCGAAAAGCCGGTCGCCGGGCGCGCGCGGCCGAACGCCTTGCCCACCTCGTCGTAGCGCCCGCCGCGCGCCACCGGGAAGGACGCAGCGCCGCTAGCGCCGTCGCAATAGGCGTCGAATACCACGCCGGAATGGTAGTGGTAGCCGCGCAGCTCGGCGAGGTCGAAGCTCGCCGGCAGCTTGCACGCCCTGGCGAGCCGGCGCAGCGTCGCGAGCGCGCGCGTGATCTCCGGGAGGCGCGGCAGCTTGCGCTCGGCGAGCTCCAGCACCTCGGCGCCGCCGTAGAGCTCGGGCAGCAGCAGCAGCGCCTTGCGCATGTCGGGAGAGAACTTCTTCACGCGCTGCTCGAGCGCCGGCATGTCCTTCCTCTGCAGCGCCTCGAACAGCTCGCCCTCCAGCTCGGGGCCGGCCTTGGCCTGGCGCACGAGCGCGCGGAACACCGCCACGTGCCCGATGTCCACCCGCGCGCCGCGCACCCGGGCCGCCTCGAGCGCCTCGCACAGCAGGCGCAGCACCTCCAGGTCGGCCTCGGCGCCGGCCTCGCCGTAGATCTCGGCGCCGATCTGGATCGGCTCGCGCGTCGCGCCCGGGCTCGCCGGGCGCGTGTGCAGCACGCTGCCGCAATAGCACAGGCGCGTCACCGCGCGCCGGTTAAGGAGATGCGCGTCGATGCGCGCCACCTGCGGCGTGATGTCGGCGCGCAGGCCCATCATGCGCCCGGAGAGCTGGTCCACCACCTTGAACGTGCGCAGCTCCAGGTCGTGCCCGGTGCCCGTCAGGAGGGAGTCGGTGTACTCGAGGAGCGGCGGGATGACCAGCTCGAAGCGATTTTCGAAAAACAGGTCCAGGATCGCGCGGCGCAGGGCCTCGATGCGCATCGCCTCCGCGGGAAGGATGTCCTCGATGTACTCGGGAAGGACCCAGCGCATCACCGCCGCCGCCTCAACTGCGCGCCCAGAGGAGCAGCAGCAGCCCCACCAGCATGGACGAGAGGCCGACGAAGCGGATCTGGCCGTCGGTCATCTGCGTGATGCGGCGGAACGTGTCGCGCCAGAGGTTGGGCGCGAGGAACGGGAGCACGCCCTCGAGGATCAGCATCAGGGCGAGGGCCATGAGGAACGTGGGGCCCACGGCGTATCGTCCCTATTTGCCCGCTGCGTTGCGCCCGGAGGGCGCGGAGCGTCCTAGCGGATCCTTCAGGTAGCGCAGGAAGTCGGAATTAGGCTCGAGCAGCATCAGGTCCTTGCCGCGGAACGTGGAGCGGTAGGCGTCCATGCTGCGGTAGAAGGAATAGAACTCCGGGTTCTGCGAGAACGCGTTGGCGTACACCGAGGCCGACTTGGCGTCGCCCTCGCCCTTGATGCGCTGCGCGTCGCGGTAGGCCTCCGCGAGGATGATCTCGCGCTGCCGGTCCGCGTCCGCGCGGATGCGCTCGGCCTCGGCGGCGCCGGTGGAGCGCAGCTCGTTGGCGATGCGCTTCCTCTCCGCCTGCATGCGGCCGAACACCGACTCGCTCACTTCCTGCGGCAGGTCGACGCGCTTCAGGCGCACGTCGACCACCTCGACGCCGATGCGCTTCAGGTCCTGATCGGCTTTCTGCCGCACGCGCGCCATGAGCTCCTCGCGCTGGCCGGACACCACGTCGTGCAGCGTGCGCACGCCGAACTCGTCGCGCAGGCTGCCGGCCACCGTCTGCTTGATCCGCGTCGCGGCGCGGAACTCGTCGCCCTGCACGCTGATGTAGTACAGCCGCACGTCGCTGATGCGCCACTTCACGAACGAGTCGACCAGCACCGGCCGGTTGCCCGAGGTGAGGAAGCGCAGCGGCTCCGGGTCGTCGAAGGTGAGGATGCGCATGTCGAACACGCGCACGTTCTGGATGAGGGGCCACTTGAAGTGCAGCCCGGAGCGGTTGATGACTTCCTTCACCTCGCCCAGCTGGAACACGATCGCGTTCTGCCGCTGGTCGACGGTGAAGAGCGCGCTCGAGGCGATGAGCACCGCGATCAGGAGCGCGGCGAGGATCGGGCCGACGGCCTTCATCGCTCCCCCCGCTCGCGGTTACGCAGCGTGTCGCGCGAGCGCGGCCCGGCGTCCGGGACCACCGGGTCGGGAGACGGCCGCTGCGAAGCCTGCGCCTCGGACTGGCCCGAGGAGCCGGCCTGCTGCATGAGCTTGTCGAGCGGCAGGTACAGCAGGTTTCCCGCGCCCTTGTAGTCGAGCATGATCTTGTTGGTGGCCGACAGGATCTGCGTCATCGTGTCGATGTACATGCGCTCGCGCGTGATGCCGGGCGCCTTGGAATATTCGGCGAGCACCTGCTTGAAGCGCGACGCCTCGCCCTCGGCGTTGGCGATGACGCGCTGCTTGTAGCCCTCGGCTTCCTGCAGCAGGCGCGAGGCCGTGCCGCGCGCGCGCGGGATCACGTCGTTCGCGTACGCCTGGCCCTCGTTCTTCTGCCGCTCGCGGTCCTGGTTGGCCTTCACGGCGTCGTCGAACGCCGCCTGCACCTGCTCGGGCGGCTGCGCGTTCTGGATCGTCACGGCGCTGATCGCGATGCCGGTGCCGTAGCGGTCGTGGATCTGCTGCATCAGCTCGTGCGCCTTGTTGGCGATGTCGACCTGCGTCTCGTACAGGATCGCGTCCATCTTGCTCTTGCCGATCACCTCGCGCATCGCCGTCTCGGCGATGTGCTGCGCCGACTCGTCGGGGCGGCGCACGTTGAAGATGTAGTCGCGCGCGTCTTTCACCGTGTACTGCACCGCGAACTGCAGGTCGACGATGTTCTCGTCGTCGGTGAGCATGAGCGATTCCTTCAGCACCTTGGTGCGCACGTTGTTGCGGTAGCCCACTTCCAGGGTGCGCACCTGCGCAAGGTTCACGAGCTCGTGCGTCTGGATCGGCCACGGCAGCCGCCAGCGCAGGCCCGGGCCGGTCTCTTCCGAGTAGCGCCCGAACGTGAGCACGATGCCGCGCGAGGCCGCGTCGACGATGTAGAAGCCGCTCGCCAGCCAGACGATGACCACCAGCGCGACCAGCACGCTCGCGCCGCCGCCGAGATGGCGCACGCCGCCCCCGCCGGGCGGCGGCGGCTCGGCGCCGCGGCGTCCGCGGCCGAAGAGCTCGTTGAGCTTGCGGTTGAAGTTGCGCCACAGCTCGTCCAGGTCCGGCGGGCCTTGGTTGCCTCCGCCGGGACCTTGCGGGCCGCGGGAACCGCCACGCCCCCAGTTGGGGTCGTTCAGGGACATTTAGCGAAGCGAGTGAGAGTGAAGGGAGTTTTGCGCGGCCCCGCGCGCCATCGCGCGGGCCCGGGCGAATTCTGCGAGCCCGCCGCGCAGCGCCTCCAACCCCGCCCCGCTGCGCGCACTCACAAAAACGCGCGAAATCTTACCATAGAGGTCGCGTTCGGCCCGGGGCTCCAGCCCCGCCACGTCGATCTTGTTCCAGACCTCGATCTGCGCGAGGTCCCGGGCGCCGATCTCCTCGAGCACCTTGTTTACCTGCTCGCGTTGCGCCTCGCGCACCGGCGAGGCCGCGTCGACCACGTGCAGCAGCAGGTCGGCGCGCAGCGTTTCCTCCAGCGTGGCGCGGAACGCGGCGACCAGCCCGTGCGGCAGGCCGCGGATGAAGCCCACCGTGTCGGACAGCACGACCTGGCCCGCGTCGGGCAGCCACAGGCGCCGGGTGGTGGTGTCGAGCGTGGCGAAGAGCTGGTCCGCCTCGTAGGCCTGCGCCCGCGACAGGGCGTTGAAGAGCGTCGACTTGCCGGCGTTGGTGTAGCCCACGAGCGAGACCGACAGCACCTCGCCCCGCGCGCGGCCGCGGCGCTGGATTTCCCGCTGCCTCTGCAGCTTCTTTATCTTCTCGTTGAGAACCTTGATCCGCTGCGCGATGTAGCGCCGGTCGAGCTCGATCTGCTTCTCGCCCGGGCCGCCGGTCTTGCTCATGCCGCCGCGCTGGCGCTCGAGGTGCGTCCAGCCGCGCACCAAACGCGTGGAGAGATGCTGCAGGTGGGCGAGCTCCACCTGCAGCTTGCCTTCGCTCGTCTGGGCGCGCTGCGCGAAGATCTCGAGGATGAGCTCGGTGCGGTCGAAAACGCGCACGCCCCCGAGCTCCTTCTCCGCGTTCCTCTGCTGCGCGGGCGAGAGGTCGTGGTTGAAGACGACGAAAGCCGCGTTCAGCTCCGCCGCGGCGCGCGCCACTTCGGCGAGCTTGCCGCTGCCGGCGTAGAACTTGGGATCGGGCCGGCTGCGCCGTCCGCGCACCACGCGGTGGCGCGCGACGCCGGCGCTTTCCACCAGGCGCACCGCCTCCTCGACGCTCTCCTCGTAGTCGTCCTCGCCGAAGTCGAGGCACACGATGACGGCCGCGCGCGAATCGGCGGCCGCTGCGCGGTCCGTGGCTCGCGCTGGGCGGCCCGCGGCTCGCGCGGGGCGCTCGGGCAGACCGCTACTCGCCGCCGTCCTTCTCCGTGCCGAGGTTGATCGGGCGCGAGGGCACCACGGTCGAGATGGCGTGCTTGTAGACCATCTGGGTGACGGAGTTGCGCAGCAGCACGACGTACTGGTCGAACGACTCGATCTGGCCCTGCAGCTTGATGCCGTTCACCAAGTAGATCGAGACCGGGACGTGCTCTTTGCGCAGCGTGTTGAGAAACGGGTCTTGTAGCAACTGCCCTTTGTTGCTCATGTTCTTCTCGCTTGGGGGTTTTATGGCCATACTGTAATTGATTTTCCTAGGCTTTTCTACCGGCCTTGCCCCCGGGAAACGGCGTCGGCGGGGTCACGTCGGCGCATTGCGCGCGGTGGCGCAGGGCGTGGTCCATGAGCACGCAGGCGAGCATGGCTTCGGCGATCGGCGTGGCGCGGATGCCGACGCAGGGGTCGTGCCGCCCGGTGGTCTCGATCGTGACCGGCTCGCCCCGGGTGTTCACCGTGCGGCGCGGCAGCCGGATGCTCGAGGTGGGCTTGAGGGCGATCGACACCGTGACGTCCTGCCCGGTGGAAATGCCGCCCAGCACGCCGCCGTTGTTGTTCGAGGCGAATCCCGCGGGCGTCATCTCGTCGCCGTGCTCGCTGCCCTTCTGCGCGATGCAGCCGAAGCCGGCGCCGATCTCCACGCCCTTCACCGCGTTGATCGACATCATGGCGGCGGCGAGGTCCGCATCGAGCCGCCCGTAGACCGGCTCGCCCCAGCCGACCGGCACGCCCTGCGCCACGACGTTGACGCGCGCGCCGCACGAGTCGCCGCTCTCGCGCAGCGCGTCCATGAATTTCTCGAGCTGCCCGATCGCCTTCGCGCTCGCGGCGAAGAACGGGTTCTCGTCGACGTGCTTCCAGTCCTCGAACGCGATCTTGTGGGGACCGAGCTCGGCGAGGTAGCCGCGGATGGTCACGCCGTAGCGCTCCTTCAGCCACTTCTTCGCGATGGCGCCGGCCGCGACCCGCACCACGGTCTCGCGCGCCGAGGCGCGCCCGCCGCCGCGCGGATCGCGCGCGCCGTATTTCTGCCAGTACGTGTAGTCGGCGTGACCGGGCCGGAATTTCTCCGCGATCGCGGAGTAATCCTTGGAGCGCTGGTCCTCGTTGCGCACGAGAAAGCCGATGGCGGTGCCGGTGGTGCGGCCTTCGTACACGCCGGAGAGGATCTCGACCGCGTCGGACTCGCGCCGCTGCGTGACGTGGCGCGAGGAGCCGGGCTTGCGCCGGTCGAGCTCCCTTTGGATGTCCTCCGCCTTTAATTCAAGCCCGGGCGGGCAGCCGTCGACCACGCCGCCGTACGCCGGGCCGTGCGATTCCCCGAACGACGTTACGCAGTAAAGAAGGCCGAAGCTGTTGCCCGACATCCCGCCATTCTAAGCGGGCCAGTTTTTTATGTACCCCTTCAGCATTTTGTTCTCAAAGTCTTGCTCTTCGAGAACGGCCTTGGCGACGTCCCGGAAGGAGATGACGCCGAGGAGCTTGGCGTCCTGGAGCACCGGGAGGTAGCGCGCGCCCGACTCGAGCATCGTGCGGCGCAGGTCGTTGACCTCCAGCTCCGGGCCGGCGGTGACCGGGTCGCGCTCCATGATGTCGTTCACCTTGAGCTCGCCGAAGCTGCCCGAGCGGCCCGCGAGCGCGCGCAGGAGCTCATGGAACGTGAGCATGCCGACCATGCGGCCCTGCTCGAGGACCACGAGAGATCCCAGGTTTTCCTTCGCCATCGTGGATACCGCGTCGCTTACGCGGCTGGAGGGCTCGACGCTCAGGAGCCGGTTGCCTTTGACACGCAAGATCTCTTTGACCTGCATGACGAACCTCCGATATGCGGCCGTGTCGGGAAATCAGTCTAGTCCAAACGCGCGGGCCGGGGAATACACTGCGCGGACATGAAGTGCGTGATGGTTACCGGCGGCGCCCGCGGAATCGGCGCCGCCACCGCCCGCCTGCTTGCGCAGCGCGGCTATGCGGTTGCGATCGCGGACCGCGATGCCGTCGCCGGGCGCAGGACGGCCGCCGCGCTGGGCGTGCAATTTTTGCGCTGCGACGTCGCCTCCGAGCCCTCGGTGCGCCGCTGCGTGCGCGCGCTCATCCGCCGCTTCGGCCGCCTGGACGGCCTCGTGAACAACGCCGGCCTCGCCGATCCCACGGACCCGCCGGTGGACAAGCTGCCGCTCGCCGCCTGGAACCGGCGCCTCGCGGTGAACCTCACCGGCGCGTTCCTCGTGGCGAAGCATTGCGTGCCGCACCTGCGCAAGCGAAACGGCGCCATCGTCAACATCGCGTCCACGCGCGCGCTGCAATCGGAGCCCGACACCGAGGCGTACGCGGCGAGCAAGGGCGGCCTGGTCGCGCTCACGCACGCGCTCGCCATGAGCCTCGGGCCGCGGGTGCGCGTGAATTGCGTGAGCCCCGGATGGATCGCGCACCGGCCGGTGAGTCGCAAGGACGCGCGCCAGCATCCCGTCGGCCGCGTCGGGCGCGGCGCGGACGTCGCCGAGCTCGTCGCCTACCTGCTGTCGGACGCCTCGGGCTTCGTCACCGGCCAGAACTTCGTCATCGACGGCGGCATGACCCGGAAAATGATCTACGTCTGAACCGGCTTCAGGCTGCCGAGCAGCGTGGGGATGAGCTCGGTCACCGTCGGATGGATGTGCACGGCGCGCTGGATGGTGGTGTAGGGCTTGCGCGCGTACATCATGTCGAGCAGCGAATGCACGATCTCGTCGCCGTTCATGCCGAGGATCGCGGCGCCGAGCAGCGCCTTTGAATCCGCGTCCACCGCGATCTTCATGAACCCCTGCGTCTCGCCCGCCTCGCGCGCGCGGCCGACGTGCGCCATCGCCATCTTTGCCGCGAGCACGCGCTTGCCGCTTTTTATTGCCTCGGTCTCGGTCATGCCGGCGCGCCCGAGCGGCGGATCGATGAACAGCGCATAGGCCGGGATGCGGTCGGAGATGCGCCGCGCATCGTTGTCGAACAGGTTCGCCGCCACGATCTCGTAGTCGTTGTAGGACGTGTGCGTGAACGCGCCGCGCCCGTTGCAGTCGCCGAGCGCCCACACGCCCTCGACGCTGGTGCGGCACTGGTCGTCGACCTGGATGAAGCCGCGCTCGTCCACCTGCACGTTCGCTTTCTCGAGGCCCAGGTCGTCCGTGTTCGGCTTGCGCCCGACCGCCATCAGGAGATGCGTGCCCTCCGCCGCCGGCGCGCCCGCCTGGCACGACAGCCCCACCACGATGCGGCCCTTCTCGTTCCTCACCTCCATGCACTCGGCCGCGGTGCGCACCGCGATGCCCTCGCGCGCCAGGATGGCGCGGATCTCCTCCGACACGTCCTCGTCCTCGCGCGCGATGAGGCGCGGCCCCTTCTCCACCACGGTGACCGCGGCGCCGAAGCGGCGGTACATCTGCGCGAACTCGAGGCCGATGTAGCTGCCGCCGATGATCACGAGATGCTCGGGCACGGCGTCGATCTCCATCATCGACACGTTGTCGAGCGACGGCACGTCCTTCAGGCCGGGAATCGGCGGCGAGAACGCGCGCGCCCCGACATTGAGGAAGATTTTGTCCGCCTCGAGGGTGCGTCCCGCGACCGCCAGCGTGTGCGCGCCCGTGAAGCGCGCATGGCCGCGAATCAGCTCGACGTTCTTCATGCGGGCGATCCACTTCTCGACGCCCTCGGAGGACTGGCGCACCACGCCGTCCTTGCGCGCCTTCACCGCCTTCATGTCGACGCGCGCCGGCGAGTCGAGCGCGATGCCGTATTCGGATGCGCGCTGCGCCATGCGCGCGGCGCGCGCGCTCGCGACCAGCGTCTTCGTGGGAATGCAGCCGACGTTCACGCACGTGCCGCCGAGGAGCTTGCGCTCGATGAGCGCGGTCTTAAGGCCTTCCTTGTCCAGGCGCGCGCACAGCGCGGGCGCGGCCTGTCCGGTGCCGACGACGATCGCGGAGAAGCGTTCAGCCATTAAATTTCAGTCTACAATGACTAACATGACGCCGCGTGCCATTGCCATCCGTCTCGCAGAGAACCGCGACGCCCAGGCCATAGCGCTCATGTCGCGCGACTTCATCGAGTCCGGCCTCGGCTGGAAGTACGACGCCGCCCGCGTGCTGCGCGCCATCCGCGATCGCGACACGCTCGCGGTGGTGGCCTGCGAAGGCGCGAGGTCCGGCGCGCGCGGCGCGATCAACGGCTTCGCCATCATGGAATTCGGCGACGAGCGGGCGCATCTCGTGCTGCTCGCGGTGCGGCCGTCGCACCGGCGCGGCGGCATCGGCGGGCGCCTCTTCCAGTGGCTGCTCGACTCCGCGCGCGCCGCCGGAATGGCGAGCATCCACCTCGAGCTGCGCTCGGCCAACGAGGCGGCGCGCCGCTTCTACCGCGCCATGGGCTTCTTCGAGACCGTGCTGGTGCCGGGCTACTACCGCGGCGAAGGCCGCAAGGAAGGCGCGCTGCGCATGCTGCGCATCCTGCGCGCGCCCGGCCCGGTGCCGTACACCTGGCGCCCGCCGCGCACCGAAGACACCTGATCGCTCAGGGCACGATCGCGAAGCCGACGCGCAGCTGCGTCTTGCGCCGCGCGTTGTAGTCGAGGATGTCCTCGCCGTAGCCGGTGAAGAACTGGAAGTGGATGTAGCCCCCGATCGGGCCGAACTTCAGGTCGCGCGCCCGCCGCGACAGGTCCATGAGGAGGCTCCCCTTGCCCTGCGGCGAGAGCCGCGCCACGCCGGTGGCGATCCACTTGTCGCCCGAGTCGTAGCGCAGCCGCCAGTCGGCATAGCCGCGATAGCGGTCGATGTCCGGGTTGTCGCTCTTGTCCAGGTAGCCGTAGAACTTCGGCGTGAACTCCACCTTGGCGCCATCGCGCAGCGCCCAGCGCCACTCGGGGCGCGCGAAAAGCGTGTTGATGGAGCGCGAGCGCTCGGCGTCCTTGCCGTTCGACTCGTGCTCGACGCCGACGCGGAAGCCGTCGAGCCAGGTCTTCTCGTCGGCGCGCTCCCACTTCCAGAAGAGCGAGGGCCGGTAGCTCGTGTCGCGGAACGGGCGCGATTGCGCGGAGAGGTCCCACAGCGAGTTCTGGGTGTAGCCAAAGTAGAACCCGGCGAGCCACGGCTGGTCGCGCCCGAAGCCCGCGCCCTGGTCGAACAGGCGGTACTTGAACGAGATCTGGAAGCGCGCGCTGTAGCCGTCGCGCCCGCCGAGCACGAAATACATCGGGTCGTTCTGCGAAAGCGGCGGCTCCGCTTCGGTGGCGGCGCGCGCGCCGGCGAGCGCATCCACCACGTCGGGCGCCGGCGCCTCGACCAGCACGACGAGCACGCTGGAAGCGCGGCCGGCAAGCTGCGCCGTCACCGCGCCCGTCATGCCGGGCGGAACGATCGCGGCATAAATCCTCTGCCGGCCTTGCGCGGGCGCGACTGCGCGCGCGTCGATCTGGCGCTCGTCGGGCCCGGCCTGCAGGCGGACCGCAACCTGCTCCGGCAGCGTGGCGCCCTCCGGGGCGACGACGATGAGCTCCAGGCGCCCGCCTGGCTGTGCGCGTGCGCTCGCACTAGCGACGATCCAGTCCGGAAGCGCTTCTCCATAAGAAGGAAAAGTCACCAAAAGCGCGCACACGACGGTCAGCAACTTCACGGCAGGTTCCAGTCCTGCGTATCGGCGAAGAACTCGAGCAGGAAATCCACGAACAGGCGCACCTTCGCCGAGAGGTGCTTGCGGCTCGGGTAGACGGCGTAGATCGGGATCGGCGCCGGCTCGAAATCCTGCAGCAGCGGAACCAGGCGGCCCGAGCGCACGTCCGGGCCGACGATGAAGGCCGGCTCGAACACGACGCCGCCGCCGCGCGCGGCCGCCTCCGCGAGCAGGTCGCCGTTGTTGGAATGCAGGTTGCCGCTCACGCGCACCGCGCGCTCGTTCCCCGACGCATCGCGAAAGCGCCAGACGCTGCGCGGCGTGACGTATTCGTAGGTGAAGCAGTTGTGCGCGGCGAGGTCCTCGGGTACCTGCGGCGCGCCGCGCGCCGCAAGATACGCGGGCGACGCGCACGGCACGACGCGCGTCTCGCCGAGCTTGCGCGCCACCAGGTTCTCCGAGCCCGGGCCGCCGATGCGGATCGCGAGGTCGAACCCCTCCTCCACCAGGTCGACCATGCGGTCGGAAAGCGAGATGTCGAAGCGCATCTCGGCATGGCGCCGGGTGAATTCCGCGATCGCGGGCGCGAGGTGGCGCACGCCGAAGTTGACCGACGTGGTGAGGCGGATCGTGCCGCGCGGGACCACGGCGGCGCGCGCCGCCTCCTGCTCCGCTTCGTCCAGGTCGGCAAGGAGCTGCACGCAGCGCTCGTAGAAGGCGCGGCCGCTCTCGGTGAGGCTCACGCGGCGCGTGGTGCGGTTGAGGAGCCGCGTCTGCAGGTGCGCTTCGAGCTCGGCCACGAGGCGCGAAGTCGCCGAGGTGGACAGGTTGAGCCGCTCCGCGGCCTTGGCAAAGCTCCCCGACTCCACCACCTGGGAAAAGACCTGCAAGGCAGCAAACCGATCCATTGTCCCATCCTACGGGACTATGTATTGCATTTCCATCTCTTTATCCCGATATAAGGGAGCGTGGATACTTCTCTCATGGAAAAAACGCTTCTGACTGCCGCCTCGCTCGCAGCCCTCGTGAGCACTGCGTTTGCTGCGATCCAGGTGGCGATGGCGGACGACCGGCTTGCCTGCCTGCCGCCCGCCGTCATCCAGGCCCTGTCTTAATCCCACGGCTAACCCTAGAGGAGTCTGCATGAAACTGTATTACGCCCCCGGCGCCTGCTCGCTTTCGCCGCATATCGTGTCGCGCGAGCTCGGCATCAACGTGGAGCTGAAGAAGACCAGCACGAAGGACAAGACCATCGACGGCGGCGGCGACTACTGGAAGGTGAACGGCAAGGGCTACGTGCCCGCGCTCGAGCTCGACAACGGCCAGGTGCTCACCGAAGGCCCGGCGATCGTGCAGTACCTCGCCGACCAGAAGCCGGAATCCGCGCTCGCGCCGAAGGCCGGCAGCCTCGAGCGCTACCGGCTGCAGGAGTGGCTCAACTTCGTCACGTCCGAGATCCACAAGACCTTCTCGCCGCTCTTCCGGCCGACCACGCCCGACGAGTACAAGAAGATCGCCAAGGAAAACCTCGCCAACCGCTTCGGCTGGCTCGACAAGCAGCTCGCCGGCAAGGATTACCTGATGGGCAAGCAGTTCACGGTCGCCGACGCCTATCTCTTCACCGTGCTGCGCTGGACGGTGCCGATGCAGATCGACCTCGCGCAGTGGCCGAACCTCAAGGCCTACTTCGACCGCGTCGATGCGCGCCCGAAAGTGAAGGAAGCGCTGAAGGCCGAAGGCCTCGTCAAGTAGCCATGCTGCCGAGCGTCTTCATCTCCCACGGCTCGCCCATGCACGCCCTGCAGCCCGGGCCCGCGGGCGAGGCGTGGGCGGCGCTCGGCCGGCGCCTCGGCAAGCCGCGCGCCATCCTGATCGCCTCGGCGCACTGGGAAACCAACCTGCCGATGCTCACCGGCAGCGCGAAGCCCGAGACGATCCACGATTTCTACAACTTCCCCGAGCCGCTCTACCGGCTGCGCTATCCCGCGCCCGGCGCGCCCGAAGTCGCGCAGCGCGCGCAGGCGCTCCTGAAGGACGGCGGCTTCACCGCCGGCATCGACGGCTGCCGCGGGCTCGACCACGGCGCGTGGGCGCCGCTGCTCTACGCCTACCCCGGCGCCGATGTTCCCGTGGTGCAGATCTCCGTGCAGCCCGCCCTGGGGCCGCGCCACCATCTCGGGGTCGGACGCTCGCTAAGAAAATTACTCGACGAGGGCGTGCTGATCATCGGCTCCGGCCACATGACGCACAACCTGCGCGACTGGATGCGCGGCCAGGGCGCGCCGCAGCCCTACGCGAAGGACTTCAGCGACTGGGTCCAGCAAAAAATCGTCGAGAAGGACGTCGACGCGCTCGTGGATTACCGCAGCAGGAATCCCAACGGCGCGCGCGCGCATCCCACCGACGAGCACTTCCTGCCGCTCTTCATCGCGCTCGGCGCCGCGCCCGGACAAGGCAAGCCCGAGCGCGTGTACGACGCCATCGACAGCGGCGTGCTGTCGATGGACGCCTACGTCCTGAACTAGACCGCGCTCGCGGTACCGCGATAGTGGTAAGTCACGGGACGAGGACCCGGAAGATACGTCGTCTCCAGGTCGCTCGACGCGAGGCCCGCCTCCTTGAGGAGCGCCGGCACATCGCGATCCAGCCGGCAGCCGCCGGCGATCTTCGACCAGAGCGGCGTAAGCCGGTCCTGCCAGCGCCGGACGGAAGCGTCGGGGGACGCGCCGTGCTCGCAGAAGATGAGCTTCGCGCCCGGCTTCAGCACGCGCCGCATCTCCTTGAGCGCCGACACCGGGTCGGGGATGCTGCACAGCGTGTAGGTCATCAGCACCGTGTCGAAGGCCGCATCGTCGAACGGGATCCGCTCGGCGGAGAGATCGACGAGGCTCAGCTTCAGGCCGGTGCGCTGCAGGCGCTTCTTCGCGAGGCGATGCATCTCGAGCGCCGGATCGAGGCCCACGATCTCCTCGACCTGCGACTCGTCGTAGTGCATGAGGTTCAGTCCGGTGCCGATGCCGATCTCGAGCACGCGGCCGCGCGCCAGCGGCACGACCTGCTCGCGCTGCCGGCGCACGTCCTTCATGCCGCAGGCAAGGTCGATCGCGTACGGCAGCACGTGCCGGTCGTACCAGCTGCGCTTCACCCGCCCAGCGCCCTGAAAAGGTCCGCGATCGCGGCGCGGTGCGCGCGCAGCGCCTCGATGCGCGCGCTGCGCGCGGCGAGCAGGCCGCGCTCGGCGTCGATCACGTCGAGCTGGCTCGCGATGCCGTTGTCGTAGCGCAGCCGCGCGAGCCGCAGCGTATCCGTGAGCGCGGCGGCGCGCACCGACTGGGCGTCGTAGCTCTCGCGCTCGCGCGCCTGCGCCGAGAGCGCGGCGCGCACCTCGCTGAACGCGTTCTGGATGGCCTTCACGTATTGCGCCACCGCCTGGCGCTCGCGCGCCTCGGCCGCCTGCGTGGCGGCCTCGAGCCGGCCGCCGGCGAAGATCGGCTGCGCGAGGCCCAGGCCGAGCGCCCACAGGCCCGAGCCGGCGCGGAAGAGGTTGCCGAG
>DATAHF010000134.1:0-14355 GCA_036263315.1 Burkholderiales bacterium
CGGAGCCAACGTCCCCAGGGACGACTTCGAGCGCTGGTATCGCGATGAGCACCTGCCCGACGCCCTGAAGACGTTCAAGGCGAAGCGCGCCTGGCGGGCCTGGAGCAACCTCGATCCTTCGGTTCACTATGCCTTCTACGAATTCGCCAGTTTGAAAGAGGCGCGCGCGATCGAAGGGACCGAAGGCTTGAAGCGCCTGGTGGCGGACTTCGACAAGGCCTGGGGCAAGCGGGTCGCCCGCAGCCGGGACTTCCTGGAGATCGCTTGACCTTTAGCCGGTCTTGACGCCGGGTTCGGTCGCGACCACGGCGTCGAGGCCCCACTCGGCCCAATCCTCGCCGAAGAGCTCGACCGGGTGCTGGGTGCGCACGGTGCCGTTGCCGCAAGCGAGCGAGTCGGCCGGGCAGTAGCGATCGCAGCCCCAGCAGACGCGCTCCGGGTGCGCGGGGTGGATCGGGAAGACCTTGGCCATGCAAGGTCGAGTTTGGGCCGGCCGCCGCGCGGCTTGTTGCGCTAGATCAATCTTTGTATTCTCGGTGCGTCCGAGAGGGGAAAGGAGCTCCCGTTGGCTCGTCTGTGCGAGGGAAGGGTCGCGATCGTCACCGGCGCCGGCCGAGGGTTGGGGCGCGAGCACGCACTGCTGCTCGCGAAGGAAGGCGCGAAGGTGATGGTGAACGACATCGGCGCGAATGTCGACGGCACGGGAAAGGACGCGTCTTTCGCGGCGCAGACGGTGGCCGACATCAGGAAGGCAGGCGGCGAGGCGAGGGTGAACGGCGACGACGTCAGCTCCTGGTCGGGCGCCAAGCACATGATCGACGAGGCACTTGACGCCTGGGGGCGCCTGGACATCGTCGTCAACAACGCCGGCATTTTGCGCGACCGCATGCTCGTCAACATGACCGAGGAAGAATGGGACTCGGTGATCCAGGTGCACTTGAAGGGCACCTTTGCGCCGGCGCGCCACGCGGCCGCGCACTGGCGCGAGCTCTTCAAGCAGACCGGCGATCCGACGATGGGCCGCATCATCAACACGACTTCGACTTCCGGCATCTACGGCAACGTCGGGCAGACGAACTACGGCGCGGCGAAGGCGGGCATCGCGGCGTTCACGATCATTGCCGCGCGCGAGCTGAAGAAATTCGGCGTGACGGTGAATGCGATCTCGCCCTCGGCGCAGACGCGCATGACGGAAAACCTGCGCGTGCTCACGCCCGAAGAGCGCGCGATGCGCGATCCGAGATGGGTCTCGCCCGCGCTCGTGTACCTCGCGAGCAAGGAGGCGCAGGACATCACCGGTCGCGTGATCCAGGCGGGCGTGGGGCGGATCGCGGTGTGCGAAGGCTGGCGGCGCGGCGCCGAAGTGCCGCAGGTGGACGATCCAGCCGAGGCGGGCCGGCTCCTGCGCCAGATGCTGCCCAAGGTGCGCAAGAACTCCGGCATGGACGGCAAGGAGCTCGACTGATGGCGCTTGGCTACGAGCGGCTGATGGCGCTCAAGCGCGAGGGCGATCGCTTTCGCTACACCGATCGCGAGACGATGCTCTATGCGCTCGGCGTCGGCATGGGGCGCGATCCGCTGAACGAGGACGAGCTGCCGTATGTGTTCGAGAAGGCGGCGCTGAAGACCGTGCCGAGCATGGCCTCGGTCCTCGCGCGAGTGCCGCTCCTCAAGGATTGCGGCTACGACTATTCGAAGGTGCTGCACGGCGAGCAGCGCCTCGCGCTTCACCGGCCGCTCCCGCAGGAAGGCGAGCTCATCGCCGACTCGCGCGTGACCGAGGCCTACGACAAGGGCGCGGGCAAGGGCGCGGTGATCTACACCGAGACGAAAGTGCGGCTTGCCGGCGGCGCGCCGCTCTTCACCCAGCGCTCGACCACCTTCGCGCGCGGCGACGGCGGCTTCGGCGGTCCGGCGGGCTCCGGGCCCGCGCCGCACGCGTTGCCTGAGCGAAAGCCCGACCAGACGGTGACGCTCGAGACGCGCAAGGACCAGGCGCTGCTGTATCGCCTGAACGGCGATCGCAATCCGCTGCACGCCGATCCGGCGCTCGCGAAGAAAGTGGGCTTCCCGGCGCCGATCCTGCACGGCCTTTGCACCTACGGCACCGCCTGCCGCGCCATCCTGCAAAGCGTGGCGAAGTACGACCACACCAGGATCATCGGGTTCGACGTGCGCTTTTCCGCGCCCGTGTACCCGGGTGAATCGATCGCGACGGAGCTCTGGGTGGACGGAAAGACCGTTTCCTTTCGTTGCCGCGTCCCCGAGCGCGACGTCGTCGTGATCAACAACGGCAAGTGCACCCTCGCGTGAAGGAGCTGGTCGCCAAGCTGGAAGGCCTGCTGCGGCTGCGCTCGATTCCGTTCGGCATGAAGCTCTTCGAGACGGTCGCGGAAATGGAGGCGATCCCGAAGATCCGGCGCCCCAGGGGCACGCAGCACACGCTCGACCAGATCGTCGCGCAGGCGGCGCGCCTGGGCTGGACGGTCGGCATCACGACCGAGGATCTGGTCGGCGACCAGTGCCGCTCGGTGGTGGGCCTGGGCGGCCAGGACGAGAAATGGTTTTCGGGCGAGCACATGAAAGGCGTGTGGTTCGCGACCTCGGCCGATGCCTCGGCGCACCAGAAGGCGATGAACGTGGTGCCGGCCGGAAAGTACCGGGCGCTCGCCGTCGCCCCGCTCGCCTCGGGCCGGCTCGATCCGCCCGACATCGCGCTCTTTTACGCCACGCCCGGCGCGATGATCTACTTCATCAACGGCCTGCAGTGGTCGGGCTACAAGCGCTTCGACTGGAGCGTGGTGGGCGAGTCGGCCTGCGCCGACTCCTGGGGCCGCGCGTTGCGCACCCGCGAGCCGAGCCTCTCGATCCCGTGCTTCGCCGAGCGGCGCTACGGCGGCGTGCTCGATGACGAGATGCTGATGGCGCTGCCCCCCGAAGGCCTGGAAAAGGCCATCGCCGGGATGGAAGCGCTCGCCAAGAACGGCTTTCGCTATCCGTTCCCGCAATACGGCATCCAGCAGGACGTGCGCGCCGGGATGGCGGTCAGCTACCCCGAGCGGAAGTAGCATGTTCACCCTGAAGAAGATCGCCGCGGCGCTCGTCCTGCCGCCCGCGGGCCTCATTTTCCTCGCCCTCGGCGGCCTGTGGCTGTCGCGCCGCCATCCGCGCAGCGGGCGCTCGATCGCCTTTCTCGCCCTCGTCGCGCTCTTCGCCCTTTCGCTGCCGCCGGTCGCCGACGCGCTCATGGCCGGCCTCGAGTTGCCGCCGATCACGGAAGCGGATCTCAAGCGCGCCGACGCGATCGTGATCCTCGGGGCGGGCACCTATCACGACGCGCCCGAATACGGCGGCGATTCGCTGCGCGGCGCGGCGCTCGTGCGGCTGCGTTATGGGGCGGCCCTGCAGCGGCGTACGAAGCTGCCGATTCTCGTCACGGGCGGCAGCCCTTTCGGCGGGCGGCCCGAGGGCGAGCTCATGAAGGAAGTACTCGAGCGCGATTTCCAGGCGAGCGTGCAGTGGATCGAGTCCGCCTCGCGCGACACGGCCGAGAACGCGCGCTTTTCCGCGCCGATGCTCAAGTCGGGGAACGTCTCGCGCATCGTGCTCGTCAGCCACGTCTGGCACCTGCGGCGTGCCACGCCGCTTTTTCGCGCGCAGGGGCTCGAGGTCTTTCCCGCCGGGACGAGCTACGCGACGCCCGCGCCCGCGGCGCTCGCGTCTCTCCTGCCCTCGGCGGTGGCGCTAGAAGCAAGCTGCCGCGCGCTGCTCGAGTGGACGGCGATCGCGGTCCAGTCCGCCGGCGCGCTGCGATGACGGGGAAAGCGCTTCGCCTGCGCGGCCCGAAAGCGGGCGACCTGGGGCGCGTGGTGCAGCTGCACGGCGAGCTCTACGCGCGGGAATTCGGCTACGACTGGACCTTCGAGGCGCTCGTCGCCGAGGTCGTCGCGCAGTTCGCGCGCGATTTCGATCCGCGTCGCGAGCGCGCGTGGATCGCGGAGCTCGGGGGTGAAGTCGTCGGCTCGATTTTCCTGGTGAAGCAGTCTCCCCGGACCGCCAAGCTGAGACTTCTCATCCTTCATCCCGGCGCCCGCGGCCGAGGCCTCGGTACTCGCCTGACTCGCGCTTGCATCGCGTTCGCCCGGCGCAAGGGCTATCGAAAAATCGTCCTTTGGACGCAGAGCCACCTTGATGCCGCGCGCGCGATCTATCGCGGCGAAGGGTTCAGGAAAAAGCGCAGCCAGAAGCACCGCAGCTTCGGCAAGCGGCTCGTCGCCGAGACCTGGGAGCTGAAGCTCTAATACGTGCCGCGGAACGCTTCCTGGCCGGGCACGTAGTTCACGTTGGTGATGGACGGATTGCGGTTGACGAGCGGCCGGTTGAAAAGCGGGTGGCGCATGCTGCGCACCTCGTGCTCGATCGTGAAGAGCGGCTTCTCGCTCGCCGGGTCGACGAGGGTCTTGAAGCGCCACTCGTGGGCGTTCGTCTCCATCGTCACGAGGCCGCGCTCGAGCAGCCAGCGGTAGGGGCTCGAGAAATCGGCGATGTAGATCTGGAAATGGTGGCCGTCGTACTCGGGCAGCGGCTTCGCGGTCTCGGTGAAGTACAGATGCTGGCTGCGGCCGACGGGCACATCGGCCGACGGCGCCCCGCCGCGCGCGAGGACGCGCGACGGCGCGCCCATGACTTCGCTGTAGAAGCGCGCGATGCCTTCGGCCGTGCCGGTCGGCACGTCGCACTCGATGTAGGCCATGCCGAGATCGGTCGGGCCGAACTCGGGCGCGGGCGCGTGCAGGCGAAAGCGGTTGCCCCAGGGGCAGGTCGCCTCGAGGTGCGTGCCGGCGTCGCGCCATGAGAATTTCGTGCCTTTGAGGTCCGGCGCGATCCTGGCCAGATTTTTCTTCGAAATTTCCAGGCTCGGAACGACCAGGCCGGTCGTGCCGCGCAGCACCTGCGGCATGGGCTCGCGCGTGGGCATGTGGAACTGCGAGCGCCCGAAGTTGACCCACATGTTGTCCAGCCCCACGAAGAGGTAGGGATCGCGGGTGCCGCCCAGCCCGACGACGTAGAAGAGCGTCGCCAGCCGCTGGTCGGGCTGCTGCACGTTCACGTGCTCGAGGTGAACGATGTTGCCGATGTCCTGCGAGGCGCGGTCGAGGGCTGCCACGGGTTTTCCTTTCCTCGCCAATTCTAGACCCGCCGCCCTAGCGCCGATAAGCGCCGACGGCGACCACGAAGCGCCCGACGCGAGGCTAGCCTTGAATCGAATAGCCGCCATCGACCGGAATCGCCGTGCCCGTCAGGAAATCGGAGGCCGCGCTCGACAGGAACACCGCGATGCCGGCGAAATCGGCCGGCACGCCCCAGCGCGCGGCAGGGGTGCGCGCGAGCACGCGCTCGTGCAGCCCTTCGACCTGCTCGCGCGCGCGCTTGGTGAGGTCGGTGTCGATCCAGCCGGGCAGCACCGCGTTCACCTGGATGTGGTCCTTCGCCCAGGCGCAGGCGAAGCCGCGCGTCATCTGCACGATGCCGCCCTTGGAGGCCGCGTAGGGCGTGGTGAAGGAGGCGCCGAAGATCGACATCATCGAGCCGATGTTGATGATCTTGCCCGCGCCCGCCTTCTTCATCTCCGGGTAGGCGGCCTGCGAGCAGGCAAAGGCGCTCGTCAGGTTGGTGTCGATCACCTGGCGCCATTCGTCGAGCGAATATTCCTGCGGCTGCTTGCGGATGTTGATGCCGGCGTTGTTGACGAGGATGTCCAGGCGCCCGAGCTGCCTGGCCGTTTCCTTCACCAGCTTTTTGCAGTCGGATTCCTTGATCAGATCGACATCCATGGCAATTCCCCCGAGCTCTTTCGCCGCGGCCGCGCTTTTTTGTGCGTTGCGGCCGGCGACCACGACTTTGGCGCCCGCCGCGGCGAGGCCGCGCGCCATGCCGAGGCCGATGCCGCCGTTGCCGCCGGTCACGATGGCGACCTTGCCTTTCAGCTCGAAGGGCTTCATTTCGACTTTCCTCCCGGTTCTCTGCTTTCCCGCGGCTATCATAGCGGCGGAGGGTCCAAAAACCATGACCAGACTTGCCATCGCCTTGTTGCTTTCGCTGGCCTCGCTCGGCGCCGCCGCGCAGGCCTTTCCCACGCGTCCCGTCACCATCGTGGTGCCTTATCCGCCCGGCGGGCTGATCGACCTCGTCGCGCGCATCCTGCAGCCGCAGTTCCAGACCGAGCTTGGCCAGTCGGTGGTGATCGAGAACAAGTCAGGCGCGGGCGGCAACGTCGGCGCCGAGGCGGTGGCGCGCGCCACGCCCGACGGCTACACGCTGCTCCTCGCCAACCCGTCGCTCGGCATCTCGCCGCACCTTTACTCGAAGCTCAACTACCGGCCGATCGAGGATTTCGCCTACATCGGCCTCTACGGCACGGTGCCCAACGTGCTGGTCGTCAATCCCTCGGTGCCGGCGAAGACGGTGGGGGAATTCATCGACTACGTGAAGAAGAATCCCGGCAAGCTCAACTACGGCTCGCCCGGCTACGGCACCTCGCCGCAGATGTCGATGGAGCTCTTCAAGGCGATGACCAACACCTTCATCGTGCACATCCCGTTCCGCGGCAGCGGCCCGTCGCAGGCGGCGCTCTTCGCGAACGAGGTGCAGTGCATGTTCGACAACCTGCCGCCGCAGCTCCCCAACATGAAGGCGGGCAGGGTGCGCGGCCTCGCGGTGACGGCGCTCAAGCGCTCGTCCGCCGCGCCCGACCTGCCGACGCTGGATGAATCGGGGCTGAAGGGCTACGAGGTGACGGCCTGGTTCGGCCTGGTCGCGCCCGCGGCGACGCCGCACGAGGTCGTCGTCAAGCTCAACCAGGCGCTCAATCGCGCGACCGCCGATCCGAAGACGCGCGATGCGCTCATCTCGCGCGGGGCGAGCATCGTGCAGCACTCGCCCGAGGACGCGCTCAAGTTCATCAAGGCCGAAACCGCCAAATGGGGTCCGGTGGTCAAGCGCTCGGGAGCCAAAGTCGAATGAGCCAATTCAGGCACTTTTTTCTCGCGGCACTTTTCCTCGCGCTGCCGGCGCTCGCCCAGGACTGGCCGTCGAAGCCGGTGCGCTTCATCGTGCCCTTCCCGCCGGGCGGCTCGGTCGATCCGCTCGCGCGGCTGCTCGGCGCGAAGCTCGGCGACGCGCTCAAGCAGTCCTTCGTGGTCGAGAACCGCCCGGGCGCGGGCGGCTCGATCGGCACCGCGCTCGCCGCGAAGTCGCCGCCCGACGGCTATACCTTCGTCGTCGTCTTCGACTCGCACGCGGTCAACCCGGCGCTGATTCCGAACCTGCCCTACGACACGGCAAAGGATTTCGCGCCGGTGATGCTGGTCGGCACGGCGCCTTACGCGATCGCCACCGCGGCCGCCAAGCCCTGGAAGAGCTTTGCGGACGTGGTCGCCGCCGCGAAGGCGAAGCCCGAGTCGGTGAGCATCGGCTCGGTGGGCAACGGCACGCTCAGCCATCTGCTCGTCGTGCTGGCGCAGCAGCAGGGCGGATTCAAGCTCACGCACGCCCCGTTCGCCGGCGGCGGGCCGATGAACCAGAACATCCTCGGCGGGCAGATCGAGATGGGCGTGGGCTCGGTGGCGCTGCTCTCGCCGCAGGTGAAGAGCGGCAAGATGCGCGCGCTCGCGACGGCGGGGGAGAAGCGCGCCTCCACCATGCCCGAGGTGCCGACGCTGATCGAGCAGGGCTTTCCGGGCCTCACGGCCTACGCATGGTGGGGCATCTTCGCGCCGGCAGGGACGCCGAAGGCGGTCATCGACCGCTTCCACGCCGAGCTCGCCAAGGTGCTCGCGCTGCCCGAGGTGCGCAAGACGCTCGGCGAATCGCTCGGCATGGACCTCGTGGTGAGCACGCCGGAAGCGCTGCAGAAGTGGACCCTCGGCGAGATGGCCAAGTGGGGGAAGGTCGTGCGCGACAACGGCATCAAGACCGACTAGCCCGCTTGCGGCTCGCGATCCTCGACGACTACCAGCGCCTCGCGCTGGCCTCGGCGGACTGGGAACGGCTGCGCCGGCGCGGCGTGGAGATCGCCGTTTTCCACGAGGCCTTCGCCTCGCGGGAGGAGGCGGCGCAGAAGCTCGCGCCCTTCGACATCCTCGTCCTCATGCGCGAGAGGACGCCCTTTCCGCGCGCGCTCATCGAGACGCTCGGCAAGCTCAGGTTCATCGCGCTCACCGGCATGCGCTCGCCGAGCCTCGACATCGCGTATTGCACCTCGCGCAAGATTCCGATCAGCAACACGGGCCCGGGGCGCAGCACCGCGATCACGGCCGAGACCGCCTTCGGCCTGGTCCTCGCTGCGGCGCGCGATTTCGCCAATGCCGCGCGCAACATGCGCGAAGGCCGCTGGCACGAGGGCCTGCGCGGCGGGACCATCCTCGAGTGCAAGCGCCTGGGCATCCTCGGCCTGGGCAAGCTCGGCACGCGCGTGGCGGGCTACGCGCGCGCCTTCGGCATGGAGGTCGTCGCCTGGAGCCAGAACCTGACGCCCGCGCGCGCGACCGAGGCCAACGTCAAGTACGTGGGGAAGGACGAGCTGCTGAAAACGGCCGACTTCATCAGCATCCATCTGGTGCTCTCGGAGCGCACGCGCGGCCTCATCGGCGCGCCCGAGCTCGCCCTCATGAAGCCGAAGGCGGTGCTCGTCAACACGTCGCGCGGCCCGATCGTGGACGAAAAGGCGCTCATCGAGGCGCTCTCGAGCGGGCGGCTCGGGCACGCGGCGCTCGACGTGTTCGACCGCGAGCCGCTGCCGGCGGAGCATCCGCTGCGGAAAATGCCCAACGTGACGCTTCTGCCGCACCTCGGCTACGTCGCCGAGGAGGTGTACGCGAGCTTCTGGAGCGATTGCGTCGAGAACGTCGAGGCCTGGCTCGCCGGCAAGCCGATCCGCGTCGTCAATCCCGAGGCGCTCGCCTAGCTTGGTCGCCTCGTCCTCACGGGCGCTCTCCCGCTGGGCCGGGATCGTCCTCCTGATGCTGGTCGCCACGACGTTCGGGGCGAACCACATTGCCGCGCGCATCGCCTTCGATCACGGCGCCAACGTGACCACGGGCGTGGCGTTCCGCTCGACCGGCACCGCCCTCTTCGTTTTGGGTCTGCTGTTGTTCTATCGGATTCCGTTGAAGATTCCGAGAAGGACCTTTGGCCATGCCGTGTTCATCGGCTTGCTGCTCACGGTGCAAAGCTATTGCCTCTACTCGGCGGTGGCGCGCATTCCGGTGGCGCTCGCGCTCCTTGCCTTCAACACCTATCCGATGCTGCTCTCGCTCCTTTCCTGGGCCGCGGGCGGGGAGCGCCCGGCGCGTCGCGCGCTTGCCGCGATGCCGGTCGCGCTCGTCGGACTGGCGATCGCGCTCGACGTGTGGGGGAAGAGCGGGGACTTTGCCGGCCGCTGGGGCGAGATCGGCGCGGGCGTGCTCTGGGCGACCGGCGCCGCCGTGTCCTTCGCGGCCGTGCTCTTTCTCACCACGAAGTGGCTGCACGACATGGATGGAAGGCTGCGCAGCTTCCTCACGACGAGCGTCATCGCGGTGGTGATCCTCGCCTATGGCGCGGCGACGGGCGACTTCCGCGTGGCGACCGATGCGACCGGCTGGATCGCGACCGCGGCGCTCACGATTTTCTACGGCACGGCGATCACCTCCATGTTCGTGCTGCTGCCGCGCCTGGGCGCGGTGAACAACGCCGTAGTGCTCAACTTCGAGCCGATCGCGCTCCTCGGCCTGGGCTGGGTCATCCTCGACCAGAAGGTGGCGCCCATCCAGATCGTCGGTGCGTTCATCGTGGTGGGCGCCATCATGGTGCTCGGGCTGGGCCGGAAATGACCACCCGTCTCTGCCTGGTGCGCCACGGCGAGACCGCCTGGAACGCCGAGCACCGCGTGCAGGGGCAGCTCGACGTGCCGCTCAACGGCACTGGCCTCGCGCAGGCGCAGGCGATCGCGCGCGCGCTTTCGCGCGAGCATTTCGACGCGCTCTACGCGAGCGACCTTTCGCGCGCGCTGCAGACGGCGCAGCCGCTCGCCGGCCTGCTCAAGCGGCCGATCGTCCAGGACCGCGACCTGCGCGAGCGCCACTACGGCATCTTCCAGAAGCTCACCTATGCGGAGGTGAAGGTGCGCTTCCCGGAGGACTACGCGCGCTTCGAGGCGCGCGATCCGGACTTCGCCTTTCGCACGGGCGAGAGCCTGCGCGAGTTCTCGAAGCGCAGCGTGGACGTGATCCTGAAAATAGCAAGAGAAAACGAAGGCAAGAGCGTGGCCGTGTTCACGCACGGCGGCGTGCTCGACATGTTCTACCGTTTCATCAAGGGCCTGCCGCTGCAGGCGGCGCGCGACTTCGGCATTCCGAACTGCGGCATCAACCGCCTCGCGCTGGAGGGCGACCGGTGGAGCATGCAATGCTGGGCCGAGGTCGCGCACCTGGAAGCCGCGCTCGATGACTTTGACCCGTAACGGGATCCTTTTCAGGCGCCTGCGCATCCTCGCGCTTTCGCTCTTCGCGGGGCTGCTCGCGCTCGAGGCGGCGGCGCAGGCCGACGCGCCGGCGCTCTGGCGCATCGCCGGGCCGAAGGGCGGCACCTTGTATCTCTTCGGGTCGTTTCACCTGCTGCCGCCCTCGGTGAGGTGGCGCACGCCGCAGGTCGAGCGCGCGCTGCAGGCCTCGAGCGCGGTGGTAATGGAGATCGACCCGGCGGTCGCGAACGATCCGCAGACGATGCTGCAGCTCGTCATGAAGCACGGCGTGCTGCCGCCCGGCGAGACGCTGTCCACGGTGCTGCCGCCCGCGCTCAATGCCGATCTCGAGCGCACGGCCGGCGAATTCGGCCTGCCGAGCGCCAACCTCGCGCCCATGCGCCCCTGGCTCGCCGCGCTCACGGTGAGCGTGCAGTTCATCGCCAGCAAGGGCTTCGACCCCAAGGCGGGCGTCGACCACCAGATCGCCGACTGGGCGCGCGCGAACGGGCGCGAGATCCGGTCGCTCGAGACCGCCGAGGCGCAGCTGCGCGCCTTCGCCGACCTGTCGCGCGCCGAGGAGATCGACCTCCTGCGCGTGACGCTCGAGCAGATCCGCGAGATGCCGCAGATCCTCGACCAGATCCTCGCCGCCTACCGCGCGGGCGACGTGGCGAAGCTCGAGTCGACGCTCAATGCCGGGATGGATGCGGTCCCGGCGCTGAGAAAGCGCCTGCTCCGCGACCGGCACGCGAAGTGGCTGCCGCAGATCGAGCGGATGCTCGCCGACGGCCGCACCCGGTTCCTCGTCGTCGGCGCGGCGCATTTCACCGGCAAGGACGGCGTCATCGCGCTCCTTCGCGCGAAGGGCCTCAAGGTCGACGGTCCCTAGGGAACCCGGCGCGGGTTCGGGTGCCCAACGCGCATGGTGCTGCGCGTGCTCGTGGCTCTCTCCCTCCTCGGCGCCGCCGCTCAGGCTCTCGCCGTCGAGCGCACGCTCATGTGCCAGGGCCGCATGAGCGGCACCAACCGGCCGGATCTCAGCCAGAGCCAGAGCTCGATCGAGTTCACCCTCGAGTATGCCGAAGGGATGCAGGTCGCCACGTTCAAGTCGAACCTGGATGCGCTGAACGGACCGCTCGTCTTCCAGCTCGACGACGCGTTCCTGCGCGCGCGCCAGTCGCAGCCGCGGCCGATCGGCGGCGAAGGGCGCTCGATCGCGGTCTCGGACCTGCGCGTCTCGCGCGATACCGGCCGCTTCACGCTGTCGGTGGCGCTTTTCCGCGACATCGACTTCCCGGACGGCGGCGCGCTCTGGGAAGGCGTCTGCCAGCCGCGCCAGACGACGGCGCGCCGGTTTTAGGCGCGTCCCTTACCGCCAGGCGCTTCCCGCCGCTAGCGCACCACCTTGAAGAGGTTGTTGAAGCCGTCGGTCCAGGGCTGCAGGCCCGGAATCGCGCCGATCGGCTCGGCGTCGGCGAAGCGCTTGTCGGCGATGAGGGCGGGGTTGTCGGTGACGAGCACGTAGGCGGTCCCCGAGTACTTGTCCTCGCTCGGGCTGTCCTCGAGCAGGAGGGCTTTCATGCCCTCGGTCTCGGCGACGAGCTTGAGGAGCGGCGCCAGGTTCACGAAGCGGTTGGTGACGTTGTAGACGATGACGCCGCCCGGGGCGAGGTGGCGCCGGTACACGCGCAGCGCCTCGCGCGTGAGGAGGTGGATCGGAATCGAGCCGCTCGAGAAGGCGTCCACGGAAAGAAGGTCGAAGCGCTGCGGCTCCTTCTCGCGCTCGAGGTTCAGGCGCCCGTCGCCGATCACCACGTCGATCTTCGCCCTGGCCTCCGAGAGGTACCAGAACTGCTCGCGCGCCATGCGCAGCACGTCCGGGTCGAGCTCATAGACGCGGAAGTAGTCGCCGCTGCGCCCCCACGCGGTGAAGGAGCCTACGCCCAGGCCCACGATGCCGACGCGGCGGGGGCGCTCGCCGTACCAGGCGAGCGCGCGCGCAATGCCCGAGCCCGGCCCGAAGTAGCTGATCGGCTGCGTGCGCAGGCCGGGATCGACGAACTGCCAGCCGTGGTTGATGACCCCGTGGATGAGGCTGCGCGTCATCTTCGGCTCTTCGCCGCGCGCGTACTGGCGCACCCGCAGCGTGCCGTAGAAGTTGCGCGACATGACGACGGCGCTGCCGCGGATGTACCGCACGTACTCGAAGGCATACCAGCCGACCATGCCGGTGACGAGGAGCGCGAGCGCCGGCCACGCGTAGGCGAGCCGATACGGTCCCGCCGCCGCGCTCCGCCAGGTGAGGAGCGCCGCGAGCGCGGCGCAGGCGATGAGCGCGATCGGCAGCTCGAGGTAGAGGTCGAAGAGGCGGGGCGCGACGAGGCCGACGAAGAGCCCGCCGGCCGCGCCGCCCACCGACACCATGAGGTAGAAGCGCGTGAGATAGCGCGGCGCCGGGCGCATCGCGGCGAGCTCGCCGTGGCAGAACATGCAGGCGGCGAAGAGTCCCGCGCAATAGAGCGCGATGGTGTAGCGGATGTTCCAGACCCCGAGGTTGTCGTAGAGCGCGTAGGCCATGCCGCCGAGCAGCGCGAAGAGGACCGGCAGCCCCCAGGCGCGCGCGTACCAGCCGCTCTCGCGCCGGCCGCCGCCCACGTCGAAGACGAGGATGAAGGAGAGCAGGTACAGGACGAGCGGCACGAGCCAGAGGAACGGGATCGAGGCGACGTTCTGCGTGATGTGGCTCGTCGCCGCGAGCAGCATGAGCGAGCCGAGCGCGGAGAGCGCGAGCCAGAGAACGTAGTCGCTCGCCTTGGGGGTTTCCCCTTCTTCTTCTTGCGCTGCTTTTGGTTCCGTCGTTCCCTTCACGGCCTTCCAGGCCGAGGCGAGGCAAAGCACCGCGAAAACCCCGTAGAGCGCGCTCCAGGCGTAGGACTGCCACGCCAGCGTCACTTCCGGCTCGATCAGCGGCGGGTAGGCGACGAGCGCGAGGAGCGAGGCGAGGTTGGAGAGCGCGAAGAGCCGGTAGACCGTGCCCGCCGGGAAGCTGCGCGCGAACCACGACTGCACGAGCGGGCCGGTGGTGGAGAGCAGGAAGTAGGGCAGGCCGATGGTCGCGGCGAGGAGCACGAGGATGCGCGGCGCGGGCTCGGTGTCCGGCTCGGGCTTCCACGAATCGGCGGCGAGGATCGGCAGGAAGGCGAGGCTCGCAACAAGCAGCGCCGTGTGCACGATCGCCTGCGTGCGCGGCGCGAGGCGGCGGCTTAGCGCATCGGCATAGGCGTAGCCGCCGAGCAGCAGCACCTGGAAGAACACCATGCACACGGTCCACACCGAGGCGTTGCCGCCGAACCAGGGCAGGATCTGCTTGGCGATGATCGGCTGCACGAGAAAGAGCAAAAACGCGCTCGTGAAGACCGTCGCGGCAAATAGAACCATGCTCCCCCCGGAGAAAAAGCGCTGGATTATACGGTGAGCGGCGGCTCGTCCATGGCGGCGGTTTGCTCGCGCAATTCCAGGATCCGGTCCTGCCAGTAGCGCTGCGTGCCGAACCACGGAAATGCGGCCGGAAACGCCGGGTCGTCCCAGCGGCGCGCGAGCCACGCCGAGTAGTGGATGAGGCGCAGCGTGCGCAGCGGCTCGATCAGGGCGAGCTCGCGCTCGTCGAAGTCATGAAACTGGCGGTAGCCGTCCAGCAGCTTTTTCAATCCCGCTTGCGCCGCATTGCGCTCGCCCGACAGGAGCATCCAGAGGTCCTGCGCCGCGGGTCCCATGCGCGCATCGTCGAGATCAACGAAATGCGGTCCGTCGTCGGTCCACAGGATGTTGCCGACGTGGCAGTCGCCGTGCAG
>DATAHF010000135.1:0-9022 GCA_036263315.1 Burkholderiales bacterium
GCTCGCCCTCGGCGGCGAGCGCCTGCGCGCAGTCCTCGATCACGGGAACGCCGAGCGCGCGGATCGCCGCCACGTCGGCAAAGACGCCGTAAAGGTGCGGCACGATGACGCAGAGGGTCTGCGGGGTGATGAGCCGCTTGACGGCCGCCGCCTCGATCACCCAGCGCGGGCCCGAGTCGCAGAGCACCGGCTGTGCGCCCGCGCTCAGCACCGCCTCGCGCACGGAGCGGCACACATAGGTCGGCACGATCACTTCCTTGCCGGCGCAGGGGCCGAGCGCCATGACGGCGAGCGTGAGCGCCGCCGAGCCGCTGCCGACCGCCACGCCGTCGCGCATGCCGACCCAGCCGGCGAGGCGCTGCTCGAGCTCGCGCGCGACACCGCCTTGCGCGAGCATGCGCGAGCGCAGCACGCGCTCGACCGCCGCCGTATCGGCGTCGGTGATCCACGGCCCGGAGTGCGCGATCAGCTTCATTGCTCTCCGCGGATCTCCTGCACGAGGTCGGCGTAGGCGCGGCCTTCGGAGGGCCAGCGCGTCGCCGCCCAGTCCGGGCACTGGCCGCAGAACTTGTAGTTGTCGTAGTTGTTGGTGAGGTGCGCCTCGCGCAGCCCCCGGTAGAACTCGCCGTTCCACGTCTCGTAGATCGTCGTGGCCTGGTAGTCGACGACGGTCGCGCCGTGCACCCAGTCGGCCGGGCAGAACGAGATGTGGCCGCGCGGATTGATGACGACCCGCTCCCAGGGATAGACACAGGGACGGCGCTCGATCTTCGCGTTCCTGCTGTGCATGATGTTGGCGACCGGAATCACCGCGCCCGCGGCCGAGTGCAGGCGCCGGATCACCACCGCGTCGGCGCCGTTTTCCTTCCAGAAACGCTCGAAGTCGCCCGCTTCCTTCGTGTTCTGCGGCTGCTCGACGAAGCTCACCACCACCTTGGTGCCCGTCTTCGCGCGCCGCACCCAGTCGATGAGGCGCAGCACGTTGCCGCGCGTCACGTTCAGGTCGCCGTTCACGCGCACCTTCGCGTAGGTCTCCGGCAGGTGCGCGTCGATGCTGATGTCGATCATGTGCACGCCGGCATCGAGCAGCTTTCTCGTGCGCTTCTCGTTCATGATCGTGCCGTTGGTGGTGAGGGTCACGTACACGCCCGAGCGCGTCACCGCCTCCTCGATCATGTCGTAACCCTTCGGATGGATGAGCGGCTCGCCCTCGCTCGTGTAGCGGATGTACTGGGTGCCGTGCTCGCGCACCTCGTTCACGAGCTTGGTGTTCAGCGCCGGGTCGAGGTAGCGCGCGCTGTAGTACTTCGACTTCTTGAACTCCGGGTGCGGGCAGTGCACGCAGGCGAGGTTGCACACCTCGGTGACGTCGACGATCACCTGCGAGGGAAATTTCTCGGTCAGACGGCCCTGGAATCCGTAGGTCATGTTCGCAATCTCAGCTGAGAAGGTCGGCGAGGTGCGCCGTCACGTAGTCGACGTCGGCGTCGGTCATGCTGGCGCTGATCGGGAGCGTCATGATGCGCGCGCCGAGGTAGTCGCAATTGGACAGCGGCGAGCGGCAGCGCCCGGCGTAGAACGGCTCGAGGTGGAGCGGCGTGTAGTGGATGCTCGCGCCGATGTTGCGGCTGCGCAGCGCGAGCACCAGCTCGTCGCGCGTCGTCTTCATGCGCTCGAGCGGCAGGATGGCGACGAGCAGGTGGCGGGCATGGCGCTCGGCGAGCGAGTCGCGCTGCAGCGGAATGTCCAGGCCCAGCTCGCGCAGGCGCTCGTCGTAGCGTTGCGCAACCCGCTGGCGCACCGCGCTCATCTCGGCCTGGCGGCGCAGCTGCACCCGGCCGATGCAGGCCTGCAGGTCGGTGAAGTTCATCTTGTAGCCGAGCTCGACGATGCCCGGGGCGAGCATGTTGGTGCGGTGGCTGTAGCGCTTCCAGGCATCCGAGGAAAGGCCGTGCTGGCGCAGCGAGGCGATGCGCGCCGCCTGCGCCTCGTCGAAGAGCGCCACCGCGCCGCCTTCCGCGGTGGAAAGGTTCTTGTTGGCGTAGAAGCTGAAGCAGACCGCGTTGCCCGAGGAACCGACCGGCCTGCCGTCGGCGTAGCGCCCGCCGAGTGCGTGCGCGGCGTCTTCCACGATCGCCACATTGGCGGGCAGCGCCGCGCGCAGCGCCGCCATGTCCGGCGCAAGGCCGCCCATATGGACGACCATCACCGCGCGCGTGTGCTCGGTCAGGCACGCCTTCACCGTCTCCGGCGTGACGCACAGCGTCTCGCGGTCCACGTCGCAGAGGACGGGCGTCGCACCGAGATAGAGCGCGGCGTTCGCGGTGCTGCACCAGGTGAGGCTCGGGCAGATGACCTCGTCGCCCGGGCCGATGCCGCGCGCGGCAAGCGAAAGGAAGAGCGCCGCCGTGCACGAGCTGACCGAGAGCACGTACGGTGCGCCGGTGTAGCGCGCGAGCTCCTTTTCGAACTCGATCGTCTCTGGGCCCATGCCGACCCAGCCGCTGCGCATGACGCGGGTGACGGCGGCGATTTCCTCGTCCGAGAAATTCGGCCGCCCGAAGACGAGGTACTCGGAGCGCACGGCCGGCGCCTTGTCTCTACGCATGTGCGGCTCCCACTTTTTCGGCTTCGGCCGTCACGGGCAAGAGCTCCCATTGCAGCCGCGGCCGCACCGTGCCGGGGTAGTCACCGAGGATGTCGCCCGGCGCGCGCTCGCCTTCGGTCACCGTGAAGACGAGCAGGTCGCCGAGGCGCGCGAGGACGTTTCGCCCGTCGCGCGTGAAGTACATCTCGACCGTGTAGGTGCGGTTGTTGAGCAGGTCGGCCGGGATGTGGCAGACGCCGCGATGCCAGCCGCGCTTCACCACCGTGCGCGTCGAAGCGCTGACGAAAGCGTATTCGCCCGTGTTGGCGCGAAGGTGCAGCCCCATCGAATAGAGCATCTCGTCCATGCCGACCCAGAACTCGAATTCGATGCGCAGCGCCGTCTTCACCGTGATCTCGTCACTCGCGGCACCGTGCTCCGGAATGACGCGCGCGCGCTTGAGGCGAAACTGCTCGTTGCCGGGCGCCGAGGCGAGCTCGGGCCAGGCACGCTCGCGCACGTCGCCCGCGCCCTGCTCCAGGTACTCGGCGACCACCGGCTGCACGGCGCCGTCGGACTTGACGCGGCCGTCGGCGATCAGCACCGCGCGCGTGCAGAGCGAGTAGATCGCGCGCAGGCTGTGGCTGACCAGCAGGATCGTGCGGCCCTCGCGCCCGGCGTCCTCCATCTTGCCCAGGCACTTCTGCTGGAAGCGCAGGTCGCCCACCGCGAGCACCTCGTCCACCACGAGGATCTCGGGCTCGAGGTGCGCCGCCACGGCGAAGGCGAGCCGCACGTACATGCCGCTCGAATAGCGCTTGACCGGCGTATCCAGGAATTTTTCGATCTCGGAGAAGGCGACGATCTCGTCGAGCTTGCGGGCAAGCTCCGCGCGGCTCATGCCGAGCACCGCACCGTTCAAGTGGATGTTCTCGCGGCCGGTCAGCTCGGGATGAAAGCCCGTGCCCGCCTCGAGCAGGCTCGCCACGCGCCCGCGCACGCGGATGCGCCCGGCGCTCGGCTCGGTGACGCGCGAGAGGAGCTTGAGCAGCGTGGATTTGCCCGCGCCATTGCGGCCGATGATGCCGACGCGCTCGCCCTCGCGGATCTCGAGGTTCACGTCCTTGAGCGCCCAAAAGGCCTCCTCGGAGGACGCTTCCTGCCGCCCTCGAGCGCCAAGATTGCGCGCCCACGAGCTGAGCGCGTCGCGCAGCGTGTCATGGCGGGCGCCACCCTCGTGATGGATCAAATACTGCTTCGAGAGCCCTTCGGTACGGATCGCGACGGTCATGGCTAGATCACATCGGCGATGCGCCGCTCGGTGGCGCGGAAGTAGGCGAGCCCCGCCCACAGGAGGGCGAGAGAGATCCCGAGCGAAAGCCAGACCCCGGGCAGGTAGAGCTCGCTCGTGCCCGGCAGCAGGCTCCAGCGAAAGCCGTCGATCACGCCCGCCATGGGATTGACCGAATAAAGGAGCCGCCAGCGCTCGGGGATGAGGCTGCTGCTGAACCCGATCGGGGAGAGGTAGAGCCCGAGCTGGAGCACGAACGGAACGACGAAGCGAACGTCGCGATAGCGCACGTTGAGCGCCGCGATGAGGAGCGCGGGCCCTGCTGCAGCGAGCGCGGCCAGAAGCACGAAGGCCGGCAGCGCGAGCACGCGGGCGCCCGGCGCGACGCCGTACAGGGCGAATGCGCCCAGCAGCACGAGGCCCGAGAGGGCGAAATCCACCAGGCACACGGCGATCGCGCTCCCCGGCACGAGGATGCGCGGGAAATAGGTTTTGGTGACGATGCGCTCGTTGTTGACGAGGCTCGCGCCCGCTTCGTTGACGACGCTGGCGAAGAAGAGCCACGGCAAGAGGCCCGCGAGCACCATGAGCGCATACGGCGCCTCGCCCTCGGACGGCAGCTTCGCGACCCAGCCGAAGACCGCGGTGAAGATGACGACGGTGAGCAGGGGCTTGAGCAGCGCCCAGGCCACGCCGATGGCGGTCTGGCGATAGCGCACGACGATGTCGCGCCAGCTGAGGAAGAAAAGCAGGTCGCGGTAGCGCCAGACCTCGCGCCAGTAGTGGCGCTCGGGGCGGCCCGCCTCGATGAGCGTCTCGGCGATCATGCCTTCACCACGTTCGGCGCGGGCTCGGGGAAGGCGTTGCGCGTGTCGACGATGAGCCTCGCGTGGCGCTTCAGGAGCGCGTAGTCGAAGGCGTCGTGATCGGTGGCGAGGAGCACCGCGTCGAACCCGGCGACCGTCTCCGCCGTGAGCACGAGGCTCGAGAGGTCGAAGTGGTGCTGGCGCATCCTCGGGAACGCCGGCACGTGCGGGTCCGAATAGGCCACTTCGGCGCCGGCTTCGATGAGGAGGTCCATCAGCGCCGCCGCGGGCGACTCGCGCGTGTCGCCGATGTTCTTCTTGTAGGCAAGCCCAAGCACGAGGCAGCGGCTGCCGCGCAGCTTTTTCCCGCGCGCTTCGAGCGCCGCCTGCAGGCGCCCGATCACCCAGGCGGGCATGGCGTGGTTCACCTCGCCCGCAAGCTGGATGAAGCGCGACTCGACCCCGTACTGGCGCGCCTTCCAGGCGAGGTAGAACGGATCGATCGGGATGCAATGGCCGCCCAAGCCCGGCCCGGGCTGGTACGGGACGAAGCCGAAGGGCTTGGTCGCCGCCGCGCGGATGACCTCGTGCACGTCGATGCCCATCTTGTCGCACACGACCTTCATCTCGTTGACGAGGCCGATGTTGACGGCGCGATGGATGTTCTCGAGGAGCTTGGACATCTCGGCCACGCGCGTCGAGCTGACCGGCACGAGCCGGTCGATCACCTGGCCGTAGAGCGCGAGACCCGCCTCGAGGCACGCCGGCGTCGTGCCGCCCACCACTTTGGGGATGCGCCGCGCCGGGTAGGCCTGGTTGCCGGGGTCCTCGCGCTCGGGCGAGAAGCACAGGAACACGTCTCGCCCGATCACGAACCCGCGCGACTCGATGCGGGGCTTGAGTTCTTCTTCCGTCGTGCCGGGATAGGTCGTGCTCTCGAGGGACACGAGCTGGCCTTCGCGCAGGTGCGGCACGAGCGCTTCGATCGTGCCGAGCACGAAGCTGAGGTCCGGCTCGCGGTCGCGCTCGTTGTCCTTGAGCGGGGTCGGCACGCAGAGGATGAGCGCGTCGCATTCGGCCGCGCGCGCGAAATCCGCCGTCGCCGCGAGCGGCTTCTCGAGCCGGAGGTGGCCGATGTAGCTCCGGCCTTTGCCGAGCGCCTCGACCTTGGCGGCGTCGATGTCGAAGCCGAGGAACGGATAGCCGACTTCGGCGAAGCGCATCGCGAGCGGCAGCCCGACGTAGCCGAGGCCGACGATGCCGATGCGCGCCGTGCGGCTCTCGAGCTTGCCGATGAGCGCCTGCTGCACGCTCGGCCGGGTGGCCACGCCTTCAGCCATGCGAGCCCGTTTTCCGGGAATCGGCGGGCTCGACCACTTCGCTCCTCAGGCGCTCGATTTCCTGCGTGAGCGCCTCGTACTCGTCCATCTTGCGGCGCAGGAACCGGACCGTCACGCGCGCCTTCTCCTCAAAGCCGGTCGGCGTGAGGTAGTACATGTAGGCGGTCTTGTTCTTGCTGTTGCGGAAGTTGCGCGCCTTGAGCAGGCCCTTTTCCATCAGCGCGCGGATGCAGAAGTTGACCTTGCCCAGGCTCACGCCAAGCGCATTGGCCAGGTCCCGCTGGCTCAGAGCAGGGTCTTTTTCAAGTAATTTCAATATCTTGTATCGATATTCGTCGGACAGCATGGCCGCAGCGTTCAATCGTTGAACGCGGCACTGTACCCGGATCGCCCGGGCCGTGCAAATACGATGAGGCCGACGCTTGAAGGGGAGAAAACGGCCTACGCGCCGGCCGCGTGCTCCCGGACCGCCGCGGCGATCCGGTCCTGCGTCGCCGGGTCGAGGTCGGCGTGCATGGGCAGGCTGATCACGTCGCGAGCGAGCGCCTCGGCAACCGGAAAGGCGCCCGCGCCGAGGTGCGCCTGCGCGTACGCGGGCTGCTGGTGCAGGGCGAGCGGATAGTGGACCGCGCTCGGGATGCCCTTCGCCTTCAGCGCCGCGCCAAGCGCGTCGCGGTCGCGCGCCCGCACGGTGTACTGCGCGTAGACGCTGGTCCGGCCGGGCCGCAGCTTCATGGTCCTCACCGCCGGGGAGAGCAGCGTCTCGTAGCGCGCCGCGATCTCGGCGCGGCGCGCGAGCTCCCAGTCGAAGCGCTCGAGCTTGGCGAGCACCACGGCGCACTGGATCGAGTCCATGCGCCCGCCGACGCCGATCCGGGCATGGTGGTAGTGCCCCGCCTGTCCGTGCACGCGCAGCTCGCGCATCGCCCGGGCGAGCGCCTCGTCGTCGGTGAGAATCGCGCCGCCGTCGCCGTAGCAGCCGAGCGGCTTGGAGGGAAAGAAGCTGGTGCAGCCGATCGTCGAAAGATGCCCGCTGCGGCGGCCCTGGAAAGTCGCGCCGAAGCTCTGCGCGGCGTCCTCGATCACCGGCAAGCCGTGGCGCGCCGCAATCGCGTTGATCGCGTCCATGTCGGCGGTCTGCCCGTAGAGCGAGACGGGCAGGATCGCGCGCGTGCGCGGCGTGATCGCCGCCTCGATTCGCGCCGCGTCGATGTTCGCGGTGTCCTCCTCGACATCCACGTACACCGGTTTAGCGCCCAGCAGCGCGATCATTTCCGCGGGCGCGACGAAGGTGAAGGGCGTCGTGATCACTTCGTCGCCGGGCTTGACCCCCAGCGCCATCAGCGCGATGAGGAGCGCCTCGGTGCCGGAGGCGACCGAAATGCAATGCTTCGCGCCGGCGTAGGAAGCGAGCCGCTCCTCCATCTCGGCCACTTCGGGCCCGAGGATGTAGCGGCCGTGGTCGAGCACGCGCTGGATGCGCGCGTTGATGCTCTCGCGCAGCGCCGCGTACTGCGCTTTCAGGTCGATGAATTCCATTGCTCAGCAGAGATCCTGGGCGGGTTTCGCCATCTTCCGCGCCGGATTGCCGACGTAGGCGGCGCCCTCCTCGGTATCGCGCACCACCACCGCGCCGGCACCGATGAAGCTGCGCGGCGCTATTTTAAGGTCTTCCTTCAGCACCGCGCCCACGCCGATGAAAGCCTGCTCGCCGATGTGCACGCCGCCCGCGGTGACCGCCTCGGCGGAGATGAAGGCGTGGCTGTCGACGCGGCAGTGGTGGGAGATGTGCGCGCCGCTTCGCACCGTGACGTTGTCGCCGATCGTGCTGAAGGGCTGCACGATGGCGTGCTCGTAGATGAGGCAGTTCTCGCCCAACGCAAGGCCGGGCCACACGCTCGCGCGGCTCGATACGTAGCTCGCGAAGCCGTAGCCGCGCGCTTTCGCGCTCTCGTAGCGCTCGCGGCGCGCGCCGTTCAGCTTCTGGAAGCCGAGCGGAATGAGCAGCTTCACCTCGCCGGGCGGATACTTGCGCTCGAGCGTCTCGAAATCGACGAGCGGCAGGCCTTCGAAAGTATCGGCCTTGCGCCAGGCCGCATCCACCGCGAAGCCGACCACCTTGCAGGGGCTGTCGTGCAGGAGGCAGAAGTGCGCGAGCTGCGCGAAGCGCTTGTCGCCGAAGATGACCACCGCTCGTTCGGATTTTTTCTTCACGGGGCCCCGGGGCGAACTTGGTGCATCATCTTAGCAAGCCCATGAAACAGACCCAGAAGCTGCAAGGCGGGCGCTCGCTGCTGGAAGACCGCCTGCAGCTCGTACGGCAGTCGCCGGACAATCCGGGCTGCTGGCACCTTCTTTACGAGTCGGTCGAGGCGGCCCAGGACGGCGAGCGCTCGCCGGTGCTGCAGGCGCTGCGGCGCCAGCGCCCCGCCCAGGGCCGGGCGGCGCTGCTCGCGGCGACTTTCCTCGACGATTTCGCCGCGGACGAGGCCGAGCTCGCGCGCGCCGCCCGGGCCTGCGTGAGGGGCAAATTCCCGCTCGACACCGCGATCGCGGTGCTCAACCGGATCTACCGGCGCGCGCTTCGCCAATCCGACGACCGCGAGGGCTTCCTCGCGATCCTGCAGCGCACCCAATTACTCGCCTTGTCGCAGCACGCGGGAATGCGATTGATCAAGGCGCATGCGGCCACGCGCGGGCCCGTGGCCGACCCGGGGCCGCTGCGCCGGGTCGCCATCGTCGCGCCCACCGTCTCGAGCGGTTATCACGCGCCCACCCGAATGGCGCTTTCGCACGCCTGCCTGCTGCACGAGCAGGGCCTGGAAGTGAAGGTGTTCGTGCCGCAGGAGCACATGATGCCGGGCGCATCGCTCTGGCTCGGCACGCCGCGCGCCGCGGGCTCCGGCGGCACCCACATGAGCAGCTGGCCGCGGCCGAAAAGCGGAAACCTCGGGGTCGTGCTCTCGAAGGTCGCGCTCTCGATGCGCGCGCGCTGGCT
>DATAHF010000136.1:0-7846 GCA_036263315.1 Burkholderiales bacterium
CGTCGCGAGATGGAGGACCTTCGTAGCGGTCGAGCCGAGCAGCGCCGCGGCGGCGCCCGTCATGCCCCGCGTCCCGACGTAGATCATGTCGCAGCGCTTGTCCTTCGCGTGCTTCACGAGCGTTTCAGCGACCTGTCCCACGAGAACGCGTGCCTGGTACTTGATGCGTGCGGCGTCGAGCTTCTTCCGCGCGGCCGCAAGCCTTTCGTCGCCTTCTTCCTGGTAGTAGCGCTGGACGCCCGCCTTGCCCACGACGCTGCCGAGTCCCGGCAGCTTCGGCACCGGCAGATGCACCGTCACGAGCTCGACTTCCGGCGGGGTGCCGTACCAGTCGGCATGCTGAACGAGGCAATCGACGGCGTCGAGCGACGGCTTCGAGCCATCGACTGCGAGAAGGATCTTCATCGGGTCTCCGGTGCGCGTTGTTGTTCGAGTCGAGCTATTTTATAGCGGCGCCGCGGCGCGCTGCCATGCTCGCGCCGAGGGCGGCGCGCTGGCTCGCATCGAGCGCCTCGCGCGCGAAGGGCAGAACGAGGTGCGCTTCGGTGCGCATGTGGCGGCGATAGAGCCGCGCGAAGCGCGCGAGGTCCTCCCCGTCGAGCGCCGGCAGGGCGCCCGCGGCGAGGATTTCGAGCTGGACGCGAAGGCGCCGGTAGAGCCCGGTCATCGACTCGTGCTCGCGCTCGAGCTCGTAGAGCGCCGCCGCGATTTCATGGCGCCGCGCCCGCGCCGCGGCCGCGCGCAGCAGCGGAAACAGGTCGCGATCCTCGTCTTCGTGATGATGCACCGCGGCGGTGTCGAAATAGCGCATCACCGCGCGCGCCGCATCGCGCGCAACGGCATCGGCGCCGTGGCGCTCGAGGTACTCGGGCAGGCGATCGAGCGTGGCGAGCTGAGCCTCGATGCGCTCATGGCAGGCCTCCAGCATTTCCACCGGCTCGTCGAACGAGGCCGCGAGCTTCGATCCGGGCAGCATCGAAGATGCGACAGCGTGCGCCCTCACGGGTTCAACTCGAGCGTCGCCTCCAGCTTCAGCCGGACGTATTCGCCTAGCACGATGGCCGCGGGATAGAGGACTTCTTCTTCCAGGCGGGCGTGGTTGATGAGCTTCTCGGCGAACTCCACGTATTCGAAGCGGTTGGCGGCGCGCGCTGCGGCGATGAGCCGCTCCAGGGCGGCGAGGATGGCATGGTGCTCCGCCAGCAGGTCGGACAGGTGCGCCTTCACGTAGTCGGTCTGCGCGAGGATCTCGGCCATCTCGGGCTTGAACTTGCCGCGCGCGAGCGCGGGCAAGAGCGCGAGCGGCGGCAGGGCAAAGGTTTCCTCCTTCTCCATGTGCGCCTCGAGCAGGCGCGCCACGAGGCGCGCGGCCTCGCCGAGCTCGCCCGCCTCGCGCACCGCCTTGGCGAGGAAGTGGCCGAGCTCCTGGTGCTCGACGTGCAGCGGCTGGGGCGCCTGCGCGTCCATCAGCGGTACACCAGCGTCGGGATGGCCGAGTGCGTCAGCACGCCGCTCGTCTCGCTGCCGTGGATCAGCGCGGACAGGCCGCTGCGCCCGTGGGAGGCCATGAAGATGAGGTCGCAGCCGTGGCGCTGCGCCGCGTCGATGATCGCCTGGTAGGGATGATCGCTCTGCGCGAAGTCGCTGTCGCATTGCACGCCGGCCTTTTGCGCGCGCTCGGCGAGGCTCGCGAAGAGCACCGCCGCCTTGTCGCGCGAGCGCCGCGCGTGCTCGTCCGGGGTCACGACCTCCTGGTGCGACATGATCGCCGCCTGCGAGGGCAGCTGGTACTCGGGCAGCGCGGTGAACCAGGTCACCTTGGCGTTCGCCTCGCGGGCGAACTGGATGCCGGCCTCGACCGCCTTCTCGGCGGTCTCGGATCCGTCGGTGGGAATCAGGATGTGCTTGTACATTAATCGCTCCTCAAAGTATCCGTTCTTGCCGAAGACTCGTAGATCGACGCCCAGTCGACGACCGGCTCGGGGGTGCGCTCGATCAGCCGCGACACCATCGACACGTGCTCGTTTTCCTCCTCCGCCATCTCGCGCGCGAGCGCGCGCAGCGCCGCGTCGTCGCAGGTGAGCATCACGCGCTCGAAGAAGGCCTGCGCGCGCTTCTCCGCATCGAGCGCGATCCGCAGCGCCTGGTGCGGCGTGATGAGGCGGAAGAGCCATTCGTGCGCCGCGGTCTCGGGCGCGCCGTCGTCGAACCACTGGTACTTGCCGGCCGCGATGCCGGGCAGCGCGAGTCCCGCGGTGCGCGCTTCGAGCGAAGCGAGGTGCTCCGTCTCCATGCGGGCGAGCGCGGCAAAGATGTCGGCCACCGCCTCGTTGCCGCGGTCGGTCATCTGCCGGGCGAGCTCGCCGTAGCGCACGGCGGCTTCCCGCTCGATGGCGATGGCGTGCGCGTAGAGCTCGGGCGCGGACTGGATCGGCTTCATGCGATCCACTGTAGCCCGCGGCGCGCGCCGGCCTTTGACGAGGATCAACCCGCGCGGCAGACAGCGCGCTACCTTTCGTTGTAGCTTCAACGCCCAGGAGCCGCCATGTTCAGGAAAATCCTCGTCCCCACCGACGGATCGCGCCTCGCCGCCAAAGGAGTGAAAGCGGGCGTGCGCCTTGCAGCGGGCCTCGGCGCCCGCGTGGTGGGCGTGTACGTGATCCCGCCCTACGCCCCGCCGGTGTACGGCGAGGCGGCGATGTACGTCCCGGGCATCGATCCCCAGGAGTACAAGAAGACGACCGAGCGGCAGGCGAGAAAAGTGCTTGCCGCCGTGGAGGTCGAAGCGCAGACGGCCGGTGTGCCCTGCGAGACGCAGTTCGTCACATCCGCGCAACCTTGGGAGGGCATCCTGAAGGTGGCGCGCGGCAAGAAGTGCGACGCGGTGGCGATGGCCTCGCACGGCCGGGGCGGGCTGGGCGGCCTGCTCCTCGGCAGCGAGACGACCCGCGTGCTCGCGCACTCCAAGATTCCCGTACTGGTTTGCCGATAAGGAGGAGTCCATGCACTACCACTACTTCACCATCGAGCAACGCGAAGCGCTCGAGCGCCTCATCCGCTCCAGCATGGCGGGCCGGCCCGAGATGACCTCGGCCCTTGCGCGGCTGCACAGCGCCGAATACGGCGTGTGCGAGGCGTGCGGCGGCGACATCCCGTACACCAAGCTCACGGCCGATCCGCTGCAGCGCCGCTGCGCGCGCTGCCTGCTTTAAAAGGCGGCGCCCCGCCCCCATGTTGGCGGGATGAAGTACAAGGACTACTACAAGACGCTCGGCGTGGAGCGGGGCGCGGCCGACGAGGACATCAAGAAGGCCTATCGCAAGCTCGCCCGCAAGTACCACCCGGACGTCTCCAAGGAGCCGAACGCCAAGGAGCGCTTCCAGGAAGTCTCGGAGGCCTACGAGACGCTCAAGGACAAGGAAAAGCGCGCGGCCTACGACAGCCTCGGCAGCCACCGCGCCGGCCAGGACTTCCGTCCGCCGCCCGACTGGTACCAGCGCTTCGGCGGCGCCGGCGAGGAAGAAGACCTCTCCGGCATCGACCTGTCGGACCTGTTCGAGTCGCTCGGCGCGCGGTTCGGCGCGCGGCCCGGCGGCGCGCGCACCTACAGCTTCCGCCGCGGCGGCGGCAGCATGCGGCTGCCCGGCGAGGATTACGAGGCGACGCTGCCGCTCACCGTCGAGGAAGCCGCCGAAGGCGTGGAGCGCGAGCTGCAGCTCGGCGGGCGCAGCATCCGCGTGCGCATCCCGCGCGGCGCGACCGACGGCGAGCGCCTGCGCATTCCCGGCAAGGGCGGCCCCGGCGTGAACGGCGGCCCGGCGGGCGATCTCTATCTCGACATCTCGCTGCGCCCGCACCCGCTCTACAAGGCGAGCGGCCATGACCTGGAGATCGAGGTGCCGCTCACCCCTTCCGAGGCGGCGCTCGGCGCGCAGATCGAGATCCCGACGCTCGGCGGACGCGTCGCGCTCAAGGTGCCCGCGGGCTCCGCGAGCGGGCAGCGGCTGCGCCTCTCCGGCAAAGGCCTGCCGAAGCCGAAAAGCGGCGCCGGCGACCTCTACGCGCGGCTCAACATCGTCGTGCCGCCGACGCTCACCGAGCAGGAGAAGAAGCTCTACGAGCAGCTGAAGGGCGCGTCGCGCTTCAATCCGCGCGCGCGTTTTTCCGCTTCATAATCCGGCTCGCATGGCGATCCGCAACACAACCACGCGCTGGGGCGCGGCCGCCCGCTTCTTCCACTGGGCGGGCGCGATCGCGATCCTCTACCTGCTCGTCCACGGCTACTGGATGACGCACTTCGCGCCGCGACCGGAGCGGCTCGCGAGCTACGCCACGCACGCCTCGGTGGGCTATGCGCTCATCGCCTTCATGCTGGCGCGGCTTCTCTGGCGCGCGGCCAACCCGGTGCCGGCGCTGCCGGCGGGCTCGCCCGGGTGGGAAAGGATCGCCGCGCTCGCCGGCCACTGGGGCCTGTACCTGCTCACTTTCGCCGCGGCGCTCACCGGCTGGGCGCTGGCCGGCACGTTCCGCACGCCGCTGCGCTCGTTCTTCGGCCTCTTCGACGTGCCCGCGCTCGTCTCGAACACCGGCCTGCACAAGCTGCTGGAGGAAACGCACGAGGCGCTCGCCTGGGCGCTCGCCGCGCTTGCGCTCGTGCACGTCGCCAGCGCGCTATGGCACTGGCGCTGGCGCAAGGACGACGTGCTGCAACGGATGCTGTAGGCGGCCTGCGCTACGCGGCGGCTTTCTTCCACGGCTCGCCGAGGCCGATCGGCGCGGGCGCGAGCGTGACGATCCGCGAGAAGAGCTGCGCGAAGTCCTTCTCGCGCAAGTCGGCGATCGGGTCGGTGTTGCCGCCGAACGCGTCGGCGATGGCGTCCCAGTCGTCCGAGGTGAGGTGCTCCTGCGCCTTGGGCAGCAGCTCGTTCTCTTCCTTGCGCATGTGGTTCCAGTGGAATTCCGCGTACGCGTTCACCGCCTCGCGGAACTCGTAGGCGCCGCGCGGCCAGCCTTCCTCGAGGAACAGCATCGCGCGCTCGAGCTCGCGCACGAGCCCCGCGCCGGCGGCGTGCTCGCCGCGCAGCTTGTCGATGAGGTGGTGCGACATCGGGTCGCGGTGGTAGAGCCGCTCGAAGAGGTACGCGTCCTCCTTCGGGTGGTGCAGCCGCTCCGGGTACTCGTCGATGTAGCGGATCATGGCGCGGAACACCTGGAAATCCGGCTTGATGGTGCTGTCGCGGTACGCCTCTTCGGCGAGGTGCTTCATCGCGTGCAGCACCGCCGAGATCGAGCGGTGCTCGTCGCGGATGGTGCGAATCGCTTTTTGCATGGCGTCTTTCATGAATGCCTCCTGTATCAATGGTCCCTATAGGCAGAGAATCCCGCGGCGGATCGCTTCGGCGACGCCCGCCGCGCTGGCGACGCCGTATAAACCGTAAGAGAGGACCGCCGTTCCCGCGGCGACGCGCACTGCGCGCCGCGTGAACCAGGCCCTGAGCTGCGCCGCGGCGAGCCCTGCGGCCATCAGCCACGGCAGCGTGCCAAGGCCGTAGGCGAGCATCGCACCCGCGCCTTCGATCGGCGAGCCGGCGGCCGCCGCCGCCAGGACGAGCGCGCCGTACACGAGGCCGCACGGCAGCCCGCCCCAGAGGAGCCCGGCCGCATAGACTTCCGGAAACCGCTTCCCTTTCAGCAGTCCGGCGGCCGCGGGTTGCAGGCGTCGCCAAAGCGGGGCGCCCAGCGCCTCGATGCGCGCGAGCGCCGCTCCTTTCCCGGCGAGCTGCAGCCCGACGAGGACGAGGATCACATTGGCGAGGACGAGAAGCACCGTCTGGGCGGGAAGCGCCTTGGCGAGCAGCGCTCCGCTGCCGAGCGCGCCGGCGGCCGCGCCGGCGAGCGCATAGCTGGTAATGCGCCCCGCGTTGAACGCGAGCAGCCGCGGCCAGTCGCGCGCGGGCTTGCCGAAGGAGATTTTTTGGGAAGAAAACGCGGTGACGATGCCGCCGCACATGCCGACGCAATGCAGCCCGGACGCCGCGCCGAGCAGCGCCATGGCGAGGATGAGCGGCGCGTGCAGGCCCATCAGATGACCTTCGAGTAGCTCGCCCGCTCGCGCGTCTCGCGCAGGTAGCGGTCGAACACCATGCAGATGGAGCGCACCAGCAGCCGCCCTTTGGGCGTGACGCGGATCCACTCGGGGTCGAGCTCGACCAGCCCGTCGCCCTCGAGCGCCTTCAGCGACTTCAGCTCCTCCGCGAAGTAGCGCTTGAAGTCCACGAGGTAGGAAAGCTCGATCGACTCGATCGACAGGCAGAACTGGCAGATGAGCGCCTGGATGACCGCCCGGCGCACGAGATCGTCCGGGGTGAGCTGGATGCCGCGCACCACCGGCAGGCGTCCGGCGTCGAGCGCGGCATAGTAGTCGTCCACGCGTTTCGTGTTCTGGTAGTAGGTCGGCCCGACCCGCCCGATGGACGAGATGCCCAGGCCGATCAGGTCGCAGTCGGCGTGGGTGGAGTAGCCCTGGAAGTTGCGCTGCAGCCGGCCCTGGTTCTGCGCGACCGCGAGCTCGTCGTCGGGTTTCGCGAAATGGTCCATGCCGATGTAGAGGTAGCCCTCGCGCGTGAGGCGGCCGATCGCTAGCGTCATGATCTGCAGCTTCACCTCCGGCGAGGGCAGGTCCGCCGACAGGATGCGCCGCTGCGGCTTGAAGACGTGCGGCAGGTGCGCGTAGCTGTAGAGCGCGATGCGATCGGGCGCGAGCGACAGCGTGCGGTCGAGCGTGCGGTTGAAGCTGTCGAGGGTCTGCTTCGGCAGGCCGTAGATCAGGTCGACATTCACCGAGCGGAAGCCGTGCGCGCGCGCCTCGTCGATCACGCGCCGCGTCACCTCCTCGCTCTGGATGCGGTGCACGGCCTTCTGCACGTCGGGGTCGAAGTCCTGCACGCCGACCGACAGGCGGTTGAAGCCGAGCCGGCCGAGGAATTCCATGGTGCCGGGCGCCACGCGGCGCGGGTCGACCTCGAGCGACGATTCGCACTCCGGCGAGAGCGCCAGGCGCGAGCCGAGCCCCTGCCAAAGCTCGGCCATTTCCTCGCGCGAAAGAAAGGTCGGCGTGCCGCCGCCCCAGTGCAGCTGCACGATGCGGCGGTCGTTCTCCAGCAGCGGCGCCAGCCTGTCCAGTTCCGCCTGCAAGTACTTGATATACTTGGCTGATCTGCCGTGGTCGCGGGTGATGACCTTGTTGCAGCCGCAGTAGTAGCAGAGCGTGTCGCAGAATGGGAGATGCACATACACCGACAGCGGCTGGCTGATGCCGCCGATATTGCGCTTCGCCAGCCATTGGCGGAGCTCCGCCTCGCCATACGCCTCGACGAAGCGGTCGGCCGTCGGATAGGACGTGTAGCGCGGGCCGCTGACGTCGTACTTGCGCAGCAGCACCGGGTCGATGACCAGCTCGGAGCTTGGGTATTGCATGCGGCCCACTATGCGGCGAAAGCGTGTGCGCCCTTTGACCTTCGTCAAAGAAATGTTTAGGACCCCGAGCCGCAGCGTCGTCCGGCATCCCGTCGCCGTGGGCATCGGCGCCGCGTGCGTGCTCTCGGTCCTCGGCCTCAACGTCGCGGCCTTCGTGCGCGGCGAGCAGGCGCCGTGGCTGCTCGGCTCGGTGATCATCGCCGACATGCTGGTGGTCGCGGCCGGCATCCTGGTGGCGGTGCGCGAGGTGCTGGTCGCCGAAAAGCGCGTCGAGACGACGGCCGAGAGCGCGCGCGTGGCGGTCGAAAAGTCCCAGGCGCGGCTCTCCGCGATCGTCGATTCCGCCATGGACGCGATCATCACGATCGAC
>DATAHF010000137.1:0-2395 GCA_036263315.1 Burkholderiales bacterium
AAAACCCCGGTGACGTGGCCGCGTACGGCACCGCATGGGCACTCTTCGAGGATGGAGCGCCGTATCCGCAGAAGCCGTTGCACCGGCGCGCGTTTCCCTCCGGCGATGTGCTGGAGAGCCTCATGCGCGGGCAGCTCTTCATCCTCATCGGCACGGTCCTCGTGCGCACCGCCTGCGCGCGCGAGATCGGCGGCTTCCGCACCGACCTGCGGCTCAGCGAGGACTGGGAGTTCTGGTGCCGGCTGGCGGCGCAAGGCGCTTTGCGGTTCATCGGCCTGGAGCCGCAAGTGATGTCTATGCGAATTCGCAGCGCAAGCACCTCGCGCGCGCTCGCGCCGGTCTGGCAGAACCATCTGCCGGCGTTGCGGGCGGTGATGTCGAACCGGCAGCTCGCCTCCAGGTTCGGCGAAGCGAAGTGGCGGCGCATTACGCGGGAAATGGTCTCCGCGCAGCTCTGGGAGGCCGGACGCGTGAACTTCACGGCACGCCGGTATGCCGAAGCGCGCCGCCTGATGATGCAGTCGCTTGCAGGCGCCGTCAGCGCCAAGCGCCTCGCGCTCTTCGCGATTGCGCAGGCGTCGCAGCTCCTGGGACGATCCCTCACGCCTCGTCTGCGCTTCATGGACGAGGATGCCATCCGCTGAGGGCGCACATGGCACGCATTGCAATGTTCCTCGCCAGATCCCCGCGCGCACCGATGACCGGGCGCAAGACCGTCATCCACAGCACGGTCCATGCGCTCGGGGCGGAAGGCCACGAGGTCGACCTCTTCGTCATGGCGCACCGGCCAGCGGGCGCAGCAGCGGGCAAGGCATTTGTCCGCGAGGCCGAGCGGCGGCATGCCGGACGCGCGCGGCGCGCGGTATGGCTCGGCACGCCGGCGAAGCATCTCGTCGCGAGGAACGTAGGTCTTTGCCTCGCCATGGGCCGGCAGTCGCTGAACGAGGCGCTGTTTCATTCGGCATCGCTGCTGTCCTATAGCCGTCGCCTGCGCCCCCTGTACGACTATGCGATCGCGGACACGATCCGCACCGCTCGGTACGCCGACGCGCTCGGCCTGCCCTGGCACCTCGACCTGGACGACCTGCTTTCGGCCAGGTACTCGGAATACGCGGAGCGGCGCGACGGCATGTCGGCGAGCCTCGTGCTCGGTTACTACCGCGACAGCCTGCCGAAGCTCGCATGCGCGCTGCCGAAGTACCTGCTGGAACGGGTCCTGAGGACCGAATCGCGGCGCCTGGTGGCTCGGGAAAGGTATTGGGCAGGCAAAGCGGGCACCGTGTCTCTCGTTTCGCGCGTCGAGGCGCAGCGCTTCGAGCGCTTCACCGGACGCCAGGTGTACAGCCTGCCGATGAGCGTTTCCATTCCGGCGGCGCGCTGGCGCAGGCGCGCGGCGGCCGCCAATCGCGGCGTGTTCCTTGGCGGGCTGGATTACAAGCCGAACCTGGACGCCCTGAAGTATTACGAGACCGCGGTCTTTCCCGCCCTGCGGCGCGCTTTCGGGCCGGGCGTTCCGCCGCTCGCCCACATCGGCAACGCGCCCGAAGCGCTGCGCCGGCAATTTTCCAGCAGCGCCGTGTCGTTCGAAGGCTATGTCGAGGACCTGCCCGCGAGGCTGGGGGATGCCGATTTCTTCGTCGCCCCCATCGTCAGCGGCACGGGAATCAAGGTGAAGGTGCTCCAGGCCATGGCGGTAGGCGTCCCGGTGATCGCGACGGCGAGCGCGGTGCGTGGCCTCGAGGTCGAGCACAAGCGCGACTGCTACATCTGCCATGCCCCCGAGGACTTCACCGCGGGCATCCGCTACCTGTCGAACCCCGTCGCGGCAGCCGACATGGGGGACAACGCGAGGCATTACGTCGACGTCAATTTCTCGGCGAAGGCATTGCGCCGGCGCTGGAACGAAGTGCTGGGCGAGCTCGCCGCAAGAGGGACACGATCGTGCTCGCCGCACTGAAGAACGTCATCAAGCGCTCGCCTTTCGCCCCGCTTGCGGCATCGCTCTACGGCGCGGCGCTTCCCGCGGCGCGGCGCCGGGCCATGCTGCGCAATCTTCGCTACGACCGGGAAACCGTCGAGGTCATGAGGCGCGTGCTGCGGCCCGACTCGACCTGCGTGGACGTCGGGGCGCACGAAGGCGAGATCCTGAAGCAGATGATGCGCTTCGCGCCGCGCGGCCGGCACATCGCCTTCGAGCCCATCCCGGGCCTTGCCGCCCGGCTGCGCGAACGCTTTCCCGGCACCGCGATCCACGAGGCGGCGTGCAGCGACAGCGCAGGCTTCACGGATTTCGTGCTGGTGGAGAACGCCCCGGCGTACAGCGGGTTGCGCAAGCGCGAGTACGACCACGCCAACGTGGTATTGAAGACCCTGCGCGTGCAGGTAGTTCGGCTCG
>DATAHF010000138.1:0-7378 GCA_036263315.1 Burkholderiales bacterium
TGTGCTCGAGCTGCTTCGCGAGCATGTTGCCGGACTCGAGATCCGGCGCGATGAGCACGTCCGCCTGGCCGGCGACGATGGACTTCAGGCGGGCGTTGCGGGCGGCGGGCAGCGACACGGCATTGTCGAAGCCGAGCGGCCCGTCGAGGATGCCGCCGGTGATCTGCTCGCGGTCGGCCATCTTGCACAGCACCGCGGCGTCGAGCGTGGCGCGCATCTTCGGCGTAAGGATGTCGATGCCGGCGAGGATGGCCACCTTCGGCTCGGGAATCCCCATGATGTGGGCGAAATCGATGGCGTTCTGCACGATGTCCACCTTGTCCTCGAGGCTGGGCTCGATGTTCACCATCATGTCGCTGATGATGAAGGGCCGCGGATAGCTCGGCACATCCATGTAGAGCACGTGCGAGAGCCGCCGCTCGGTGCGCAGGCTCTTCAGGACCGGGACCATGAACTCGTGGGTGAGGATGCCGCCCTGCACGAGGACCTCCGCCTCGCCGTCGCGCGCCATCTCCACCGAGCGCACGAGCGCCGCCCGGCCGTGCGGCGAGTCGACGATGCGGCAGCCTTTCAGGTCGACGCCGCTTTGCTCGGCCAGATCGCGCATGGCCTTCTCCGGGCCGACCAGCACCGGCCGCATCATCCCGGAGTCGCGCGCGGTGGCGGCGCTCTGGAGCGTCTCGGCCTGCGTCGGATGCGCGAACACCGCGGTCGCGGTGGGCAGGCCCTTCGCCCGCGCGATGAGCTTGTGGTAGCGGCTCCAGCGGTCGGAGATGGTGAATTCCGGCAGCTCGACGCGCGCGCGCTTGATCTTCTCGGTCGGCGCGAGCACCTCGGCCTCCCCGGAGATCACCTTGAGGCCGTCCTGGTTGGTGCACAGGCACTCGAAGAGCATGTGCTTGTTGTGCTCGAACTTCTGCTTGCACGTGATCTTGACGGTGATGACGTCGCCGACCTTCACCGGGCGCGAGAACTTGAGCGTCTGCCCGATGTAGATCGTGCCCGGGCCGGGGAACTCGGTGCCGAGCACCGTGGAAATCAGCGCGCCGCCCCACATGCCGTGCGCGATGACCTCGTGGAACATCGAGGAATGCGCGTATTCCGGATCGACGTGCGCCGGGTTGACGTCCCCGGACATGATGGCAAAGAGCTGGATGTCCTCCGGGCGCAGCGTGCGGGTCAGAAGCGAGCTGTCCCCGACCTGGATCTCGTCGTAGGTGCGGTTCTCGATGAATTGGGGCGACATCCTTCAAGGCTACAGGAGCGGCTGCAGCAGGTTTGACTCAGATCAAGTGCACGCCCGGGGCCGCGGGTAGGGTGGCGAAACGGTGAATTTGCCGATTTCTGCAACAATGCCATGTGCTTAAGGCCATAGAGCTGACATGCGAGCGGGGCGGGAGGGTGCTGTTCCAGGGACTGAGCTTCGAGCTGCGCGGCGGCGAGCTCTTGCGCCTTGCGGGCCAGAACGGCAGCGGCAAGACGAGCCTGCTGCGCATCCTGTGCGGGCTGCTTGCGCCCACGCGCGGCGAAGTGCGCTGGAAGGACGCGCAAATCAGCGAGTTGCGCGAGGACTACGCCGTGGACCTGGTCTACCTCGGCCATGCGCCGGCGGTGAAGGACGAGCTCAGCGCGGCGGAAAACCTGGAGATCGCCTGTCGGCTCGCGGGGAAAGCGGTCTCGGCACCGGAAGTGGCCGGCGCCCTGGAGCGCATGGGCCTCGCGCGCAAGGACGTCCCGGTGAAGAAGCTCTCGCAAGGCCAGCGCCGCCGCGCGGCGCTCGCGCGCCTCGTGCTGAGTGCCGCCGTGCCGCTGTGGCTGCTCGACGAGCCGTTCTCGGCGCTCGATGCGGCGGCGGGGAAAGGCCTCGAGGACCTGATCGCCCGGCATGTGGCGCAGGGCGGGGCGGTGATCTATACCACCCACCAGGAAGTGGGCATCAGCGCTTCGCGCACGATCGAGCTCGCGGCGGTGGCCTAGGATGCTCGCCGCGGCCCGCTGCCTCGTGCACCGCGACCTGCTGCTCGCGCTGCGCCGCAAGAGCGACGTCGGCACCGCGCTCCTTTTCTTCGTCATCGTGGCGAGCCTGTTCCCGCTCGGCGTGGGCGCCGAGCCCAACCTGCTGCGCGCCATCGGCCCGGGCGTCATCTGGGTGGCGGCGCTGCTCTCCTCGATGCTCTCGCTCGCGCGCCTTTTTGCCGACGACCATGCCGACGGCACGCTCGAGCAGATGCTGCTTGGCGCGGCGCCGCTCGGCGTCATCGTGGCGGCAAAGGCCGCGGCGCACTGGCTCGTCTCGGGACTGCCGCTCGTGCTGATCGCTCCGCTCCTCGCGATACAATACGACTTGTCGGCGTCGCTTATCGGAGTGCTTGTCCTCTCCCTGCTCATCGGCACGCCGGTCCTCAGCATGATCGGCGCGATCGGCGCCGCCCTCACGCTCGGGCTGCGCGGAGGCGGCGTGCTGCTGTCGCTGCTGGTGCTTCCGCTCTACGTGCCGGTGCTGGTGATGGGCGCGGGGAGCGTGGACATGGCGGCGGCGGGGCTCGCGCCGGATGCGCAGCTCCTGCTCCTTGGCGCGATGCTGATCGTGACCGCGGTGCTCTCGCCCTGGGCGGTGGCCGCGGCCCTCAGGATTTCAATCGAATGAGCAGAATCTCGATCGCATGACGGCGCGCAGCCTGCACCTCTTCTGGTTTTCCTCGCCGCACACCTTCTTCCCGCTGGCGGGCACCCTGGCGCGCGTGTGCGCGGTGGCGGCCGCGGTCCTCTGCGCCGCCGGCCTGTACGTGGGCCTCTTCGTCGCGCCGACCGATGCGCAGCAGGGCGAGGCCTACCGCATCATCTTCATCCACGTCCCGGCGGCGTGGATGTCCATGTTCCTGTACGTGGTGATGGCGTTCTGGGCCGCCATGGGCCTCGCCTTCAACACGCGCCTGTCCGGAATGATGGCGAGCGCGCTTGCGCCCACGGGGGCGCTCTTCACCTTCATCGCGCTGTGGACCGGCTCGCTCTGGGGCAAGCCGACGTGGGGCGCATGGTGGGTGTGGGACGCGCGCCTCACCTCGGAGCTCATCCTCCTTTTCCTCTATTTCGGCTTCATGGCGCTCAAGGCGTCCATCGAGGAGCCGCGGCGCGCCGACCGCGCGAGCGCGGTGCTCGCCATCGTCGGCGTGGTGAACGTGCCGATCATCTACTACTCGGTGAAATGGTGGAACACGCTGCACCAGGGCGCGTCGGTCAGCTTGACCAAGGCGCCCTCCATGGCCGCGACCATGCTGGTCGGCATGCTGCTCATGGCGCTCGGCTTCTGGGCGTACAGCATCGCGGTCGCGCTCACGCGCGTGCGCTGCTCGATACGGGAAATGCGCCGCCAGGAGGAGCGATGAGCGAATTCCTCGCCATGGGCGGCTATGCGTTCTACGTCTGGGGCTCCTACGGCGTTACCTTCGTCCTCCTCGCCATCGAAGTCATCGTGCTGCTGAAAAGAGTGAAACGTGAAACCTCGCCATAAGCGCATCGCCGCGATCGTCGTGGGCCTCGCCGCGCTCGGTGTCGCCACCGCGCTCGTGCTGTCGGCCTTCAACAAGAACATGGTGTTCTTCTTCACCCCGACCCAGGTCGCCGCGCACGAGGCGCCGCAGGGGCGCACTTTCCGCATCGGCGGCATGGTGGAGAAGGGCAGCGTGAAGCGCCAGGCCGACGGCGTCACGGTCGCGTTCGTGGTGACCGATACCGCGCGCAGCATGCCGGTGCTCTACAAGGGCTCGCTGCCCGACCTGTTCCGCGAAGGCAAGGGCGTCGTGGCGCAGGGGCAGCTCGGCCCGGACGGCGTGTTCCGCGCCAACGAGGTGCTCGCCAAGCACGACGAGAACTACATGCCTCCCGAAGCCAAGGAAGCGGTCGACAAGGCGCACCAGGCGGCAAGGACGCTCAAGCCATGATCCCCGAGCTCGGACAGTTCGCGCTTGCCCTCGCGCTGATCGTCGCGCTCCTGCAGGCGGCGTGCGGCATCGCCGGCGCGGCGAAAGGAAACGTGCTGTGGATGGCGCGCGCGCGGCCCGCCGCGCAGACGCTCGCCCTGCTCGTGGCCTTCGCCTTCGGCTGCCTGGTGTACTCGTTCGTCAACAACGACTTTTCCGTGGCGTACGTGGCGAGCAACTCGAATTCGGCGCTACCGCTGCACTACCGCATCGCCGGCGCCTGGGGCGGGCACGAGGGCTCGCTGCTCCTGTGGACGCTCATGCTCGGCGTATGGATGGTGGCGGTCAGCCTCTTCAGCGCGCACCTTCCCGACGAGATGGTGGCGCGCGTGCTCGGCGTCATGGGCTTCGTGAGCGCGGGCTTCCTCGCGTTCATGCTCTTTACGTCGAACCCCTTCGACCGGCTGTTCCCGGCGGCCGCGGACGGCCGCGACCTCAACCCGCTCTTGCAGGATCCCGGCATGGTGGTGCACCCGCCGATGCTGTACATGGGGTACGTCGGCTTCTCGGTGGCGTTTTCGTTCGCGGTGGCGGCGCTCCTCTCGGGCAGGCTCGACGCCACCTGGGCGCGCTGGTCGCGCCCGTGGACCACCGTGGCGTGGATGTTCCTCACCATCGGCATCGCGCTCGGCAGCGGCTGGGCCTACTACGAGCTCGGCTGGGGCGGCTGGTGGTTCTGGGACCCGGTCGAGAACGCGTCCTTCATGCCCTGGCTCGTCGGCACCGCGCTCATTCATTCGCTCGCGGTCACGGAAAAGCGCGGCGCCTTCCGCAGCTGGACGGTATTGCTCGCGATCGTGGCGTTCGCGCTCAGCCTGCTCGGCACGTTCCTCGTGCGCTCGGGCGTGCTCACCTCGGTGCACGCGTTCGCCGTGGATCCGCGCCGCGGCGTCTTCATCCTCGGCCTGTTCGCGGTGTTCATCGGCGGCGCGCTGGTCCTGTACGCCTGGCGCACCGCCAAAATCGGCCTGGGCGGGTCGTTCTCCCCGGTTTCGAGGGAAAGCCTGCTGCTCGCGAACAACGTGCTGCTCGCGGCCGCGGCCGGGACAGTGTTCCTCGGCACGCTCTATCCGCTCGCGCTCGATGCGTTCGGCCTGGGCAAGATCTCGGTCGGCCCGCCGTACTTCGACGCGGTGTTCGTGCCGCTCATGGCGCCGGCGCTCTTCCTCATGGGCGTCGCGCCGCTCGCGCGCTGGAAGCGCGCCAGCGTGCCGGAGATCGCGGTGCTGCTGCGCTGGGCGCTCGCGGTCAGCCTCGCCACCGGGATCCTGGTGCCGCTCGTCATGGGGCGCTGGAGCGCGATGGTGGGCTTCGGGATCGCGCTCGCGGCGTGGATCGCCGCGACGTGCCTCATCGCGCTGCGCAAGAACGTGAAGACGCGCGCGCATTACGGCATGGTGCTCGCGCACTTCGGCGTCGCCGTGTTCGTGGTCGGCGTGACGCTCGTGAAGGGCTACGAGAGCGAGAAGGACGTGCGCATGCGCCCGGGCGACAGCACCGAGCTCGACGGCTACGTCTTCCGCCTCGAGGAAGTGGGGCGCGTGCAGGGCCCGAACTACACCGCCGCGCGCGGCGTCATGAGCGTCACGCGCGAGGGCAAGCTGCTCGCCACGCTGCGTCCCGAGAAGCGCATCTACACGGTGCAGCAGATGCCGATGACCGAGGCCGCGATCGACACCGGCCTCACGCGCGACCTGTACGTCTCGCTCGGCGAGCCGCTCGATAACGGGGAATGGCTGGTGCGCGTGCAGCAGAAGCCGTTCGTCGACTGGATCTGGGGCGGCTGCCTCATCATGGCGCTCGGCGGCCTGCTTGCCGCGAGCGACCGGCGCTATCGCGTCTCCGTGAAGACCCGGTTCTCGAAGATCGCGCAGGCCGCGGCGTGAACAAGCGCATCCTCTGGGTCGTCGCCATCTTCGGCGCGCTCGTCCTGCTGCTCGCCGCGGGACTCGGCCTCAATCCGCGCGAGGTGCCTTCGCCGCTCATCGGCAAGCCGGCGCCGAATTTCGAGCTGCCGCTGCTGCAGGAGCCGGACAAGACGTTTTCCGCCAAGCAGGAGCTCGGCAAGGTGTGGCTGCTCAACGTGTGGGCTTCCTGGTGCGTCGCGTGCCGCGAAGAGCACGAGACGCTGGTGCAGTACTCGAAGCTCGGCGGCGCGCCGCTCTACGGCCTCAACTACAAGGACCAGCGCGTGGAAGGCATGCGCTGGCTCGCGCGCTACGGCAATCCGTATCGCGCCTCGTTCTTCGACGCCGACGGCAAGGTGGGCATCGACTACGGGGTATACGGGGTGCCCGAGACCTACGTGATCGACAAGCGCGGCGTCATCCGCTACAAGCGCATCGGCCCGGTCACGCCCGAGCTCCTCGACAAGAAGATCGTCCCGCTCGTGCGCGAGCTCGAGCGTGAGTAGGCTTTTCGCCTTCCTCTTCCTGGCGCTCTTCGCCGTGCTGGCGGCCGGCAAGGAGGCCGAGCCCGCCGCCGACGATCCCGCGCTCGAGAAGCGCGTCATGGCGCTCGCCGAGGAGCTGCGCTGCCTCGTGTGCCAGAACCAGACGCTCGCCGACTCGAACGCGGAGCTCGCGCTCGACCTGCGCCGGCAGATCCGCGAGCAGCTCCGGGGCGGCGCGAGCGAGCGCCAGGTGGTCGATTACCTGGTCCAGCGCTACGGCGACTTCGTGCTCTATCGGCCGCCGCTCAAGGCCACCACGGTGCTCCTCTGGTTCGGGCCGTTCCTGCTGCTTGCCCTGGGCGCGCTCATCCTCGTGCGCCGCGTGCGCCGGCCGCGCGCCGAAGACCCGCCGTTGTCGCAGGCGGAGCACGCGCGCGCGGCCGAGTTGCTGGACCCGGGCGAGCGATGAGCGCGTTCCTGATCTCGGCGGCGCTGCTCGCCGCTGTCGCGCTCGGCGTGCTCCTGCGGCCGCTTCGCAGGACTTCGGGCGCGGCGCGCGAGGCGCTGAACGTCTCGGTCTACCGCGACCAGCTGCGCGAGCTCGAAGCCGACCGCAAGGCCGGGACGGTGAGCGCGGAGGACTACGAGCGCTCCAAGGCGGAGATCGAGCGGCGCCTGCTCGAGGACGTATCGGTTCCCGACAAAGTCAAAACCCCCGGTGGCAGCCGCGCCCTCATCGCAGGGGCAATCGCCGCGCCGCTGCTGGCGGCCGCGGTGTACTGGGCGGTGGGCAATCCCGCCGCCGTCACGCCGCCCGACCAGCAGATCCAGGACATGGTCGAGCGCCTCGCCGCCAAGATGCGCTCGCGCCCGGAAGACGTCGAGGGCTGGAAGCTCCTCGGGCGCTCGTACGCGGTGATGGGGCGCTACGACGATTCGGTGAAGGCCTTCGCGCAGGCGGCGCAGCGCGCGCCGCGCGACCCGCAGCTGCTCGCCGATTTCGCCG
>DATAHF010000139.1:0-3644 GCA_036263315.1 Burkholderiales bacterium
CAGGCGATCGGCTTCGCCTCCGGGATCGTCACCATGATCGCGGCGCCGGCGCTCTTCAGGATGCCGACGTGGCGCGTGAGGTGGTCCTCGATCGTGGAGAGGCGCGCCGGCGGGTAGAGCGGCACCGGGACGCCGCCCGCCATGAGCACGCCGTAGAAGCAGTAGAGATAGTCCGCACCGGTGGGCAGCATGATCGCCACCGTCTGCCCGGGCGCGAGCCCGGCTTCGGCGAGCCGCGCCGCGTAGCGCAGGCCGTTTTCCCACAGGCCCCGGTACGTGATGCGGATCTCGGCCTTCTCTTCGTAGAGGAAAACCGTGAGCCGGTCGGGCTGGCGCTCGACGTGGTACTCGAGCGCCTCGACGAGCGTCTTCGCGTGATCGGGCGGGCGCACGCCCGCTTCCTGCGCGAGGCTCGCGACGCTCGTGTCGGCCGCCTGCGGCGCGTGGCCGGCGCTCGCGAGCAGGAAGCGGAGCAGATCGCGCGGCGTCTCGCTCGAGGCGAGCGCCTGCTCGGGGAGGCTCGCGCCGAACTCGCGCTCCAGGCGCAGGACGAGCTCCACGCGCGCCAGGCTATCGAGCCCCAGGTCGCGCTCGAGCGAGCTGTCGAGCGACACGTAGACCTGCACGTTGGGGCGCACTTCGCGCGCCACCTCGGCGGCGACCGACAGCACCTTGCTCGGGTCGATCGACGGGGGCGCGCCTTGGCTCACGGCGCGCCGAGTGTACACTCGGCCAGCATTGGTTTTATTTCACGAAAAACAGTGACGTTATTTCACGAAAAGCTGCTCGCGATCGCCCGCCCGGTGTCGTATCTCGCGGGCGCGCGCCTGGTGCGCCAGGGCGAGGGCTCGCGCGGCGCGTTTCTGCTGCGCACCGGAGAAGTCGAGGCGCAGGTGGCGCTCCCCGGCGGTGGCATGCTCACGGTGGCGAAGCTGCGCGACGGCGACGTCTTCGGCGAGATGGCGCTCATCGAGAACGGCGTGTGCTCGGCGAGCGTCGTGGCGCGCACCAACGTCGACGGCTGGTTCATCGAGCGCGGCGACTTCCGCGCGCTGGTGGCGAGCCGCGACCGCGCCGCGCTCGAGGCGCAGCGCGCCATCACGCAGGTGCTCGCGGCGAAATTGCGCGCCTTGAATGCGAAAGTGGAGGAGCGCGCCGCCGCCGAGAATCTGCCGCTCAAGAAGAATCCCGGACCGGATTCTTCCGAGAGAAAGAAGCCCGCCTTCGACTGGCGCGCGTTCCTGCCGATCCTGCCGTTCTTCGAAGGCTTCGACGACTACGAGATCGAGGACCTGGTCGCGGGCGCGCGGGCGATGGAGCTGCCGCGCGGCGCGGCGCTCTTCGCCGCGGGCGAGCCCGCGGACGCCTGCTACCTCGTGGTGCGCGGCGCGCTGGAGGTGATGCTGCAGCGCGAAGGGAAGGAGCGGCGAATTGCGCTCGCGGGGCCGGGCGAGCTCGTCGGCTACATGGCGCTCATCGAGGGCGCGCGGCACGCGGCGAGCGCGCGGGTGCGCGAGAGCGCCTGCGTGCTCGAGCTCGCTGCCGAGCGCTTCCTCGCGCACTACAACGGGGACTCGGGCACCGCGGTGCGCCTGCAGCATGCCATCCACCGCTGCCTGCTGCGCTCGCTCGGGCGCACCAACACGCAGCTCACGCGGCTCATCAGCCACGCCCGGCTCGCGGCGCGCGCCGAGGAGGCGCGCGAGCTGGAGGCCGCGCTGCACGGCCAGATTGTCAGATAGACTAGGCCCGTTAATTCTCTGGGAGGAGGAGCGATGATCCGCAGCGCCGTCTTATTCGCCGCAATCCTGATTTCGTCTCTTGCAACGGCACAAACGCGCGAGCTGTCGCTCGCCTACGACCAGCCGCACAACAGCGCCTACGGCTTCGGCGCCGACGTGTTCGCGAAGAAGCTCGCCGAGCTCTCCAAGGGCACGATGAAGGTGAACCAGTACCCCGGCGCGCAGCTCGGCCAGGAGACGCAGACGCTGCAGAAGGTGCAGACGGGCGACATCGACTTCGACCTCGTGGCCACCGCCAACTCGGCGACGATCCAGCCCGAGGCAGGCATCTTCTCCGTGCACTTCATCTTCCGCAGCCCCGAGCACGCGGTGAAGGTGCTCACCAACCCGAAAGTGATCTCGGCGATGCGCGAGCTCTACGCCGCCAAGGTGAAGGGCGCGCACATGCTCACGCTCGGCAGCCAGGGCCTGCGGAACCTGTACTGCAAGAAGGAGATCCCGAACATCGCCGCGATCAAGAACGTCAAGGTGCGCGTGCAGGCGACCGCCACCGAGGACGCGCTCTTCCCGGCATACGGCGCGCAGATCGTGCACATGCCCTTCGGCGAGGTGTACACCTCGCTGCAGACGGGCGTCGTCGACTGCGCCGAGAACGGCTACACCGTGTACTCGATCAACAAGCACTACGAGGTGGCGCCGGTGATGTCGGTCACCGAGCACGAGGCGAACCACTCGGTGCTCTTCGTGAGCGACAAGCTGTGGTCGAGCCTCTCGGCGGAGCAGAAGAAGTGGGTGCAGGGCGCGGCCGACGAGTTCAACCGGCAGCAGCCGAAGAAGGCGTTCGAGATGGAGAAGGAGTCGCGCGCCAAGCTCGCCAAGATGGGCGTGAAGATCGTCGACAAGGTCGACAAGTCGGGCTTCGAGAAGGTCGCCGCGCCGATGCAGGACTCGATCGCCAAGGGCCTCGGCCCCAACGCGGTGAAGGTGCTCGACCTGGTCCGCAGCGTCAAGTAAAGCCATCGCACTCGTTCTCGAGGAGAAGCGCCATCTGAAGTGGCGCGCGCTCGACGTCGTCGAGCGCGCGCTCATGGTGCTTTGCGGCATCGCGATCACGGGGTTCACCGTCACCGTGGTGTGCGACATCGTCACGCGCACGCTCGGCCGGCCGTGGCTGTGGCTGCAGGAGGTCACCATGACCTTCTTCATCTACGGCGTGTTCGCCGGCACCGCCGCCGCCACGCGGCGCAACGACCACCTCTACCTCGCGGTGCTCGCCGAATCCATGAGCGGCAGGAAGCGCCTCGCGTTCGAGGTGTTCAACCGGCTCGTGGTGCTGGCGGTCGCGTTCTGCATGATGTACTACGGCTATCTCAACTTCCTCGACGGCTTCAAGAGCCTGCGCATGCCGTCGATGACGCCGCTCGCGAGCCTCTACGCGGCGATCCCGCTGTGCGGCGCGCTGGTCGCGCTCTTCACCGTCGAGCAGCTGGTGAACGGCTGGAAGAACGGGTTTCCCGATCCGGCATGAGCACCAACGGCATCCTGATTTTCCTGATGGGCTTCATGTTCCTGTTCCTCGGCTACCTCGGGGTGCCGGTGGCCTTCGCGCTGCTCGCGGGCGTGATGGTGGTGGCGGTCTTCACGCCGGTGGGCCTGCCCTCGATCATGGGCCAGCTCTTCAACGGCATGGACGTGGAGGCGCTGCTCGCGGTGCCGTTCTTCCTGATGGTGGGCGAGCTCATGACCGCGGCCAACGTCACGGCGCGCATGATCACCTTCTCGCAGACGCTGATCGGCCACCTGCGCGGCGGGCTGGCGCAGGTGGTGACGCTCTTCAGCATGTTCTTCGCCGGCATCTCGGGCTCCTCGGCCGCCGACGTCGCGGTGCTCACGCGCACGCTG
>DATAHF010000140.1:0-16572 GCA_036263315.1 Burkholderiales bacterium
CCGATCGAGCGGTTGATCCTCGCGACCAACGAGAACGACGTGCTGGACGAGTTCTTCCGCACCGGGCGCTATCGTCCGCGTGCCGCGGCCGAGACGCACGCGACGTCCTCGCCGTCGATGGACATCTCGAAGGCGTCCAACTTCGAGCGCTACGTCTTCGACCTCGTCGAGCGCGATCCCTCGCGGGTGCGCGAGCTCTGGCGCAGGCTCGACAGCGACGGCGAGTTCGACCTGTCGGGCTCCGCATTCTACCGGCGCGTCCCGCAGACCGGCTTCGTCTCCGGACGCAGCACGCATGCGGACCGCGTCGCGACGATCCGCGCCGCGTTCGAGAAATACAAGGTGCTGATTGACCCGCATACCGCCGACGGCGTGCACGTGGGCCTCAAGCACCGCGAGCCGGGCGTGCCGCTGGTGTGCCTGGAGACCGCGCTGCCGGTGAAGTTCGCCGAGACCGTGCGCGAGGCGATCGGCCGCGAGCCGGAGCGGCCGGCGGAATTCGTCGGCCTGGAGGCGCTGCCGCAGCGCTGCGAAGTCATCCCCGCCGACGCCGAGCGCCTCAAGCGCTACATCGAGGCCGCGGCATGAACGCCGAGAAGAACGTGCTGGGCGGCGAGCTGCGGGCGTGCAGCTACGCACCCCTGACCGGGTACTTCCGCGACGGCTGCTGCGCCACGCACGACCAGGACGGCGTCGCGCACCTGGTGTGCGTCCAGGTCACGCAGGCGTTCCTCGATTTCAGCGTGGCGCAGGGCAACGACCTCGTCACTCCGCGGCCGGACCTGCGCTTTCGCGGGCTGCAGGCGGGCGACCGCTGGTGCCTGCATGTCCTGCGCTGGATGCAGGCCTGGGAGGCGGGCAAGCCGCCCCGGGTGGTGCTCGAGGCGACGCACGAGGACGTGCTCAAGTACGTCCCGCTCTCCGCGTTGAAGCGCTACGCGCTGGATCTTCAATAGCCGGTTAAAGACTGTCCGAGTCGAGGGCGGCTTTGCGGGGCCTCGGTATACTGCGCCGGCCCATGCGCATTCTTCGGATTGCCCTGTATGCCGCCATGGCCCTGGTGCTGGCGGGCGGGTGGGCCTTCCTCTACTGGCAGAGCAGCGACGTCGACCTGCAGAGCGCGAGCGACGCGCGCGCGGCGCTGAACGAGCTGCGCTCGCTCGATGCGCGCTGGAACGACCAGCTGATGAACCTCAGGCTGGGCAGCCCCGCGGGCAGCCCGGCGCCGCAGCCACGCCCGGCCGGGCCGCTCGTCCCGCAGCCGCACGGCAAGGCCTACTCCGACCTGGAGCGCCAGGCGCTGCGCCTCGCGGTGCCGCCGCGCGCGCTGGCGGGGGTCAAGGAAGCCTTCGACGAAAAGGCCGCGCTCATGGAGAAGGTCGCGGCGGGCGACGGCGCGCTCGTGGAAAAGGCCTGGTACGTGCCCACCGGCCCGCGCCTGGACGGGCTCGCCCGCGGCCTCGATCTCACGTTCGACGTCGCGCTTTCCTATAGCGACATCTACCGCAGCTGGCTGCTCTATTACTCGGGCTTCCTGCTCACGGTCCTCGCCTACGCGATGTGGCAGCTGTGGCAGGCGAAGGCCGGGCTCGAGCGCCGCGTCGCCGAGCGCACGCGCGAGCTGTCCGACGCGCTGGTGAAGCTCAAGGAATCCGAGGCCATGCTGATCCAGAGCGAGAAGATGTCGTCGCTCGGGCAGATGGTGGCCGGCATCGCGCACGAGGTGAACACGCCGCTCGCCTACGTGAAGGCGAGCCTGGAGTCGGTGCGCGCCCACGTGCCGGAGATGGAGACCCTGGCGCGCGAGACCGAGCAGCTGCTCGCGGCGCTCGCCGCGGAGAACCCCGACGAGCAGCAGCTCGCGGCGCAGTTCGAGACGGTGCGCGCCCGCATCGACGCGCTGCGCGCCCGCGGCTCGGCCGACGAGCTCACCAAGCTCGTGAGCGACGGCGTCTACGGCATCGAGCAGATCTCGGCCATCGTCGCCAACCTGAAGGACTTCAGCCGCCTGGACCGCAGCAAGGTGGCGCAGTACGACGTGCACGAGGGCATCGAGAGCACGCTGCGCATCGCGCACAACCAGATCAAGCACCGCGCCGTGCGCAAGCATTTCGGCGCGCTGCCCAAGATCTCCTGCTCGCCCTCGCAGATCAACCAGGTGCTGCTCAACCTGCTGTCGAACGCCGCCCAGGCGACCTCGGAGACCGAGGGGGCGATCGACATCACCACGCGCATGGCGGGCGACAAGCAGGTGGCGATCGAGGTCGCCGACAACGGCCACGGCATCCCCGCCGAGGTGATGCCGCGGCTCTTCGAGCCGTTCTTCACCACCAAGGCGCCCGGCAAGGGCACCGGGCTCGGGCTCGCGATCAGCTACAAGATCGTGCAGAACCACGGCGGGCGCCTCGAGGCGCAGTCGACGCCGGGGGCGGGCACGCGCTTCACCATGACGCTTCCCGTGAGCGCATGATCCCGCCGCGCATCGGCAAGTATGAAATCTCGGCCGAGCTCGGGCGCGGCGGCATGGCGGTCGTGTACCGCGGCATGGACCCGGTCATCCATCGGCCGGTGGCGATCAAGCTGGTGCGCAAGGGCGACCTCGACCCGGCGCATGCGGCGGACATCCTCGAGCGCTTCAAGCGCGAGGCGCGCGCCGCGGGCAGCCTGCACCACCCGAACGTCGTGGGCATCTACGAGTACGGCGAGGACGACGAAAGCGCATGGCTCGTCATGGAGCTCGTGCCGGGCAAGTCGCTGCGCGACCACATGGTGTCCGGCTACCGGCCGGAGTTCAACGCGCTGCCCGAGGTGCTCGTCCAGATGCTCGAGGCGCTCGACTATTCGCACTCGCGCGGCGTCATCCACCGCGACATCAAGTCGGCCAACGTGCTCATCAGCGAGATGGGCATCGCCAAGATCAGCGACTTCGGCATCGCGCGCATCGAGCGCTCTCACCTGACGCAGGCCGGGGAGGTGATGGGCACCCCGTACTACATGGCGCCGGAGCAGTTCGACGGCGCCCATGCCGACGAGCGCAGCGACATCTACTCGGCGGCGGTCATCGTCTACGAGGTGCTGTGCGGACGCCGCCCCTTCGAGGGCGCCGGCGGGGCGTTCCTCAAGCAGGTGCTGCACGACGTGCCGCCCGCGCCGAGCTCGCTCGAGCCGCGCCTGCCGGCCGGCGTGGACGCCGTGCTGCTGAAGGCGCTCGCGAAGGACCCGGCGCAGCGCTATACGAGCGCGCGCGCGTTCCTGGAATCGCTGAAGCAGGCCTTCCGGCCGAAGTCCACGCTCGCCGGGGTCGGCGCCCTGCGGCGCGCGATCAAGTCGGAAAGCCCCGTCGCCGCGCGTCCCGCCGCAGCGCCGGCGGCCGCGACCGTGGCGCCGGGGGCGAAACGACCTTCGATCCTCTTCGTGGACGACGAGGAACGCGTGCTCAATGCCCTAAGCGCGCTCTTTCGCAACGACTACGAGATCGAGACCGCCACGCGCGGCGCGCAGGCGCTCGAGCGGCTGAAGGCGCGCCGCTTCCACGTGCTGGTGAGCGACCAGCGCATGCCGGAGATGACGGGCGTGGAGCTGCTGCGCCAGGCGCGGGCGATGGCGCCGGGCACGGTGCGCCTGCTCCTCACCGGCTACTCGGACCTCGCGGCGATGGTGGGCTCGGTGAACGAGAGCGAGGTGTTCCGCTTCGTGAGCAAGCCGTGGCAGCAGGAGGACCTCAAGGCGATCGTGGCGGAGGCCGCCTCGGTCGCCCTCGCGCTCGAGGCGGCCGCGGCGCGCGGCTCGACGGCGGTGCGCAGCGACGCGGCGGCGCTCATCATCGGCGAGCCGGCCATCGCGCGCGCGGCGCGCGAGCTCGCGCGCGGCGCGTTTCCCGTCATCGAAGCCAAGGACGCGGAGGAGGCGCTCGCAGCGCTCGCGCACAAGGAGGTTGCCGCACTGCTGTGCGACGTCGACCTGCGCTCGGAGGATCCGGCCGCGCTGCTGCGCGTGCTGAAGAAGGAGTCGCCGCAGACGCAGCTCCTCGTGACTTCCGAAGTGCACGACGCGGAGCTCATCATCCGGCTCATCAACGAGGCGCGCATCTTCCGCTTCCTCAAGAAGCCGATCAACCACTCGCTGCTCGAGAAGGGCCTGATGGCGGCGCTGCAGCGCTATGCGGAGATGCACGCCACGCCGGCCCTCGCGCGCACGCAATCGGCGCAGGCCGGCCAGGAGAGCGTGGCTTCGCGCACGCTGCTCGAGCGCGCGCGCTCGCTCGGCGGCCGCTTCGCCGCCGCGTTCAGGAAGTAGCCGCTAGGGCGCGAACTCGAAGCGCGTCTCGACCGGGCGCGCGCTGTCCTTGGTGCGCACGAGCACCGTGATCGTGTAGACGTCCTTGCCCGGCATGCGGAAGTCGCCGCCGTAGCCGGTCATCCCGTTCACTTCGGAAGGCTCGAGCTTCTTGGTTTGCCCGGTGAGCGCGCTCGCAACGCGCGCCTCGACGCTCGCGTCCTTCAGGACCGTCCTGGTCGCGGTATCGAGGAGCGACACATTCAGGTGGTAGGCGCCGCTGCCCGTGGGCGTGACGCCGAGGTCGAATTCGATGCCTTCCACCACCTTGCGGTGCGGGTCGCGCGTCGCGACCGGCGGCGAGGTCGTGCCGGCCGCGGGATCGCGGCCGTTGATCATGTAGAGCACCCCGGAGCGGAACTCGGCGTCGGTGAGCTGCGCCATGCCGCCGCGCGCCGGCATGCTGCCGTGGCCGCGGATCGCGGCGCGCACCAGCGCGTCGATGCCCTGCTTCATGCGTGGGATCCAGGCGTCGCGGTCGCCGATCTTCGGCGCGCCGTGCAGGCCGGCCTCGTGGCACTTGACACATTGCAGCTTGACGACCTGCTCGCCTCGAAGGTCGGGCGTCTGCGCCTGCGCGAGGCCTGCGCTGGCGCAAAGAATGGCGGCGAGCAACGGTGTTTTCATGGCGGACTCCTCTAGCTTGCTGCGGCGATCTCCCTGGGGTGCGGCGCGGGCTCCGGCGCGTCGCCGGCGACGCTGCTCAAGCGCGCGGCGTCGAGGATCCTGACGTCGCGCCGCTCGACTGCGATGACGCCGTCGGCGGCGAGCTGGTGGAGCAGGCGCGAAAGCGTCTCTTTCTTCACGCCGAGGCGCGCTGCGACCAGCGTCTTGCTCACCGGCAGGCGCACGCTGCCCGGCACGGTGGTCGAGCGTACGAGCGATTGAAGGTAGCGCGCGAGGCGCTGCGCGCCGCGCTGCATGGTGGCTGCCTCGACCTCGTCGATCATCTCGAGCGTGCGCTCGCCGAGCACGAGCATCATGCGGCGCGCGAAGCGCGGCTCGCTCTCGAGGAGCTTCCACAGCGTGGCGGTCGGCAGGACCACCAGCTTGCAGTCGGCAAGCGCGTGCACCTCGTAGCGCAGGCGCTCGCCGAGAAGCGAGGTCGCCTCGCCGAAGGTCTGGCCCGAGGAGACGAGGCGCAGCACGCGCTCGTCGCCGTTGTCGCTGCGCAGCGAGAGCTTCACGATCCCGTACGCGACGATGAAGGTGCCGGCGAGGCGGCTGCCGCGCTTGGCGATGATCTCGCCGCGGCGGGCCGACATGACGCAGCACTGCTTCGCTACCGCGGCCTCGCGCTGGGCGCCGAGGTCGCGCAGCAGCGGAAGATGCCCGAGCGCGCTCTCGATGAGCCGCTGGTCGGGGAGCGAGCGCATCCGGCGCAGCGTGGCGGCGGAACTTTGCATCCGGCCATCGTCCGCCCCGGCGCGCGCGCCATATTGATCCAGGTCAACTCGTGCGTGCGACCTCGGCCAGGCGCGCCCGGTCGAGCACCGAGACCTCGCGCCGGCACACGTCGATCAGGCGCTCGGTACAGAACTGGCGCAGCAGCCGCGACAGCGTCTCCTTCTTCATGCCGAGCCTTGCCGCGACCAGCGTCTTGCTGATGGGAAGATTCACGGTATACGGGGCGCCGGCCGCGCCGGTGCACAGCGATTCCAGGTAGGAGGCAAGCCGCTGCGCGCCGCGCTGCGTCGTGGCCACTTCGAACTCGCCCACGAGCTCGTGGATGCGTTCGGCGAGCATGAGCGCGAAGCGGCGCGCGAAGCGCGCGTCGTCTTCCATGAGCGCGAGCACGGCCGCAGCCGGGACCACGGCGATCTTGGAATCGGTCAGGGCGAGCGCCTCGTAGGGGCAGGGCCTGCCAAGAAGCGCAGTGGCCTCGCCGAAAAGCTGGCCGGCCGTGATGAAGCGCAGCAGCCGCTCCTCGCCTGCCGCGCGTCCCAGTCCAAGCTTGATGGTGCCGTAGGCGACGACGAGAAGGCCCGGCAAGCGGGTGCCGCGCCGTACGACCAACGTGCCGCGCTTGTCCGCCCGAAGCCAGCTCCTGCAGCCGAGGGCGGCCGCCTGCGCCGGCGTGAGAGCCCAGCGCATCCCGAGCTGCTGGATGACGCCCTGGAGCAGTGCCGGGTCGCGCAAGTGGGGTTTCGGCTGAGTCATGGTTGGTGCGGTGCACCATCGTTGCAAATTGGCAGCACCGCTTTTTGACCGGGGTCAATAAGAGCGGGTATGCCGGAAGGTCGTTTGATCTAGGTCAACTGTCCCTGATGATTGGAGGCGCCGAATAGCACCAACCCCACCACCATTACGGGAAATACCGGGATTCAGGAGCCCAAAGAACATGAAGACCACCCTCGCAATCGCAGCCGCCGCCCTCATCGCTTCCCCCGTTGCCGCAAGTGCGCAGGACGCCGCCGCGGCCGAAGCCCTCATGAAGAAGAGCGGCTGCTTCAAGTGCCATTCGGTCACCGCCAAGAAAGACGGGCCCTCGTTCAAGTCGGTAGCGGAGAAATACAAGGGCAAGCCGGACGCGGAGGCGAAGCTCATCACGCACATCACCACCGGGCCGACGGTCAAGATCGACGGCAAGGAAGAGCGCCACGACATCATCAAGACCAAGGACGAGAAGGAAATCAAGAACGTCGTGCAGTATGTGCTGACCCGCTGACCTGGTCGCCTGGGAAGGACAAAAAAAATGATAAAGACCTGGTGGCAGAACCTGCAGCAGCGCTGCCAGACCTGCTCGCGCGTCACGCTGGGCGCGGGCGTCCTCTTCGCCACGCTCGTCATCGCCTTCGTCATGCTCACCGCCGGCGCCGCCGGCCTGGCATGGACCAACACCGAGCAGTTCTGCATCGGCTGCCACGAGATGAAGGACAACGTCTACGCGGAGTTCAAGGGGACCATCCACGACGTCAACCGCTCCGGGGTGCGAGCGATCTGCTCCAACTGCCACGTGCCGCACGAGCCGATCCCGCTCATCAAGCGGAAGATGCGCGCGAGCCTGGAGCTGTGGGGCCACTTCATGGGCGCGATCGACACCAAGGAGAAGTTCCAGGCGCGGCGCTACGAGCTCGCCACCCGGGTGTGGCGGCGCATGAAGGAGACCGACTCGCTCGAGTGCCGCAACTGCCACCACTCGGACGCATTCGACCCCGAAAAGCAGAGCGACCGCGCCAAGGCGCGGCACGCGCTGATGAAGACCGAAGGCAAGACGTGCATCGACTGCCACTTCGGCATCGCGCACCACGAGCCCGAGGGCCCGGGACCGCAAGAGATGAAGCTGGATTTGAAGTGAACTGCAGGCTCAGGGAGGGCCGATGAAGCACCACTACAAAGAAGGGTTGCTCACAATCGCTGCAGGCGCGCTGCTCGCGCTCGCAGGCGCGGCGTTTGTAAGCGATGCGCTCGCGCAGCAGACGGCCGCGCGCAAGGACTTGGTGCTGAACGGCGACGCGAAGTGCACCCGCTGCCACGACGCGGACGACAATCCGCAGATCCTGGAGATCGGCAAGACCAAGCATGGCACGCGCGCCGACGGTCGCACGCCCACCTGCACGAGCTGCCACGGCGAGAGCGAAAACCACATCAACAAGCCTGCGAACGCGGCGGAGCGGCCGAAGCCGGACCGCACCTTCACGAAGAAATCGAGCACGCCCATCGCCGAGCGCAACGAGGCGTGCATGAGCTGCCATCGCAACGACTCGCAGCGCTCGCACTGGGAAGGCAGCCAGCACCAGAGCCGCGACGTCGCCTGCACCTCGTGCCATCAGATCCACACTGCCCACGACGCCGTGCGCGAGAAGCTGAGCCAGCCGCAGGTGTGCTTTACCTGCCACAAGGAGCAGCGCACGCAGATCAACCGCCCCTCGCGCCATCCGATCCCCGAAGGCAAGGTCGTGTGCTCCGATTGCCACAATCCGCACGGCTCCGTCGGGCCGAAGCTCGTGAAGCGCGATAGCGTGAACGACACCTGCTACACCTGCCACATGGAGAAGCGCGGACCGTTCGTGCACAACCACGAGCCGGTGAGCGAGGACTGCATGAACTGCCACCAGCCGCACGGCACCGTGGCCGAGAACCTCCTCAAGGCGCGCCCGCCGTTCCTGTGCCACCAGTGCCACACGCCGCACGGTCCAAATATCGTGCAGGTACTCGGCCAGCAGACGCCCGGTCAAGCGCTCAGTTCAACCTCCACCGGGAAGAACGTCATCAATATCAGCATGGCTCGTGGCTGCACGAATTGCCACACGCAAGTGCACGGCTCCAACAATCCGAGCACGACCGAGCCGAGCCCACAGTTCATGCTGCGTTGAAGGGAGAACACCATGACAATGTCAAGAAAAATCGGCTCCTGCACGACGATCCTGGCAAGCGCGGTGCTGGCAACTCTGGCCCCGGCGTATGCCGATGAAGCGCAGGATGCCGCGACGAAGCCCGACACGCGTTCGATTTCGCTGGGTGCGGGGCTCGTGAGCGGCGATCGCAACAGCCGCAGCCTCTTCAGCCAGTACAACGGCCTGCGCAAGAACGACAGTGTCTTGCTGCTGGACTTCGACTACGTTCGGCGCAATGAAGAGAGCGGCACCTGGAGCACGGCGCGCGGGCGCAATCTCGGCCTCGACACCCGGGAGCTCGGCTTCGGAATGCAGCGGCAGGGCATCTGGAGCCTGTCGGTCGATTACAACGAGATCGTGCGGAACGACCCGCGCATCGCCAATACGGCGCTCAGCGGAGCGGGAACGACCACGCCGACCATCACGCGGCTCGCGGCGCCGGGCACCGGCAGCGAGCTCACGTTCCAGACGAAGCGCGAAATTCTCGGTCTTTCGGGGTACGCATGGATCAACGACCGCTTCCAGTTCGAGGCGAGCTTCAAGAACGAGGACAAGGACGGCACTCGGCGCTGGGGTCGTGGCTATGACTGCGCCACTGCGGTCTGCCCCCGGACCGGCGTCAACGCGCAGAGCGCTACGGTGCAGACCTGGGCGCTGCTCATGGTGCCCGAGCCCATCAACTCGAATACCAAGCAGGCCGAGGCGAAGCTCAACTTCCACACGGACAAGCTCTTCGTGACCGCCGGTTACTACGGGTCGTTCTACACGAATAACAACGGCAGCCTCACGCCGAGCGTCCCAGGAGCTCTTAACGGGCCGACCCTTGCAAACCAGACCGGCGCGGCCGTGCCGCTCGTCACGACGGGACAGGGGTTGCAAAACGTCCTCCAGCTTCCGATGGCGCTCGCGCCGGACAACCAGGCCCACCAGTTCTACCTGGCCGGAAACTATGCCTTTACGCCAAAAGTCCGCTCGACGTTCAAGCTGGCGTATACGCACGCTACCCAGAACGAGAACTTCGCCGGCATGGGCCTGACGGGGGCGCCGGCCGGACGCTCGGACCTCGGCGGCGTTCTAAACTCCACGCTGGCGCAGTTCGGCATCACCGCGCGTCCGATGCCCAAGCTCTCTCTGCTCGGCAACGTCCGCTATGAGAAGAAGGACGACCAGACGCCGCTCGCCGCCTACACTGCGGAGAGCGGGCAGATCAGGCCCTCGCCGTGGAACAACACCCGGGTGTCGAACACGAAGCTCGGCGGCAAGGCCGAGGCGAGCTACCTGCTTCCGGCCAATATCCGCGGCACCGTGGGCGTGGATTACGAGCAGATCAAGCGCGAATTGCCGCCGGACAACGTCTTCGTCGCCGGGATTTCCGCGCTTCGCGGAAAAACGGAGGAGGTCACGTACCGTGGGGATCTGCGCCGCAGCATCTCGGAAACGGTAACCGGGTCTATCGGCCTCGCCCATGCGCGGCGCACCGGATCCAACTGGTACAACCTGATTAACACCGCGCCTCTCGTGTACGGCACGACGAATTCCCCGGGCGCCGAGTGGGTGCGCGCGGGCACGTTCCCGTCGATGCTGACCGACCGCACTCGCGACAAGCTCAAAGGCTCCGTCGACTGGGCCGCCACCGAGAAGCTTTCGGTGACCTTCGCCGCCGAGACGAGCTATGACCGCTACACGCCGCCGAATCAGATCGGCGGGCTGCGCAGCGGCCGCAACTGGCTCTACAGCCTCGATGCATCGTATGCGCTCTCGGACAAATGGAAAGCGACGGCGTACGGCTCGGTCGGTTCGCAGGCGTTTCGCGTCGAGCAGGGCAACAACGGGTACATCGCAAACGTGAGCGATCGGAACACGGCGTTCGGCGTCGGCCTGCTGGGCAAGCCGACCGGCGTTCTCGACGTCGGCGCAACGCTGTCCTATGTGCAGGACCTGAATCGCTTCGGTCTCGGGGTCGATCCGTTCGGCACCACGCCGGCGACGGTGGCTGCCAATAGTGCCCAGGCTGCGCTCGGCCTCCCGGACGTGACGTTCAGGGAAACCAGGCTCAATCTGTTCGCGAACTACGCCATCGACAAGCGCAGCGATGTGCGGCTCGACGTCATTCACGTCATCACGACGCTGAACGAGTGGACCTGGGGCGGACAGAACGGCCTGCCCTTCTTCACGTACGGCGACAACACGACCGTGCAGCTCAATCCGAACCAGCACGTGACTTTCATCGGCGCCCGCTATATCTACAAGTTCTAGGGCGCTGTAGGAAATGTCTGATTCGAAGGGCCGGGCGACCGGCCCTTTGACTTTCATCAAATCCATAAGCCATCCCGTCCCGACAATGGCTCGAAACGACGGAGGGCTTTACCGATGAAAGAAGCGCTGGGCGTACCCCGATACCTGGAGCAGACCTACTGGTGGGCCTATGTCCACCCGCGGGCGGTCAAGCTCTTCGAGCGTCAATGGCTGGTGAACCTGATCCTGTGGGGCAATTTCGCGCGGCTGCGCGATGCCGCGCTCGACGCGCTCGGCGGGCGCATCTCCGGGCGCACGCTGCAGGTTGCGTGCGTCTACGGCGACCTCACGGCGCGGTTGCGCAAGCGGCTCACCACCGCCGGAAGCCTCGACGTGGTGGACGTCCTCAAGGTGCAGCTCGACAACCTCGCGCGCAAGCTCACGGGAGATCCGCGCGTAGGCCTCATCCAGGGCGACAGCTCTGCGCTCGACATCCCTTCGGCTACGTATGACCAGGTCTTGCTCTTCTTCCTGCTGCACGAGCAGCCCGAGGATGTGCGCCGCAAGACGCTGAGCGAAGCGTTTCGCGTGCTGAAGCCTGGCGGCAAGCTCGTCATCGTGGACTACCACCGTCCGGACAAGACCAATCCCCTCTATCTGCCGATGGTGGCGATCCTGAAGACGCTCGAGCCGTTCGCGATGGACCTGTGGCGGCACGAGATCAAGGACTGGCTGCCGCAAGGTGCGGCGGTGGAGAAAACGACTTCTTTCGGCGGTCTGTATCAGCTGCTGACTGTGAAGAGGGCTTGATGCAGGTCGTCCAGGCCGACGTGGTCGTCGTCGGCGGCGGTGGTGCAGGGCTGCGCGCCGCGATCGCCGCCGCCGAACGCGACCCGAAGCTCTCCATCGCGCTCGTCTCGAAGGTCGTGCCGATGCGCAGCCACACCGTTGCGGCCGAGGGCGGCGCCGCGGGCGTCACGCGCGCGGACGACAGCCTGGAGCACCATTTCCACGACACGGTCGCCGGAGGCGACTGGCTGTGCGACCAGGACGTGGTGGACTACTTCGTCGCTCATTGCCACGAGGAGCTGGTGCAGCTCGAGCATTGGGGCTGCCCCTGGAGCCGCAAGGACGACGGCAACGTGAACGTGCGCTTCTTCGGCGGCATGACGGTGCAGCGCACCTGGTTCGCCGCCGACCGCAGCGGCTTCCACATCCTGCACACGCTCTTCCAGACCTCGCTCAAGTACAAGTCGATCCGCCGCTTCGACGAATACTTCTGCGCCGAGCTGCTCGTCGACGACGGCCGCGTGCGCGGCGTCCTCGCGATCTGCATCGCCACCGGCGAATTCGTCGCCATAGAAGCGAAGAGCGTGGTGCTTGCGACCGGCGGCGCGGGGCGCGTCTACCGGCAGAACACCAATGCCGGCACGGTCACCGGCGACGGCATGGGCATGGCGTTCCGCGCCGGCGCGCCGCTGCGCGACATGGAATTCATGCAGTGGCATCCCACATGCCTCCCGGGCACGGGCATCCTCATGACCGAAGCCTGCCGCGGCGAAGGCGCGATCCTCGTCAACAAGGACGGCTACCGCTACCTGCAGGACTACGGCCTCGGGCCGCTCGACCCGTGGCCGCGGCCGAAGGCGATGGAGCTCGGGCCGCGCGACCGCCTGTCGCAGGCGTTCTGGCACGAGCAGCAGAAGGGCCGCACGCTCGCCACGCCACAGGGGCCCGCGGTGCACCTCGACCTGCGCCATCTCGGCGCGAAGAAGATCCACGAGCGGTTGCCGCTGATCGCGGAAGCCGCGAAGACCTTTGCCGGCGTCGACGCCGTGAAGGAGCCGATCCCGGTCTGCCCGGCGGTCCACTACACCATGGGCGGCATCCTCACGAACGTGCGCTGCGAGACGCCGCTGCCCGGGCTGTACGCCGCCGGCGAATGCGCCAGCGTCGGCATCCACGGCGCGAACCGCCTGGGCTCCAACTCGCTCGTCGAGATCGTCGTCTTTGGCAGGGTGGCCGGCGAATCGGCCGCGCAGTTTGCCCTCGCACAGAAGACCACGAACGGAATCTCCACGCTGGCCGAAGCGAAGGCGAAACCTTATCTCGCGATGCTCAACGTCGAGAAGGGCGAAAGGCTCGCCACGGTGCGCGACGCGATGCGCGACACGATGGAGGCGGGCGTCGGCATCTATCGCAAGGCCGGCACGATGCAGGCGGCGTGCGAGCGCCTGGCCGAGCTCGCCGAGCGTTACCGGCGCGGCATCGGCCTCGACGACCGCAGCCGCGCCTTCAACACCGAGTGGCTCACCGCCATCGAGCTCGGCTTCATGCTCGACGTGGCGCAGGCGCTGGCGCATTCGGCGCTCAACCGGCGCGAGTCGCGCGGCGCCCACGTGCGCCTGGATGGCTTCGAGGCGCGCGACGACGTGAACTACCTGAAGCACACGCTCGCCGGCTATGCCGGAAACGGTTCTCCGAGGATCTCCTACATGCCGGTGAACATCACGCGATCCAAGCCCGAGGCGCGCGTCTACGGCGGCGCCGGAAAGCAGGCGGTGCTGACGTGAGCGAGCGCATGATCCGGATCGAGTGCCTGCGGTTCAACCCGGAAACCGACACGGAGCCGCACTGGCGCGGCTACGACGTGCCGTTCAACGACGAGATGTCGGTGCTCGAGGGCCTGCAGTACATCAAGGACCACCTCGACGGCAGCCTGACCTTCCGCTGGTCGTGCCGCATGGCGATCTGCGGCAGCTGCGGCAGCATGGTGAACGGCGCGCCGAAGCTCTCCTGCGAGACGTTCCTGCGCGACTACTTCCCGGGGCCGCTGCGCATCGAGCCGCTCAACCACTTCCCGATCGTGCGCGACCTGGCGATCGACCAGACCGATTTCCTCGCCAAGCTGGAATCGGTTCGTCCCTACATCATCAACCCCGACGTTCCGGCGCAAGGCACCTTTCTCCAAAAACCGGAGCAGCAGGACCGGTACTACCAGTACTCGCAGTGCATCAACTGCCTGCTCTGCTACGCCGCCTGCCCGCAATACGGCCTGAACGAGAAGTTCACCGGCCCTGCGGCGCTCGCGCTCCTGCACCGCTACAACGCCGACTCGCGCGACGCCGGCAAGGCGGAGCGCATGGCGGTGGTGAACGCCGAGGACGGCGTGTGGGGCTGCACGCTCGTCGGCTATTGCTCCGAGGTCTGCCCCAAGGGCGTGGACCCGGCGCGCGCGGTGAACCAGAACAAGATCGAGAGCACCAAGGACTACTTCAAGAATCTTCTCTTTCCGGGAAAGAGCAAGTGAAGACCTATCGTCGTCCGATGGCCGGCTGGTGGCGGCGCAATCCGTACTACCTCTGGTACATGCTGCGCGAGGCGAGCTGCGTGTTCATCACGGTCTACGCGCTCATCCTGCTGTGGGGCCTGGTGCGCCTCTCCCAGGGCGAGGTGCGCTTCGAGGACTGGCTGGAGAGCCTCTCCTCCGGCAAGTCGCTCGCCTTCCACGCCGTCGCGCTGCCGCTCGTGCTCTACCACTCCTGGACGTGGTTCAAGGTGATGCCGAAGACGATGCCCTACACGCGCACGCCGCCGGCGGTCATCGTCGCGAGCGGCGTGACTGCGGCGGTGCTGTGCTCGGCGCTGCTTTTCGTGTCGGTGTGGTGGTTCGGGCTCTGGAGCATGCCGTGAAGCGCTCCAACAAGCCGATCTTCTGGGCCCTCTTCGGCGCGGGCGGCATGCTGTCGGCGCTCATCGGGCCGATGCTCATCTTCATCACCGGGATCGCGGTGCCCCTCGGCCTGCTGAACCGGGAAACGATGCGCTACGAGCGCGTGCTGGCGCTCGCGCACAACGGCTTCGGCAAGCTCGCGCTCCTGGCGGTGATCTCGCTTTTCCTCTTCCACGGCTGCCACCGCATGTACCACTGCCTGCACGACTTCGGCATCCACGTCGGCCCCGGCCTCAAGGCCGCGTTCCACGGCTTCGCCGCCGCGGGAACGCTCGCGGCGGCGTATTGCCTCTTCCTGGTCGGCTAGACGTAGCTCTTGTAGCGCGGCTCGAACATCTGCGCGCGCACGTGCGCCTCGATGTCCGCCGGACGCGGCATGCCGGCGATGCCGAGCTGCCACGCCGTGGTCGCCACGGCGGTGGCGATGGCCACCGACACCTCGCGGATGTGCGTGAGCGACGGGTACAGGCTGCCTTGCGCCAAATCGGATTCGGACACGCGAGCGGCCAGGGCGTGCGCCGCTGCCATGAACATCTCGTCCGGCACGCGAGCTGCGCGGCAAGCGATGGCGCCAAGGCCGACGCCGGGGAAGACGTACGAATTGTTCCCCTGGCGCGGCACGAACGTCTCGGCCCCGAGCGTCACCGGATCGAACGGGCTGCCGCAGGCGAAGAGCGCGCGGCCGCCGGTATGGCGATAGGCTTCCTCCGCGGTGCATTCGGACTGCGACGTGGGATTGGACAGCGCGAAGACGATCGGCCGGCTGTTGAAGCGCGCCATGTCCTCGAGCACTTCGCGGGTGAAGGTGCCGCCGACCGCAGCGACGCCGATGATGGCGGTGGGCTTGAGCTCGCGCACCGCCTCGGCGAAGCCGGCGATGCCGGCGTGCGCGTGGGCGTAGGGCAGCTTGTGCTCCGCGAGGTCGTTCCTTGAGCGCACCACGAGGCCGTGCGAGTCGAAAAGCCAGCAGCGCTCGCGGGCTTTCTCGGTCGGAAGCCCGTTCTTCGCGATGGCCGCGGAAATCAGGTCGGCGATCCCGGTCGCCGCTTCGCCCGCGCCCAAGAACAGGATCTTCTGCTCGGCAAGCGTGCCCCCGCTGACGCGCAGGGCCGAGAGGATGCCGGCGAGCGCGACCGCCGCGGTGCCCTGGATGTCGTCGTTGAACGTGCACAGGCGATTGCGGTATTTCTTCAGCAGGCGGAAGGCGTTCTGGTTCGCGAAATCCTCGAACTGGACGAGCACGCCGGGGAACACCTTCTGCGCCGCGGAGATGAACTCCTCCACCAGCTCGTCGTACGCCGCGCCGCGCAGGCGCCGCTGGCGCAGGCCGATGTAGAACGTGTCGGCGAGGAGCTCGCCGTTGTTCGTGCCGACATCGAGCACCACCGGCAGGCAGAGCTTCGGATGGATGCCGGCGCACGCCGTGTAGAGCGCGAGCTTGCCCACCGGGATGCCCATGCCGTTCGCGCCGAGGTCGCCCAGGCCGAGGATGCGCTCGCCGTCGGTCACCACGATGATGGCGGGCTGGTAGGGCCAGTTGTGCAGCACCTGCTCGACGCGGCCGCGGTCGTTCGCCCCGATGAACAGGCCCCGCGGGCGCTGGAAGATATGGCCGTAGCGCTGGCAGGCGAGGCCCACCGTCGGGGTATAGATGAGCGGCTGCATCTCCTCGATGTGGTCGCACACGATGCGGAAGAAGAGGGTCTCGTTCCGATCGTGCAGTGCAGCGAGCTCGATGAACTTCTCGAGCGGGGTGGGCTGGCTGCGGATGTGGGCGAGGGCGCGCGCGGCCTGCTCGTCCTGGGACAGCACGTGCGGCGGCAGCAGCCCGCGCACGCCGAGGGCGTCGCGCTCCGCCTCCGTAAATGCCGTGCCTTTGTTGAGCAGCGGGTCGTGCAGCAGCGCGAGGCCTTCCATGATGCCCTCCGTATT
>DATAHF010000141.1:0-37007 GCA_036263315.1 Burkholderiales bacterium
ACGTGGTACAGGAAGTCGATGCGGTCGTCCTGCGGGCCGATGCCGTACACGCTCATGGGCCGGCGCAGGAACGGATGCTCGCTTGCCGTGACCGGGCATGCGAGCTGGAAGAATTGCCCCGGTAGCGTGCGCCGCGCGAGCTGCTCGGGGCAGCGCAGCCGCATGTACTTGTAGCGCTTGTTCACCCAGGCGTGCTCCACGATCTCGCACGCGTGCGTTGCCACTTTCATAGGAGCAGCTTCGGCAGCGCCGTGGAAAGCGAGGGTACGTACGTGATCAGCATCAGGACCGCGACGTTCACCACGACGAAGCGCCAGACTCCGCCGATCACCGCTTCGACGGGCCGGTTCAGCGTCCCGGCCGCGACGAACAGGTCCAGGCCGAACGGCGGCGTGATCATGCCGATGCAGATGTTGAGCGTCACGAGCAGTCCGAAGTGCACCGGATCGATGCCGAGCGCCGCGGCCACCGGGTACAGGGTCGGCACGAACAGCAGCAGGATGGAATTCGGATCGATGAACATGCCGGCGATGAACATGAGGACGTTCACGAACATGAGGAAGCCGATCCAGTTGAGCTGGATCTCCTGCACGAAGCGCAGGACGATTTGCGGCAGGTCTGCGAGGATGACGAAGTGGGACAGCAGCGCGCCCATCGACAGCAGCACGAAGATGGCCGCGACGGCCACCGCGCTCGATTCGGCGATGTGCACCAGGTCGGCAAGCCGCAGGGCACGGTAGACGACGACCTCGACGAACATGGCGTATACGACCGCCACCGCAGCCGCCTCGGTCGCGGTGAAGAATCCGGAATAGATGCCGCCGAGGATCACGACCGGCAGGCCGAGCGCCCAGGCGCCTTCCCTGAAGGCCCGCAGGCGCTCGCCGCGCTTGGGCGCCTCGCCGCGCTTCGCCGCCACGCGCCAGGTTTCCCACTGCACGAGCGCCATGAATGCGAGGCCGAGCACCGTGCCGACCACCAGCCCGCCGGCAAAGAGCGCCGCAATGGAGGTTCCCGTAATCCAGCCATAGATAATCATGGTGATGGAGGGCGGAATGAGAAGCGCGCACTCCGCGGACGAGGCGATGAGCCCGAGGCTGAACTTCTCCGAATACCCGGCTCGCAGCAGCTCCGGAAAGCACAGCCGGCCGAGCGCCGCGACCGTGGCGGGCGCCGAGCCGCACACCGCGCCGAACGCCATGCACGAGCCCACCGTGGTATGGCCGATGCCCCCCGAGTAGTGCCCCACCAGGGAGCGCACCATGGCCGTCAGGCGCCGGGCGATGATCCCGTGCGCCATGAGGTCGGCGGCGAAGATGAAAAACGGGATGGCAAGCAGCGTGCCGACGTTGACTCCGCCCATGATCTTCTGCGGTATGACGAGGTCGGACATGTTCGGATGGAATGCCGCCTTCGCCAGCACCGCGGGCACGCCCATCACCAGCAGCATCTCGAAGCCGAGCGCCAGCATGGCAAAGGCGAGCACGCAAAGGAGCACGACCAGCATGCGGGCGCCTCAGTGTTCCTGCGACGCTTCGCGCACCGCAAGCCTGCCCGCGGGTTGCGGCAGCTCGAGCGCATAGCGCAGCGCAAGCAGGCAGAATCCGACCGGCATCGCAGCGTAGAGCCAGGCCATCGACACGTCCAGCGTCGGGCTGGTCTGGCCGCTGCGCGAGACGAAGAGCGTGATATCGAGCGCGAGCTTCGCGATGTACAGACTGAAGAGGAGCCCGGTGAGGTCGATGAGGACTTTCACCGGGCGGCGAATGGCCGGGTGCATGCGCTCGAGGAGGCTCGTCATGGCGATCTGCCTGCCGCGCTCGAGCGCGAGGCCCAGTCCCAGGAACACGACCCATGCGAGGGCGAAGAGGCACGCCTCCTCGATCCAGGCGAAGCGCGAAGCATAGGAGGCGGCGAGCTCGCGCATCGCCACGTTGAAGGCGTAGGCGAGCGCCATGAGGATCATGAGCGCGGCGAGCAGCCCGCGCTCAAGTCGCCTCAACCCCTCAAGGAAGTTTCTTGCGCTCCTGCTCATAGAGCGCGATCAGCTTCTGGCCTTCGGCCCCCGCGCGCTCCAGGTAAGCCGCGCGGGCGCGGGGATACATGGCGTCGCGCAAGCGCGCCCGCTCCTTCTCGTCGGCGACTCGCACGCTGGTCTTCCCGGACGCCTTGATCACGTCGAGCGCGGCCTGCTGCGCCGCGTCCTTGTTCTTCTCGAACTCCGGGCGCTCCTCGTCGAACGCCTTGATGATCGTCGCGCGATGCGCCGCCGGCAGCTTCTGCCACCAGCCGGGGTTGAAGAGCACCACGTCTTCCATGGCGCCGTGCTCCGTGACGACGAGGTATTTCTGCACCTCGTGGAACTTCATGGTGGAGATGGTATCGAGCGGATTCTCCTCGCCGTCGACCACGCCGGTCTGCAGCGCGGTGTAGAGCTCGCCGAAGTTGATCGCCACCGCCGAGGCATTCACCGCCGCGAACTGCTCGATGAGGATCTTCGAATCCATCACCCGGAACTTCTGGCCCTTCATCGCCTCGAGCGTATCGAGCGGCTTGTTCGAGGTGAGCGACTTGCGGCCGTTCGGCCAGAGCGCGATTGCCACGAAGCCGCGCGAGGCGAACGAATCGAGCAGCGCCTTCCCGAAAGGACCTTCGCGCAGCTTGTCGGCGGCGCGGCGGTCCGAAGGGAAGATGTACGGGATGTCGAGGATCGACACCGCGGGATTGAACCCGCCGAGGAAAGCCGCCGGCATGACGGTGCCCTCCTCCGTGCCAAGCTGCGTGCCTTCGATCATCTGGCGCGCATTGCCGAGCTGCGAAGACGGAAACAGCTGGAACTCCACCTCGCCATTGGTGCGCGTACGCACCATTTCCGCCACCTTGAGGAGGCCTTGGTGCCTGGGCTGCTGCGGCGACTCGAGGTGCCCGATGCGCGCCGTGTACTTGGCCTTCGATTGGGCATGCACGCCGCTGGCTACGGCAAGGGCCATTGCGCCCAAAATGACGCTGCGTCTGAAACGGTTCATCCGATCGCTCCTATGGTTTTTCAGCTTTCCGGAAAAGACGACACGCCGCCGTGCTCGGCCGACCACTTGGCCGGCGCGTTCAGGAAGCGCTCGACCTCGTCGATCGCCCCCGGCGCGAAGTGCCCACCCTTTTTCACGACCCGCAGCACGTCCCACCAGGTGGCCAGGTGGTGCAGGCGCACGTTGATCTCCTTCAGGATCTTCTTCGACTCCGGAAAGATGTCGTAGTAGAACATGACGAAGACGTGGTCCACCTGCGCGCCGGCATCGCGCAGCGCCTTGCAGAAGTTGACCTTGCTGCGCCCGTCGGTGGTGAGGTCCTCCACCAGCAGGGTGCGGGCGCCTTCCTCGATATGGCCCTCGATCTGCGCGCCGCGCCCGAAGCCCTTCGGCTTCTTGCGCACGTACTGCATGGGCAGGGAAAGCCGGTCGGCGATCCAGGCGGCGTAGGGAATGCCCGCCGTCTCGCCGCCCGCGACGGTATCGAACTGCTCGAAGCCGACGTCGCGCACGATAGTCGCCGTGGCGAAGTCGATGAGCGCGGAGCGCACCCGCGGGTAGGAGATGAGCTTGCGGCAGTCGATGTAGACCGGGCTCGCCCATCCGGAAGTGAAGATGTAGGGCTTGCCCTCGGAGAAATGGACGGCCTGGACCTCGAGCATCATCTTCGCCGTCATGTCGGCGATGAAGGACTGGTCTGCAAAGAGCATGCGCGCATTCTACCCGCGGTAGAATGCGCCTCTCGGGAGGAAGCAATGAAAACGACGTCCTACACCGTCCTCACGCTGGCTGCGCTGGCGTTCGTTCCGGGGCTCGCCCAAGCCCAGTCGTTCCGCTGCGTCGGCAAGGACGGCCACAAGTATTACGGCTCGACCATTCCGCCGCAGTGCCTGGGGCAGCCGGTGGAGCAGCTGAACACGCAGGGCACCGTCATCCGGCGCTTCGACCCGGAGGGCGACGAGAAGCAGAAGGCCGCCAAGGAGGCCGAGGCCGCCAAGAAGCGGCAGGAGGACGCCGCCGCGCGCGAGGAAAGCCGGCGCAACCGCGCGCTCCTCGCGACCTATACCAGCGAGAAGGACATCGACGACGCGCGCGCGCGGGCGCTGCAGGACAACCAGAAGGCGGTGAAGGAAGTGGAGGCGCGCATCGCCGACATCAAGAAGCGCCAGGCCGCCTTTGCGAAGGACATGGAGTTCTACCAGGAAGCCCCGCCGCCCAAGGACGCCAAGGGCAAGGTCAAGCCCGGCGCCGCCGCCAAGGCGCCCAAGGTGCCGCCCAAGCTCGCCGAAGACATCAAGAACGCCGAGATCGACCTCACCGCGCAGCAGCAGCTGCTCGACGTCAAGAAAAAGGAAGTCGAGGCGATCAACGCGAAGTACGACGAGGACAAGAAGCGCTACGTCGAGCTGACGAAGCGCAAGTAGCGCGCTTCAGCCCGCGAGCTTGCGGCGCAGGATCTCGTTCACCTGCGCCGGGTTCGCCTTTCCCTTGCTCGCCTTCATGACCTGGCCGACGAGGGAATTGAAGGCCTTGTCCTTGCCAGCGCGGTAATCCTCGACCTGTTTTGCGTTGGCGCGCAGCACCTCGTCCACGAGCTGCTCGATGGTGCCGGCATCGCTGATCTGCCGTAGTCCGCGCTTGTCGATGACCGCGTCGGCGCTCGCTTCGCCCGACCACAGTGCATCGAAGACTTCCTTGGCCATCTTCCCGGAAAGCGTGCCGTCGGCGATGCGCCTCACGAGTCCCGCGAGGATCCCGGGGCCGACCTTGGCATTCTCGATCGGCAAGTCGGCCTCATTCAGCGCCGCGCTCAGTGCGCCGGTCTGCCAGTTGGCGCACAGCTTGGGATCGGCACCAGAGGACGCCGCCACCAGGGCCTCATAGTAGTCGGCAGCGGCGCGTGAGGCCGTGAGCAGCGCCGCGTCGTACGGCGGCAGGCCGTATTGCGCGGCAAAACGGCGCCGGCGCGCTTCGGGCAGCTCCGGCATGCCGGCCCGGATGCGCTCCACGTCTTCTTCGCGCACCACGAGCGGCAGCAGGTCCGGGTCGGGGAAATAGCGGTAGTCCTGCGCGTCTTCCTTGCTGCGCATCGAGCGCGTCTCGTTGCGCTCGGCGTCGTAGAGGCGGGTTTCCTGGACGACGGTGCCGCCGTCCTCGATGAGCTCGATCTGGCGGCGCGCCTCGAATTCGATCGCCTGCTCCATGAAGCGGAACGAGTTCAGGTTCTTCAGCTCGCAGCGCGTGCCGAGCTTCTCCTCCCCGGCCCGCCGCACCGAGACGTTGGCATCGCAGCGAAACGAGCCTTCCTGCATGTTGCCGTCGCAGATGCCGATCCACACGACGAGCGCGTGGAGCGTGCGGGCATAGGCGACTGCTTCCTTCGCGCCGCGCAGCTCCGGCTCGGACACGATCTCGAGGAGCGGCGTGCCCGCACGGTTCAGATCGATGCCGCTCATGCCATGGAAGTCCTCGTGCAGGGACTTCCCCGCGTCCTCTTCCAGGTGGGCGCGCGTAAGGCGCACGGTCTTCTCCCGCCCCTCCACCAACACGGAAAGCGAGCCGCCCTGCACGATGGGGCTTTCGTACTGGCTGATCTGGTAGCCCTTGGGGAGGTCCGGATAGAAGTAGTTCTTGCGCGCGAAGACGGAGCGGCGGTTGACCGTCGCGCCCACGGCGAGGCCGAAGCGCACCGCGTGCTCCACCGCCGCGCGGTTGAGCACGGGGAGCACGCCCGGAAGCGCAATGTCGACCGCCGAGGCCTGGGTGTTGGGCGCCGCGCCGAAAGCGGTCGAGGCGCCCGAGAAGATCTTGCTCTGCGTGCGCAACTGCGCATGCGTTTCGATGCCGACCACCACTTCCCAGCTCATGCTCAACGCGGCTCCGGGTGGAGCAGCCGGCACTGGCCGCGACGATCGACGAGCAGCGGCTCGAGGTAGGCCTCCGAGGCGCAGCGCGCCTCGCAGGACTCCGAGGCGACCTTCACGTACTCGCCGAGCTCGCGCAAGGTCACGGTGCAGGGTCCGCTCGCAAGGCGCACGCCGCCCGCGAAGGGCTGTTGCTCGACCGCGGCGATCTCGCAGGCATGCCCGGAGGGCTGCACTTTCGAGCGCCACTGGAACGAGCCGGGTTTTATCTTTCCGCCCTCGATCGCGTATTCGAGCGACGACTCGTAGCGCCCGCTCGAGGCCTGGCAGCGCACCGTCGCGCTGTAGGCATCCATCGACGCCATCTGCTCCGAGAACTCGAAGCGCTCCCGCTCCTGGCCGCCGGGGCCGAGTCGCGTGCCCTTGAACACGCCGTCGCGCCAGGTGCCGCGCAGCTCGCCGGTGGCCGGCCGGCCGAAAAGGATCGCGCTCGTGCCTTCCTTCAAGGTCGTGACGCCGAGCTGCGGGCTGCGCTCGCCTTCGAGAAAGCGCCGCGCCAGCGTGCCGAGCACGACGTATTCGCCGGCCACGCGCCAGCCGCCGTCGCGCCGCTCCGTCGCGTGCAGCACGAGGAGGGTGCCGCGGCTGCCGAGCTGGCCGAAGAATTCCTTGGACTCGGTCTTCTCCTGCGCCAGCGCAGCGAGCGGCACGAGCGCAAGAAGCGCCGCGAGGATTCTCTTCATAACGGCGCCTCCCTCGGGACGCGGCGATGCCAGTCCGTCGCCTGCTGGTAGCGATGCGCCGCGCCGAGGAGCAGCGCTTCGGAGAAATGGTTTCCCATGAGCTGCACCCCGACCGGCAGTCCGCCTGCGTCGAAGCCGCAAGGCACGCACAGCGCCGGCAGGCCGGCGAGAGACGCCGGTATGGTGAAAATGTCGCCCAGATACATCTGCACCGGATCCTCGCTCCTCGCGCCGATCGGAAACGCGGTGCTCGGCGCTGCGGGCCCCAGGATCACGTCGCAGCGCTCGAATGCGCTCTTGAAGTCCCCGGCGATGAGCCGCCGCACTTTCTGCGCCTGGAGGTAATAGGCGTCGTAATAGCCGTGCGAGAGCACGTACGTGCCGACGAGGATGCGGCGCTTCACTTCCGCGCCGAAGCCTTCGGCCCGGGTGCGGCAGTACATGTCGAAGAGGTCGGCGTACTGGGCGGCACGGTGCCCGTAGCGCACGCCGTCGAAGCGCGACAAGTTGGACGACGCTTCAGCGGGCGCGATCACGTAGTACACCGGCACGCCGAGCTTCGCGTTGGGCAGGCCGATGCGCACGAGGCGCGCCCCCTGGCTCTCGAACCACTTCAGCACGCCCTCGACCGCGCGGCGCACGCCCTCGTCGATGCCCTCGCCAAAATATTCGTCCGGCACGCCGATGCGCAGGCCGCGCAGGTCGAGCTCCAGGCGGCGCGCGTAATCCTCCGCCGGACGCTCGAGGCTCGTGGAATCGCGCGCGTCGAAGCCCGCCATCGCGTTGAGCACCAGCGCCAGGTCGGCGGCGCTGCGCGCCATGGGCCCCGCCTGGTCGAGGGACGATGCGAAGGCGACCATGCCGTAGCGGGACACGAGGCCGTAAGTGGGCTTGATGCCGCAGATCCCGCTCAGCGCCGCGGGTTGGCGGATGGAGCCGCCGGTATCGGTCCCGGTCGCGGCCGGGGCCATGCGCGCCGCCACGGCGGCGGCCGAGCCGCCCGAAGAGCCGCCCGGCACGCGGCTCGTGTCCCAGGGATTGCGCACCGGCCCGAAGTAGGAGGTCTCGCTCGACGAGCCCATCGCGAACTCGTCCATGTTGCATTTGCCGAGACTGACCGTGCCGGCCGCCTGCAGGCGCTCGATGACGTACGCGTCGTAAGGGCTCACGAAGTTCTCGAGCATCTTCGACCCGCAGGTCGTGCGCACGCCGCGGGTGCAGAAGATGTCCTTGTGGGCGATCGGGATGCCGGTGAGCGGGCCGCCTTCGCCGCGCGCCCGCGCCGCGTCCGCGTTGCGCGCCTGCGCGAGCGCGCCTTCCTCGTCCACGGTGATGAACGCGTTCAGCGCGCCGTTCAGCCGGCCGATCCGCTCGAGGTGCAGCCGGGTCAGCTCCACCGCCGAGATCTTCCTTGCCGCGAGCGCGCCCGAGAGCTCCGATACCGTGGAATTGAGCAATGCCGCTACTCGATGACTTTGGGCACGAGGTACAGGCCGTCCTGCAGCGCGGGCGCGACGGCCTGGTACTCGGCGCGCCGGTCGGGCTCGGTGACCTGGTCCGGGCGCAGGCGCTGTCCGGCGGAAAGATGCTGGTCGAGGGCGTGCGCCATCGGCTCGACACCTTGCGTGTCCACCGCCCGCATCTGGTCAACCAGGCCTAGCACGCGGTTGAGACGTTCGAGCACGGCGCCGGTCTCATCAGCAGTGACGGCGATGCGGGCAAGCCGGGCGAGCCGGCGGACTTGGTCGTCGGAAAGCGACATGAAAATGGGGCGAGGGCTACAGCCGCGCCCCGGTTGCAGCGGGTAGTTTTCCCTTATGTTGCGGGGCGCCGTTAGCGTATCATAGCGGCCACTTGTGAGGGCCCGTCCCGCGGACCTAAGGCCCAGTTAAGAAACGGAAAAAGGTCGTGGCCATGCTCGGATTCCTGCGCAGTTATTTTTCCAACGATCTCGCGATCGACCTCGGGACCGCGAACACCCTGATCTACGTTCGCGGCAAGGGCATCGTGCTCGACGAGCCCTCCGTGGTGGCGATCCGCCAGGAAGCCGGCCCGAGCGGCAAGAAGACCATCCAGGCGGTGGGCAAGGAAGCAAAACAGATGCTCGGCAAGACGCCGGGCAACATCATCGCGATCCGGCCCATGAAGGACGGCGTCATCGCCGACTTCACCGTCACCGAGCAGATGCTCAAGCAGTTCATCAAGAAAGTGCACGACAACAAGCTTTTCTCGCCCAGCCCGCGCATCATCATCTGCGTGCCGTGCGGCTCCACGCAGGTGGAGCGGCGCGCCATCCGCGAAAGCGCGATCGGCGCGGGCGCGGGCCAGGTCTACCTGATCGAGGAGCCCATGGCGGCCGCGATCGGCGCGGACCTCCCGGTGGCGGACGCGACCGGCTCGATGGTGGTCGACATCGGCGGCGGCACCACCGAAGTCGGCGTGATCTCGCTGGGCGGGATGGTGTATTCCGGCTCGGTGCGCGTGGGCGGCGACAAGTTCGACGAAGCGATCATCAACTACATCCGCCGCAACTACGGCATGCTGATCGGCGAGACCACCGCCGAGCTCATCAAGAAGGAGATCGGCTCGGCCTTCCCCGGCTCCGAGGTGCGCGAGATGGAGGTCAAGGGCCGCAACCTCGCCGAAGGCATTCCCAGGAGCTTCACCATCAGCTCCAACGAGATCCTCGAGGCGCTGACCGAGCCGCTCAACCAGATCGTCTCCGCAGTGAAGTCGGCGCTAGAGCAGACGCCGCCGGAGCTGGGCGCCGACATCGCCGAAAAAGGCATGGTGCTCACGGGCGGCGGCGCGCTGCTGCGCGACCTCGACCGCCTTCTCATGGAGGAGACCGGCCTGCCCGTGATCGTGGCCGAGGATCCGCTCACCTGCGTGGTCCGCGGCTCGGGCAAGGCTCTCGAGAAGATGGAGCATTTCGGCCCGATCTTCACGAACGACTGAGTGTAGAGGGGGATGGAACACACCCCCCCGCCCTTCTTCAAACGAGGACCGGCGCCGCTCGTCCGGCTGTTTTTCTTCGCTTCGCTCTCGCTCGCCCTGCTCGTCCTGGATGCCCGCTTCCGCTACGCCGAGAACCTGAGGAGCGTGCTCGCGCTGGTCGCCTATCCGCTGCAGCGCGCCGCGACCCTTCCCTTCGAGCTGACCGACCGCGTCGCCGGCTACTTCACGACGCAATCGCGCCTCATGGAGGACAACGAGCGGCTGCGCGTACGCAACCTCGAGCTGGCGCAGGATGCGCAACGCTTCGAGGCGGCACAGGCCGAGTCGCAGCAGCTTCGCCGCCTCATCGGCGCGGGCGAAGCGATCAGCGTGCGCTCCATGCCGGCGGAGATCCTGTACGCGGGACGCGACCCCTATTCCAACAAGGTGTTCATCGACCGCGGCGCGAAGGAAGGCGTGAAGCCCGGAAGCCCCGTGGCGGACGACACCGGCATCGTGGGCCAGGTCACGCGAGTGCATGCGCTCACTTCCGAAGTGGCCTTGCTCACCGATCCTGACCAGGCCATCCCGGTGCAGGTGGTGAGAAACGGCCTGCGGGCGGTGGCCTTCGGCGGCGGGGCGGCGGGCACGCTCGAGCTGCGCTTCATGGCGGCGAACGCCGAGATCCAGAATGGTGATCACCTCGTGACCTCAGGCATCGACGGCGTGTACCCGCCGGGAATCCCGGTGGCAACCGTGGTGCGCATCGAGCGCGACGCGGAGCGCAGCTTTGCGCGCGTCATCTGCAAGCCGGCTGCCGGGGTGGACCGCGGGCGCTTCTTGCTCGTTCTCAGCAACGAATCGAAGGCACCGCCGCGGCCGGAGGAGACCGAGCCGGCAAAGGACCGCCGCGGCGACAAGTCGCGCCGCAACCGCGCGAAGGCCCCGAAGTAGCGATGGGTCCCGATAGCCCCCAGCACATCCTGATGCCGGTGCGCCTGAGCACCATCGTGCTCTCGTTCGCCTGCGCGCTGCTGCTCAACTTCCTGCCGTGGCCGGACCTGCGGTTCGTGCCGGACTTCGTGGCGCTCGTGCTTTGCTTCTGGTGCGTGCGCCAGCCCCGGCTGGTCGGGCTGGGCGTGGGCTGGGCGCTCGGCCTGCTCAGCGACGCCGGCAACGGCGTGCTCCTCGGCCAGCACGCGCTCGCCTACTCCCTGCTCGCCTTCCTTTCCATCTGGCTCTCGCGCCGCATCCTGTGGTTCGGCGCCATGCAGCAGGCCTTCCATATCGCGCCGCTGCTGCTCACCTCGCAGGCGGTGGTGCTGGTCGTGAGGCTTGCGTCCGGGGCGCCCTTCCCCGGATGGGCGCTCGCCGTGGGACCGCTGCTCGGCGCGCTGCTCTGGCCGGTGCTGTCGTGGCTCCTCCTCATGCCGCAGCGCCGCCTCGAGCGCGACCAGATGCTCTAGATGCTCGGCGTCGCAGAAATCCGCAATGCGGAGCGCGAGCTGCAGCACTTCCAGGTGCGCGTCGGCATCGCCGCGATGGCCGTGCTCGTGGCTTTCGGCGTGCTCGCCGCGCGCTTTTTCCTGCTGCAGGTCGTGCGCCACGACGCCTACCAGGCGAAGGCGGAGGAAAACCGCATCTCCATCGTGCCGGTGGCGCCCAACCGCGGCCTGATCCTCGACCGCAACGGGCTCGTGATCGCGCGCAACTATTCCGCCTACACGCTCGAGATCGCGCCGCGCAAGGTGAAGAACATCGACGCCACGATCGACGAGCTCTCCGAGATCATCGACATCCAGAGCCGCGACCGCGCGCGCTTCCGCAAGCTGCTCGCGGAGACCCGCAACGCGGAGAGCCTGCCGATCCGCACGCGGCTCTCCGACGAGGAGGTGGCCAAGTTCGCGGCCAACCGCTACCGCTTCGAGGGCGTCGACATCCGCGCGCGCCTGTTCCGGCAATACCCCTACGGCGACAGCGCGTCGCACCTCATCGGCTACATGGGCCGCATCAACGAGGCCGACCAGGAGCGCCTCGAGGACGAGGGCGTGGAAGCGAACTACCGCGGCACTGATTTCATCGGCAAGGCCGGCATCGAAGCGAGCTACCAGAGCGAGCTGCACGGCACCACGGGATTCGAGCAGGTGGAGATCGACGCCGCCGGGCGCGGCATCCGCACGCTCTCGCGCACGCCCTCGCTTCCCGGCAACAACGTCGCGCTCACCATCGATCTCAAGCTGCAGCAGGTGGCCGAGAGCGCTTTCGGCGAGCGGCGCGGAGCGCTCGTCGCGCTCGAGCCCTCGAGCGGCGCGGTGCTCGCCTTCGTGTCCAAGCCCGGGTTCGATCCCAACCTGTTCGTGGACGGCATCGATCCGCAGAGCTGGTCGGAGCTCAATAACTCGCCCGACCGGCCGCTCAACAACCGCGCCATCGCCGGCGTGTATCCGCCCGGGTCGACGTTCAAGCCTTTTCTCGCGCTCGCCGCGCTCGAGAGCGGCAAGCGCCGCCCGAGCAGCAGCATCTTCGACCCCGGCTATTTCGACTTCGGCGGCCGCCGCTTCCGCGACGACAAGAAAGGCGGCCACGGCACGGTGGACCTGTACAAGTCGATCGTCGAGTCCTGCGACACCTTCTACTACATGCTGGCGAACGATATGGGCATCGACGCCATCGCGCGCGGGCTCGCGCCGCTCGGGCTCGGCTCGCGCACCGGCATCGACATCAACGGCGAGGCGCAGGGCGTGCTGCCGTCGCCGGAATGGAAGATGAAGCGCTTTCGCCGCCCCGAGCAGCAGAAGTGGTATGCGGGCGAGACCATCTCCATCGGCATCGGCCAGGGCTACAACGCCTACACGCCCATCCAGCTCGCCAGCGCGCTCGCCACCGTGCTGAACGGCGGCACGATGTACAAGCCGCACCTCGTCTCGCATATCGACAACCTGCGCACCGGCGGCCGCCGCGAGCTCGCGCCCGAGGTCGTGCGCAACGTCCCGCTCAAGCCGCAGAACGTCGAATTCATCAAGCGCGCGATGGCCGGCGTGACCAAGGAAGGCACCGCGGCACGCGCGTTTCAGGGCGCGGAATACACCAGCGGCGGGAAAACCGGCACCGCGCAGGTGATCGCGATCAAGCAGAACGAGAAATACGACGAGAAGCGCGTGGCGGAGCAGTTTCGCGACCATTCGCTCTTCATCGCGTTCGCGCCGGTCGACAGCCCGAAGATCGCGCTCGCCGTCGTCGTGGAAAACGGCGGCTTCGGCGCGCGCGCGGCGGCCCCGCTCGCGCGCACGGTGCTCGACTATTTCATGCTGGGCAAGCTGCCGCCCGGCATGGCGCCGGAAGACGACGCCGCGGAGCAGGAGGAGAGCGACTGATGGCCCTGGAATCCGCCCTCCCGCTGCGCCGCATCGCGCTGCGCCTCACCGACGGCATCGACAGCACGCTGCTGGTGCTGACGCTGACACTGTCGATGATCGGGCTTGCGGCGCTCTTTTCCGCGAGCTACGAGAACCCGGCGCGCGTGGTGAGCCAGGTGGGCAACCTCGGCCTCGCCTTCTGCGCCATGTGGCTGGTGGCGCAAGTGCCGCCGCAGACGCTCATGCGCTTCGCACTGCCCGCGTATCTTGTCGGCCTCGCGCTGCTCGTCGCGGTCGCCCTGGCGGGCGACGTCGTGAACGGCGCGCGCCGCTGGCTCCACGTCGGCGTCACCCGCTTCCAGCCCTCCGAGATGATGAAGCTCGCCGTGCCCATGATGCTCGCCTGGTACTTCCACAAGCGCGAAGCCGGGGTGCAGCTGCGCCACTACGCCGTGGGCGCGCTCCTGCTGATCGTGCCGGTGGCGCTCATCGCCCGGCAGCCCGACCTCGGAACGGCCGCGCTCGTCGCCGCCGCCGGGTTCTACGTCATTTTCTTCGCCGGCCTGAGCTGGAAAGTCCTGGCATGGCTTTTCGGCCTCGGGGTCGCGAGCCTGTTCCCGCTCTGGGGAATGCTGCACGACTATCAGCGCAAGCGAGTGCTGACCCTCCTCGATCCGTCGCAGGATCCGCTCGGCGCGGGCTATCACATCATCCAGTCCACGATCGCCGTCGGCTCCGGCGGGCTTGCCGGCAAAGGCTGGCTGAACGGCACCCAGGCGCATCTCGAATTCATCCCCGAGCGGCACACCGACTTCATCTTCGCGGTGTTCTCCGAGGAGTTCGGCCTCATCGGCAACTGCGTGCTGCTCGTCCTCTATGCCCTCCTCATCGGCCGCGGCCTGATGATCGCCGCGAACGCGCCCACCGTATTCGCGCGCCTGCTTGCCGCCTCGATCGCGCTCATGTTCTTTACCTACGGCTTCGTGAACATGGGAATGGTGTCCGGCATCCTGCCGGTGGTCGGTGTTCCCTTGCCGTTCCTTTCCTACGGCGGCACGGCGTTGCTCACGCTTTTTATCGCCACCGGAATCCTGATGAGCGTGCATCGCCATCGCAAGCTGGTGCAGACCTGAGTCCTGGGCGAGCGTTGCGGCGCAGCAGCAATTTTTGAAATTCCCTGCCGCATCGTGAAATGAGCATGCCGTAAGTACCTGTAACGGCTTGTTTTGCTGCGCACAAAATAATCCGTTCGGCATGTTGCTGCGCGCCATTCGTCACCGCACACTCTCGGCATCTTTCACTTTTCCGGAGAGAAGCCATGAAACGACAACAAATAGAGGCGCTGGAAGAGGATTGGGCGGAAAACCCGCGCTGGAGGGAAGTGAAGCGCGGCTACGGCGCAGAGGACGTCGTCCGCCTGCGGGGCTCAGTTCAGATCCGGCACACGCTGGCGGAGCGCGGCGCCGAGAAATTGTGGCGCCTGATGCACGAACTGCCGTTCGTCAATTCGCTGGGCGCGCTCACCGGCAACCAGGCCATGCAGCAGGTGCGCGCCGGGGTGCCGGCGATCTATCTATCCGGCTGGCAGGTCGCCGCCGACGCCAACGATTCGCTCGCGATGTACCCGGACCAGTCGCTATACGCGGTGTCCTCGGTGCCGACGGTCGTTCGCCGCATCAACAATGCGCTGCAGCGCGCCGACCAGATCCAGAGCATGGAAGGCAAGGACGACATCGACTGGTTCGCGCCGATCGTGGCCGACGCCGAGTCGGGCTTCGGCGGCGTGCTGAACGCCTTCGAGCTCATGAAGGCGATGATCGAGGCGGGCGCGGCAGGCGTGCATTTCGAGGACCAGCTCGCGTCGGTGAAGAAATGCGGCCACATGGGCGGCAAGGTGCTGGTGCCGACGCAGGAAGCGGTCCAGAAGCTGATCGCCGCGCGGCTTGCGGCCGACGTCATGGGCGTGCCGACGCTGCTGCTCGCGCGCACCGATGCCGAGGCCGCGGACCTGGTCACCACGGACGTCGACGAGAACGACAAGCCGTTCATCACCGGCGAGCGCACCGCCGAAGGGTTCTATCGCACGCGCAAGGGCTTCGACCAGGCCCTGTCCCGCGGCCTTGCCTATGCGCAATACGCGGACATGGTGTGGTGCGAGACGGGCACCCCGGACCTCGCGTTCGCGAAGCGCTTTGCCGAGGGCATCCGCAAGAAGTATCCCAGCAAGATGCTGGCGTACAACTGCTCGCCGTCGTTCAACTGGAAGCGCCACCTCGACGACGCCACGATCGCGAAGTTCCAGCGCGAGCTCGGCGCCATGGGCTACAAGTTCCAGTTCATCACGCTGGCCGGCTTCCATGCGCTGAACTACTCGATGTTCGAGCTCGCGCACGGCTATGCGCGCGACAACATGGCCGCTTTCGTCGAACTCCAGCAGAAGGAATTCGCCGCCGCGGAAAAGGGCTTCACCGCGGTGAAGCACCAGCGCGAGGTGGGCACCGGCTATTTCGACGAGGTCACGCAGGTCGTCACCGGCGGCACGGCGTCGACGACCGCGCTGCACGGCTCGACCGAGGACGAGCAGTTCTTCGACGAGAAGAAGAAGGCGAAGCTCGCCGCGGTCTGAGCTGCCGGCGGCAAGGGGGAGGCGGCCGCCCGCTCAGGCGGGCATCGGCCGCCTCTCGCTCAGGTACAGCCAGCCCTTGACGATGCGGTAGATGAGCCACACGCCGTCGGCGAACAGCACCGCCCAGCCGATGAGGACGAGGCACAGCGGCGCGCCGATGAGCGCCCACAGAAGCCCGAACCAGAACGTGCGGATCTGCCAGCGCACGTGCGATTCGAGCCAGGTGCCTGCGGCATCGTCCTTCTTCACGTAGTCGATCACCACCGCGACGATCCACGAAATACCGACGAAGAAGCCGGCCGCCTGCAGCGCATAGGCGACGGTCACGATCGTCTTCAGCGAACTCAGCTTTTCGTCGGCTGCCGTGTCGGTTTCCATATCGATACCCGTTTCTGCCTGGACTTGAGGCCCGCGTCGATCGATACGCTCGCGCGCGGCACGCCGTACTGCTCGGCAAGGAATGCGATCAGCGCCGCATTCGCCTTGCCGTCGACCGCGCGCGCAGCGAGGCGGATTTTCAGCCGCTCGCCGTGCAGCCCGGCGATCTCGGTGCGCGAGGCGCCCGGCTGCACGTGCAGGTCGATCACCAGCGCCTCGCCTTTCATGGCAGCGAAGCCGCTCATGGCAGCCCGGCGGCCAGCAGGCGAACGTAGCCGAGGGGAATAAGCACCACCTGGAGAACGACGAGAAGGATGAGCGGCGTGAGATCGACCCGGGCCACCGGCGGCACATAGCGCCTGAGGGGGCGCAGGAAGGGCCGTGTGAACGTGTCGAACGCCGGCCCAAGCGGCGTGTAGGGATTCACCCAGGAGAGCACCGCCTGCATGATGAGCGCGAAGACCAGGATGTAGATGGCGAAGCGCACGAGGTCCACCGCCGCCACCGCGGCGAGCGCGAGGATTCCCGGGTGAGCGCCGGCGATCGCGGCCTGCAGCCACAGGCCGATGAATTGCAGCAGCCAGGCGAGGAGCAGCGTGGCGAGGTCGAGCCCGGCCATGGCAGGCACGAGGCGCCTCGCCGGGTGCACGATCCAGCTCGTGGTGGCGAGCAGGAACTCGCCCGCGGGGTTGCGGAACGGCACGCGCAGCCACTGGAAGAGGAAGCGCGCGAGCAGCAGGAAGACGATGAACGTGACCAGCGTATCGACGAGGAAGATGCCGATCTGGCCGAGCATTCAGTCCTTTCCCAGCTCGCGGCCCATTTCTTCGCCGCGCTTGCTGGCCGCCTCGATGGCGCGCAGGAGGCGCTCGGCGAGCCGCTCTTCCTCGAACACTTTCAGCGCCGCCTCGGTCGTGCCGCCCTTGGAAGTGACCTGCTTTCTCAACTCGGCGGGCGACTTGTCGGAGCCCGCCGCGAGCTGCGCCGCGCCAAGCACCGTGTGCAGCGCGAGCTTGAGCGAAGCTTCGCGCGGGATGCCGAGCTTCTCGGCGTCCGCGGCGAGCTGCTCGATGAACCAGAACACGTAGGCCGGTCCGCTCGCCGAAACCGCGGTCACGGGGTCGAGCAGGCGCTCTTCGGGCATCCACACGACTTCGCCCACCGCGCGCAGGATGGTCTCGGCCTTTTTGCGCCCGTCGGGCGTCACTTCCGGCAGCGCGTACAGTCCGGCGATTCCCGCGCCGACGAGCGCGGGCGTGTTCGGCATGCAGCGCACGATGTTGCGGTGGCCGTCGAGCCAGCGCGAGAGCGCATCGAGCGTGATGCCCGCCGCCACGCTGACGACGAGCTTGCCGCGCACCGCGCCGGCGATCGACGCGAGCGCGGAGCGCATGTCCTGCGGCTTGACGGCGATGACCAGGGTATCGGCGTTCTGCACTGCGCTGTCCGGGGCCGTGCCTACGCGCACGCCAAGCGCGCCAAGGCGCTCGCGCGCCGCCGGACTCACGTCCACGACGCTGATCGAGCGCGCCGGCGTGCCCTTCGCGATGAGCCCGCCGATGAGGGCGCTCGCCATGTTGCCGCCGCCGAGGAAGGCGAGTTTCATGCTGCGCTCCGCTCCCTGCGCCGCGCTCCGAAGATGGCCGTGCCCACGCGAACCAAGGTCGCGCCTTCGGCGACCGCGGTTTCCAAATCGTCGGACATGCCCATGGAAATGGTGTCCACGTCGAACTCCTGCCGGAGCGCCTCGAAGGCCTCGCGCACGGCGCGATAGCGGCCGCGCTCGGCGCCCGGCTCGGGAATCGCCATGACGCCGCGCAAGCGGATCTTGGGCAGCGCGGCGACGCTGCGCGCGAGCGGCAAGGTCTCGGCTGCGTCAACGCCGCTTTTGCTCGCCTCGCCAGACACGTTGATCTGGAGGAGCACGTTCAGGGGCGCAAGGCCCGAGGGGCGCGCGTCGGAGAGCCGGCGTGCAATTTTTTCACTCGCCACAGTGTGCACCCATTGGAAGTGTTCGGCTGCGGCGCGCGCCTTGTTGCTCTGGAGCGGCCCGATGAGGTGCCACTCGAGCGGAGGAAGCGCGGCCATCTTGCCCAAAGCCTCCTGCACGTAGTTCTCGCCGAATGCGCGCTGGCCGGCGGCCTGCGCCTCCGCGATACGCGCCGCCGGGTGGGTCTTCGAAACCGCCAATAAAGTCACGCCGGCAGGATCGCGGCGCGCCTGTTCCGCCGCGCGCGCGATGCGTGCTTTTACTGCTTGCAGGTTGTCGGCAATTGTTGCCATAATGCCCTGAACCAGCGAAGAAAAACGCTTCGCCGCCTCATTCCGGGAGGATTCTAATGGATCTCACAGAGTTGCTCGCCTTCGTGGTGAAGAACAAGGCGTCCGACCTGCACCTTTCGTCGGGCCTGCCGCCCATGATCCGCGTGCACGGCGACGTGAAGCGCATCAACCTGCCGCCCATGGAGCACAAGGACGTGCACGGGATGATCTACGACATCATGAACGACGGGCAGCGCAAGTTCTACGAGGAGAACCTCGAGTGCGACTTCTCGTTCGCGGTGCCCAACCTGGCGCGCTTCCGCGTCAACGCTTTCGTGCAGAACCGCGGCGCCGCGGCGGTGATGCGGACCATCCCGTCCAAGATCCTGTCGCTCGAGCAGCTCAAGTGCCCGAAGATCTTCGAGGAGCTCGCCGACCAGCCGCGCGGCGTGGTGCTGGTGACCGGCCCGACCGGGTCGGGCAAGTCGACCACCCTCGCCGCAATGATCAACCACAAGAACGAGAGCGAGGAAGGCCACATCCTCACCATCGAGGACCCGATCGAGTTCGTGCATGAGTCGAAGAAGTGCCTCATCAACCAGCGCGAGGTCGGGCCGCACACGCTTTCCTTCTCCAACGCCCTGCGAAGCGCGCTGCGCGAGGACCCGGACGTGATCCTGGTGGGCGAGATGCGCGACCTCGAGACCATCCGCCTCGCGCTCTCGGGCGCGGAGACCGGCCACCTGGTGTTCGGCACGCTGCACACGTCATCCGCCGCGAAGACGATCGACCGCATCGTGGACGTGTTCCCGGCGGCGGAAAAGGAGATGATCCGCGCCATGATCTCGGAATCGATCCGCGCCATCATCTCGCAGACCCTGTGCAAGACGAAGGACGGCTCGGGCCGCGTAGCGGCGCACGAGATCATGGTGGGCACGCCGGCCATCCGCAACCTCATCCGCGAGAACAAGATCGCCCAGATGTACTCGGCGATCCAGACCGGCCGGCAGCTCGGCATGCAGACGCTCGACCAGAACCTGCAGGAGCTCGTGCAGCGCAACGTCATCTCGGTAGCGGAAGCGCGCGGCAAGGCGGCGAACAAGGAAAATTTCCAAGGGGGTTAAGCGATGGAACGCGAACAGGCAACCAAATTCATCTACGACCTTCTGCGCGCACTCGTCGCGAAGAAGGGCTCGGACCTCTTCATCACGGCCGACTTTCCGCCGGCGATGAAGATCGACAGCAAGATGACGCCGGTGTCGTCGACGCCGCTCACGGCGCAGCACACGGCGATGCTCGCGCGCGCGGTCATGAACGACAAGCAGGCCGCGGAATTCGAGGCGAGCAAGGAATGCAACTTCGCCATCAACCCGTCGGGCATCGGCCGCTTCCGCGTGAACTGCATGGTGCAGATGGGCAAGGTGGCGATGGTGATGCGCGTCATCACCACCACGATCCCGAATTTCGACGACCTCAAGGTGCCGCCGGTGCTGAAGGACGTCATCATGACCAAGCGCGGGCTCGTCCTGGTGGTAGGCGGAACGGGCTCGGGCAAGTCGACCACGCTCGCCGCGATGATCGGCTACCGTAACCAGAACTCGGCAGGCCACATCATCACCATTGAGGACCCCGTCGAGTATGTGCATCCGCACCAGAAATGCCTGATCACCCAGCGGGAAGTGGGCGTCGATACCGAGTCCTGGGAAGCCGCGCTCAAGAACACCCTGCGCCAGGCGCCCGACGTGATCCTGATCGGCGAGATCCGCGACATGGAAGTGATGGAGCACGCCATCGCGTTCGCCGAGACCGGCCACCTGGCCCTGGGCACGCTGCACGCCAACAATTCCAACCAGGCGATGGACCGGATCATCAACTTCTTCCCCGAGGCGCGGCGCCATCAGCTGCTGATGGACCTGTCGCTCAACCTCAAGGCGGTGATCTCGCAGCGCCTGATCCCGGTGAAGGAAGGCAAGGGCCGCGCAGCCGCGGTGGAGGTGCTGCTCAACTCCCCGCTCATCTCGGACCTCATCTTCAAGGGCGAGATCCACGGCATCAAGGAGATCATGAAGAAGTCGCGCGAGCTCGGCATGCAGACCTTCGACCAGGCGCTGTTCGACCTGTACGAGGCCGGGCGCATCAGCTACGAGGACGCGCTGCGCTTCGCCGATTCCACCAACGAGGTGCGGCTCAACATCAAGCTGCACGGCAAGGAATCGAAAGACAAGGACATCACCAAGGGCATCGAGCACCTCGATATCGTCTGAGGCGCTCTCCCGGAAAAGGGCGCTGCGGCGCCCTTTCTATTTCTGCTTTGCCGCCGGCACCAGCACCTGGACGGCCCTCGCCTCGATGCGCAGCTCGATGCGGCTGCGCGCCGCGGGTGAGCGGCAAAGCTCGTCGTCGATGTGCACGTCGAACCCCGTCCATTCCAGGCGCAGGGTGCGCCCCTGGACCGAGGGAAGCACCGCGAGGCGCGGCTTGTCTTCCCGCCAGTGCGCGAGGTAATGATCCAGGCGCTCGCGCTCGGCATCGCGCACCATGACGAGGTCGAAGTTGCCGTCGCCCTGCGCGCTGTCCGGGGCGAGAAAGAGGTTCGGGCCCACGAAGGGAATATTGAGCGCCTCGAACAGCAGGTAGTCGCCCGAGACGTCCTGCCCGTCTACGCTCGCTTCGACATGCACCGGGCGGCAGCGCTCGAGCTCCTCCTTCAGCAGCTGTAGCGCATAGCTGACGATCGCGTCGCCGCGCTCGAGGCTCTCGATGGTCTGGTTGCGGTCGACGTGCGAAATCCGCGCCGGGAAGAGGCCGATGCCGACGCCCTCGATGAAGCAGCGCTCGCCCCAAGGCCCGTGGGCCACGCCAAGGTCGAGCTTCGCGCGGCGTGCTTGCGCCCAACCCTGCACGAGATCCTCGAGCGGCCGATGCGTGAGCCCGAGGGTGCGTGCGATGTTGTTCGCCGTTCCGGCCGGAAGAACCGTCATGGGTGTGCCGCGTCCGGCCATGGCCTTGGCGACACGGCTTACCGTGCCGTCGCCGCCGGCGACCGCCACGAGGTCCGCGGGCGCGTCGAGGGCCGCGCGCCAGTCCTCTTTGGCGCTCTGGTAGGAGACCTCATGGCCGGCGTCGCGGACCAATTTCGTCAGCTTTCCCGGGTCGATCTTCGAGCGGTTTCCGGCGCCGGGGTTGTGAATGAGAGTGACTCGCACGCTACTTGCTGGAAGCAAGGAGCCGGCCCGACGGCCGAGGAGATCCCATGCGCATCCTTATTACCAACGACGATGGCATTTACAGCCCGGGCATAGCCGCTTTGGCCCAGGTGGCCGCGCGCTTCGGCGAGGTGCGGGTAGTCGCTCCGGACGTCGAGATGTCCTCGGCCAGCCAGTCGATCACCGCGTCGCGGCCGGTGAGCTGGAAGCGAACGCCGCTCCCGGGGCTGGAGGCCTACCGGGTGAACGGGACGCCGGGCGATTGCGTGATGCTGGGCACCACGCTGTGGGAAAAGGTCGACGTCGTGCTCTCGGGCATCAACATCGGCACGAACCTCGGCAATGCGGTGTGGCATTCCGGCACCCTGGCGGGCGCGAAGCAGGCCGCCCTGCTCGGGCGTCGCGGCATCGCGTTCAGCGCGCCTGCGACCGACAAGGAGCAGCCGGATTTCGAGCTGCTCAAGCCGTGGGTCGCGTCGGTGCTGGAGCTGCTGCTCGCGATCCCGGAGCTGTGCCTGGTGAACGTGAACTTCCCCGCCAAGCCGCCGCGCGGGACGCTATGGACGCGCCAGTCGCTGCGCCACTACGACGGCCGCGTGCTGCCGAGCAAGGATCCGATGGGCCGCACGCACTACTGGTTCACCGTGGTTCCGGTCGAAGCCACCGAGGAAGGCACCGACCGCTGGGCGATCGAGCAAGGCTACGTGTCGATGATGCCGCTCGCGCTGGACTTGACGGACCATGCGGCATTGCAGCGGATGCAGAAGCTCGAGGCCTGGAAGAAGGTGAAGTTCGCCTAGGAGCGGAGCCTGATTCGCATCGGCATCTCCGGCTGGCGCTACGAGCCGTGGCGCGGCGTGTTCTATCCCGAGGGCCTGCCGCAGCGCCGCGAGCTGGAGTTCTGCGCGAGCCATTTTCCGACGGTGGAGATCAACGGCTCGTTCTACTCGCTGCAGAGGCCGGAGTATTACCAGGCCTGGCACGACGAGACGCCGCCGGGCTTCGTGTTCGCGATCAAGGGCTCGCGCTATATCACGCACATGCTGCGGCTCAACAACGTGGAGAAGCCGCTCGCGAATTTCTTTGCTTCCGGCATCCTGAACCTGCGCGACAAGCTCGGGCCGTTCCTGTGGCAGTTTCCTCCGCAGTTCGTCTATCGGCCGGAGAAGCTCGAGGCATTCCTCCTACAGCTGCCGCGCGACACCGAGCAAGCGCTGGCGCTCGCGCGCCGGCGCGACGCGCGCATGAGAGGCCGCGCGCGGCTTGCCATCGACGCCCGGCGGCCGCTGCGCCATGCGCTGGAGATCCGCCATCCGAGCTTCATGAATGACGAGTTCGTTTCCCTGCTGAAGAAGCACAAGGTCGGTCTCGTGGTCGCGGACACCGCGGGGAAGTGGCCCAAGCTCTTCCATGTCACGGCGGACTTCGTCTATGTGCGGCTGCACGGCGACATCAAGATCTACACCAGCGGCTACTCGGCGCGGGCGCTCGCGAGCTGGGCGCGCCGCATCCGGGCGTGGGCGAGCGCCGGGCGCGACGTCTACGTTTACTTCGACAACGACGTCAAGGTGCGCGCTCCGTTCGACGCCCTCAACCTGATGCGCCAGCTCGGGCTTGGGTGGGCAGTTCCTTTGCAGGATTTCAGCGTCCACCGCGCAGGCACGCGCGTGCCACGCCGCAAGTACGCTTATGGCCCCCGCGTCACTGGCGGCAATCCGGCCTGGGAGCGACTCGGCCGGCGCTAGTTCTTGCGGTGGCTGCCGGCGACGATGCGGAACTCGTACAGCCGGCACTCGAGCGCGCCGTTCCACAGGGGCCTGCGCGCCGAGGGCTGCAGGCGAATGAGCTTGGGCAGGCGCAGGTCGGCGGTAAAGATGTGGCAGCGCCATCCTGCGAAATGGCGCTTCAGCGCATCCCCGAGCCGGGGGTAAAAGCGCTCGAGCTCCTCGGCGCTCCCCATGCGCTCGCCATAGGGCGGATTCGCCACGAGCACGCCCGACGGCGCCGGCGCGCTGATCTCGAGGACGTCGGCGCGCTGCAGGGTGACCCAACGCTCGATGCCCGCCTCGGCGAGGTTGCGGCGCGCCGCGTTGAGCGCCTTGGCATCGGTGTCGCTGCCGAACAGGCGAAGCTCGGGCTGCTTCTGGGTGCTCTCGCGCGGCGCGCGCACGCGCTCCCACGCCGCCCGGTCAAATGCCCTCAGCTTTTCGAACGCAAATGCCCGCTTGGCCCCGGGCGCGCGACCGCGCGCCATCGCCGCCGCCTCGACCAGCAGCGTGGCGCCGCCACACATCGGGTCGAGCAGCGGCATGTCCGGGGTCCAGCCGCTCAGCATCACGATCCCGGCGGCGAGGTTCTCGCGCAGCGGGGCGTCCGCCGCGGCCTTGCGCCAGCCGCGCTTGAAAAGCGGCTCGCCCGACGTGTCGAGGTACAGCGTGGCCCGGCCTTCCTCGAGGAATGCGTGCACCCGGACGTCCGCCTGCGCGCGGTCCACGCTCGGGCGCTTGCCAAGCGCGTCGCGGAATCGGTCGCATACGGCGTCCTTGATCCGCAAGGTCGCGAACTCCAGGCTCTTGAGCGGGCTCTTCTGCGCAGTGACGTTCACGCGCAGGGTGCGCTCCACGTCGAAGAAGGCGGGCCAGTCGACCGCCTTGGCCGCCGCATAGACATCGTGCTCGTTGCGGTAGTCGAATTCGGCGATCCGCCACAGCACGCGCGAAGCGATGCGCGACCAGAAGTTGATGCGGTAGCAGGTTTCCCAATCGCCGGAAAACAGCACGCCGCCCGGCACCGCTTTTGCGGCAAGGCCCTTGAGCCCCATGATCTCGTGCAGCAGCAGCTCCTCGAGGCCGCGCGGGGCGCTCGCGAAGAACGCCTCAGAACGGCTTGAGGACAACCAGGAATACCGTGGCGAAAAGGACGACCGTGGGCGCTTCGTTGAACCAGCGATACCACACGTGGCTTCGGGTATTGCGGCCCTCGGCAAAGGCGCGCATCAGGCGCCAGCACCAGACGTGATAGACGATGAGCAGCACCACCAGCGCAACCTTGGCGTGCAGCCAGCCGCCCGCGCCCCGGTACCAGGCGAGCCAAAGCCACACGCCGAAGGCCACCGTCAGGATGCCCCCGGGCGTGGTGATGCCCCAGAAGAGCTTGCGCTCCATCAGCTTGAACCGCTCGAGCGACGGCGCGTCGCTAGCCATGGCGTGGTACACGAAGAGCCGGGGCAAATAGAACAGCCCCGCGAACCAGGTCACCATGAAGATGATGTGCAGCGCCTTCACCCAGAGCATCGTCATGCGCGCAGCATAGCGGAGGCCGGGCGCCTCAGCTGCAACTGGCGCTCACGATGCCGCGCAGGACGTGCAGCTTGCGGTGGAAAAAATGGTCGGCGTCCGGCACCACGACCACGGGGAGGTCCTGCGGCCGCGCCCAGTCGAGGACCGCCGCGAGCGCGATGGTGGTGTCCTTTTCGCCATGGATCACGAGCGTGCCTTGCGGAGCCGGGGGCAGCTCATGGGCCGTCACGGCCAGCCCGACCAGGACGAGTTTCTCGGGCGCCGCGCGTGCGGCCAGCTTCACCTGCATGGCGGCGCCGAAGGAGAACCCGGCAAGGAGCTTGCGCTCGAACGGCATGGCCTGCAGCACGCTCGCCAGGTCCTCCACTTCGCCGCGGCCGGCGTCATGCGCGCCCTCGCTCTCGCCTACGCCGCGGAAGTTGGGACGCCAGGTCTGGTAGCCGAGCTCGAGGAACGCCCGCGCGAGAGTCTGCACCACCTTGTTGTCCAGCGTCCCGCCGTAGAGGGGGTGGGGATGCGCGATGAGCGCGCCGCCGACCGGCGGGCCCTCCGGCGTGTCGAGCGCGCATTCGATGCGCCCCGCCGGCCCCGCCACGAACATGCGCCGCGTCGCGGCCCGCATTACATCGTCAGGCGCTCGACGATCCTGCCGTGGCGCAGATGCTCCTCGATGATCTCGTCGATGTCGGCGCGGTCCACGTAGGTGTACCACACGCCCTCGGGGTAGACGACGACGCACGGGCCTTCCTCGCAGCGATCGAGGCAGCCCGCCTGGTTGATGCGCACTTTTCCCTCGCCCGCCAGCCCGAGCTCCTTGACGCGCTGCTTGGCGTAATCGCGCATCTGCGATGCGCCCTTGTCGTTGCAGCAGACGCGCCCGCCGTCGCGCTGGTTGCAGCAGAAGAAGACATGGTGCGAGTAGTAGGGCATGCGCGATTTTAACCCGCCGGATCGCGCGGCCTGCGTGCAGCGAGGTGGATCAGGTAGGCGAGCGCGGCGTAGGGCCACGCCGAGCTCACGATGCGGGTCAGGCCGTTGAAGTTCAGGAAATGACCCTGCTGCCACACCTTGAGCGTCGCCGAGAAATATGGATTGGGCGGAGCAAGATTGACGAGCACCGTGGCGGCCATCAGGAGCACGGCGGCAAGCGCGAGGCGCGCGGTGCGCGGCAGCTCCACCGCGGCGAGCCCGGCCGCGAGGCCGCACACCAGCCCGAGCTGCGCCCCCGGAGTGAGCCACCCGAGCACGCTGTCCGCGCGCATGAGAAGCGCAAATGCGCCGGCCTTGATCGTCAGCCCGACCGCGAGCAGCGCGAGGTACATCGCCCGCACCGGACCCGCGGACACCGTCAGCGAGGACAGGAGCAGGCCTACTGCGACCATGTTCGCCGCCGAGGTGAGGGTCTCCACGAGGACGAAGAATTCCGGCGCGCGCGCCCTGCCCTCCTGCGCCACGACGAGGTCACGCAGGCTGCCCGCCCCGAAAAGCAGCATCGCGGGATTGAGCTGCACGAAAAGCCAGAGGGCCACCAGCACGAGGCCGAAATCGATCTGCGCGCCGGGAAGGAAGATCTGGTGGCGCAGCCGCTTGAGCGGGCCGTGCTCCAGCGTCCACGGCACGCCGCGCCAGCCCGCCAGCGCGCCGAGCATCGCGCCCGCCGCGTTGCATGCAACGTCCACGTTGGAAGCATCGCGCGTCGGCAGATAGGTTTGCACCGCCTCGAGCAGCACCGACAATCCCGTGCCGAGCAGCGCCGCCACCAGCCACGCCGTCGCCCCGCGCAGGCGCGGGTAGAGCGCCGCGACGCAAAGCCATCCCAACGGTAAATAGCCGAGGACGTTCACCCCCATGTCGAACCGGCTGACGTAGCGCGGCCAGGCGGCGGACAAGTATTCGAAGGGCGACGCCGCGTGCTCGCGCCAGCCTTCGAGCGGATAAAGCGACGCGTATGCCGTCAACAGGACATACACGCCCAGGGCGATGCGGGAAAAGGCGGATCCACGGCGCTCGGCGTTCACGGCGCCGCCGGCCTCACTGCGAGGAGCCGTGATGCCGGTGCGTCGCCGCCTGCTCGCGCGGCACGAAGGCCCCCATCACCATGCCGAGGAGCGAGAAGCCGAGCCCGACGAGCGCCGGCGGCACGGTCGCATCCGATGCGGTGAACGCGGCGATGAGCCAGGCGACGAGGCCGAAGCTCGCGGAGAGCACGGCGCCGGTGTTGTTTGCGCGCTTCCAGAAGATGCCCGCGGCGAGCGGGACAAGCGCCGCCACGAGGGTGACGGTGTAGGCGTTCTGCACCATGTCGTACATCGTCTGCTTGGAATTGAGCGCAAAAAGCAGCGCCGCGAGCGTAAAGCTCACGAGCACGATGCGAAGCGTGAGCAGGAACTGCCGGTCGCTCATGTGCGGAAACCGCGGCCGGATGATGTTCTCCGTGCAAAGCGAGGTCGGGGCGATGATCGCGCCGCTGGCCGTCGACAGGATCGCCGAGAGGAGCGCGCCGAAGAAGAGCACCTTGATCCACATCGGCGTGTGGGCCAGGATGAAGTTCGGCAGGATGCGCTGCATTTCGCGGGCGTCCTCGGCCGAGAGCAGCCCGGCGAGCGCGGGGTCCACCAGCAGGGCGGCAACCACGATATAGATCGGCACGAACACGAAGCCGAAGTACACCAGCGCGCCGAGCAGGCTGCCGGCGACTGCGGTGTTTTCGTTTTTTGCGGACGTCACGCGCTGAAAGATGTCCTGCTGCGGGATGGACCCGATCGCGAGCGTCAGGAACGCGGTCACGAAAGCAAGCCACTCCTTCGTGCCCCCCGCGGGCCAGAACTGGAAGCGGCCCGCCTCCGATGCCGCGGCGATCACCTTGCCGGGCCCGCCCGCCATGTCGCCCACCACCCAGGCGACGAGGCCGAGGCCGGCGATGATCATGACCGACTGGAAAAGGTCGGTCATCGCCACCGACCACATGCCGCCCCAGATGGTGTAGCCGAGCACCACGAGCCCGCTGATGAGGATGCCGGTCTCGAGCGGGATCGCGCCCTCGGTCAGGGTCGAGAACACGAGCCCGAGGGCGGTGAGCTGGGCGGCGGTCCAGCCCAGGTACGAGATCGCGATCACCACGCTCGTGCCGAGCTCCATGGTCTTGCCGTAGCGCTTGCGGTAGAAGTCCCCGATGGTGAGGAGGTCCATGCGATAGAACGCGCGCGCGAAGAACAGCGCCACGATCACCAGGCACATCGAAGATCCGAACGGGTCGGCGATGACGCCGCCGAGCCCGCTCTTCGAGAATTCCACCGACACCGACAGCACGCTCTCGGCGCCGAACCACGTGGCGAACACGGTGGCCGTGTTCATGTAAAGCGGCAGGCTGCGGCCCGCGAGCACGTAGTCCTTCGAGTCGTGCACCCGCCGCGCCGCCCACAGCCCGATCGCGATGGTGACGGCGAGGTAGAGAATCACCGAGGCGATCAGCATGCGCGCGCCATCATAGCCGCCGCTGCCATACCTGCCAACGCTCCTTGCCGGCAAGCACCGGCACCGATTGCGCGGCGGGCACCGGTTCATCGACGAGCAAGGCGAAGCCTGGATCGAGCAGCGCATGCAGCGCGCTCGGCGCGATGCCGAAGGGCGGCCCCTTCGGCTGGGCGTCGAAGAAGAAAAATCCCAGCAGCCTGCCGCCTGGTCGCACCAGCGCTTGCACATGCTCGGCCCACGCTGCGCGCATGCGCGGCGGCAGGGCGCACATGAACGTGCGCTCGTAGAGCACCTCCACGGGCGGCTCGCTCAGCTGAAAGAAATCCTCATGGCGGATGCGCGCCCGAAGGCCGTGCGCCTGCCTGCGCGCCGCTTCCACGGCGGCCTCGGAGAAATCGATCGCGAGCACGTCATGGCCTTGTTCCGCCAAGGCCCGCACTTCGTACCCGCTGCCGCAGCCGGGCACCAGCACCGAGAGCGGCGCGCGCTCTTTCGCAAGCCACGCACAAAATGCGGCCGGCGCTCCGCCGGCATCCCACGGCGTCACGCCGTTGCGGTAGCGCTCCTCCCAGAACTCCGGCCGGCCGGCGTCTTGCGCCATCGCCTCAGAGAAAGAACACCGCCGCCAGGATCAGCGCCCCGACGAGGACGATGAGCAGCGCCGAGAACACGTCGTTGCGCCGCTCCGTCTCGTCGGCGAGGCGCTCGAGCGCCTCGCGCATGCCCGTCACCCGGTCTTCGGCCAGGGCGCGATGCACGAGGCGCGGCAATTGCGGCAGCGTCGCCGCCCAGTACGGCGCCTCGTGGCGGATGGCGCGCAAGAGGGCCCGCCATCCGACCTGCTCGCCCATCCAGCGCTCGAGGTACGGCTTGGCGGTGCGCCAGAGATCGAGCTCGGGGTCAAGGTCGCGGCCCAGCCCCTCGATATTGAGCAGCGTCTTCTGCAAGAGCACGAGTTGCGGCTGGATCTCCACGTTGAAGCGCCGCGAGGTCTGGAAGAGGCGCAGCAGCAGCCGACCGAAGTAGATCTCCTTCAACGGCCGCGAGAAGATCGGCTCGCACACCGCGCGGATCGCCGCCTCGAACTCGTCAACCCGCGTCAGGGCCGGCACCCAGCCGGCCTCGAGGTGCGCCTGGGCGACGCGCCGGTAGTCGCGGTTGAAGAAGGCAAGGAAGTTCTGCGCGAGGTAGTTCTTGTCGACCTCGGTCAGCGTCCCCATGATGCCGAAGTCGAGCGCGATGTAGCGACCGGCCGCCTCGCCCTCCGTCGCCACGAGGATATTGCCGGGATGCATGTCGGCGTGGAAGAAGCCGTCGCGGAACACCTGGGTGAAGAAGATTTCCACGCCGCGCCTCGCGAGCGCCGGGATGTCCACGCCCTTGTCGCGCAGCACCTGCACGTGCGATACCGGCGTGCCCCGCATGCGCTCCATCACCATGACGCGCTCGGAGCACAGGCTCCAGTGAACTTCGGGCACCAGGAGCAAAGGCGAGCCCGCGAAGTTACGGCGCAGCTGGCTCGCGTTGGCCGCTTCCCGCATGAGATCGAGCTCGTCCTCGAGGTGGCGCGCGAACTCCTGGACCACCTGCCTTGCCTTGAGCCGCCGGCCCTCGCTCCACAAGCGCTCGACCAGCGCCGCGGCGCTTTGCAGGATGAGCACGTCCTTGGCGATCTCGCCTTCCACCCCGGGCCTGAGCACCTTGACGGCGACTTCGCGGCCGTCCGCGAGCACGCCGAGGTGCACCTGCGCGATGGAGGCGCTCGCAACGGCTTCGCGCTCGAAGCTCGCGAAAACCTCGGAGATCGGGCGGCCGAGGGAACGTTCGAGCTCCGCGCGCGCAAGCTCGGGCGCGAACGGCGGCACGCGATCCTGCAGCTTCGCCAGCTCGTCGGCGATATCCAGGGGAATGAGGTCGCGCCGCGTCGACAGCACCTGGCCGAACTTGACGAAGATCGGCCCGAGCGTCTCCAGCGCCTCGCGCAGGCGCTGGCCACGCGGCTCGCCGCGGTGCCCGCTGATGAGGCCGAGGAGCGGGTTGCCGGCGAGCGGCGGGACGAACTCGTGCAGGCCGAAGCGCAGCCCCACGCCGACGATGCGCAGCAAGCGCAGCAGCCTACCCAAGGCGGCCCACCCGGCGCTCGAGTTCCCCGATACGGGTCTCCATTTCCTGCAATGCAGCGCTGAATTCGGCGAGCTCGCGCCGTGTTGCGAGCAGGCCGTTTTCCCGGGCAAGGTAATCGGAGGCCGATTCCAGGAGCCGCTGCCCGGCGTCGCGCTGCCAGGCGATGAAAGCGCGCCCGGCCTCGACGAGCCGGCGCGCCGCCACGTCGCCGACAACTCGCGACAGATCCTCCTCCGCGTCCCAGCGCAGATGCTGCAGCACGAGGCGAAGCGCTTCGGCGAGCGGCTCCTCGCCTTCGACTTTCGGCTTTCCCGGCACGGCACTGACGATCGCCGCTGGGGCAATGCCGGCGGGAGCGGCGCCGAGGTATCCGGATGAGACGATGGCGGCGCGCAGCACGAGCGGTCCCACGCGCCCCTCGACCACCGCGCCCTCGAACGGCGCGAGGTGCTCGCGCGCCCACGCTTCCTTCTCCAGCAGGCGGTTCAGCGCAGTCAGCATTGGGCCAGGGGCTGGCATCACGAAATGAAAAAGGCCACTCGTGGTGGCCTTTTTGGTCGCTCGGAGCGTCGCACTAGTGCATCTGCTGGATGCCGGCGAGCAGCCAGCCGCTCGAGCCATCCGCCGGTTTAACGAGATTCCATACTTCCTCGAAGCCTTCAGGCGTCTCGCCGGCCGCTTCGCGCACCATGCCGGAGAAGCGCACGCTGGCCCAATGCCGGTCGCGCTCCGTCGTGAGCTCGAGCAGATCGGCGTCGAGCCTCATCACGTCGGTGTGCTGCGCGCTGGGGCGCTCGGGCGCCTCCTTGCGCAGCTCGTCGAACATCTCCCGGGTGGTGAATTCACGGATCTCGTCCAGCTTGCCGAGGTCGTTGGCGACCTGCAGGCGCACGAAGTTGAGCTTTGCCGAGCGCAGGAACGCCGTCGTATCGAAGCCCGCGGGGACGTTCGGCGCAGCGTAAGCCGGAGCGCTCGAGGCCGGCTGCGGCGCGGACGGCGGCGCGGCGCGCAACGCATCGTCCGGCACGCCCGCGGCGCGCAGCTCCTGCGGCGCGCTGTCGGTGCGCCGCGCTGCAATCGCACGGATCACGAACACCGCTGCAAACGCGAGGAGCGCGAGCAGCAGGATGCCGCCGAGGCCGCCGCCGCCGAACATCGAGCCGAGCAGGCCGCCGAGGGCGAGCCCGCCAAGCATCGGCAGCCAGCGGCTGAAGCCCGATGCGGGCGCCGGAGGCTGGGCGGCCGCGCCGTTTTGCGGCGCAGCCTGGGGTTGCGAAGGACGCGCCGGCGCGGAGGCGGGAGGCGTGTTGGTGATGCTGCGCTGGGTGCCGACCGAGCGGCCGCCGCCGAGCCGCTTGGCATCGGCGTCCGTAGCGACCAGCAGGGCGCCGAGGACGGAAAGCGTGATAGCGAGTAGCCACTTACTCATTGGTAAGTCCTTCACTTGGTAAGTCCTTCGGTGATAAGCCGCTCATCGTATCAAATGCGGTAACCCCGGTGCAGGGCGACCACGCCCGCGGCGAGGTTGAAGTACTCGACCCGCGAAAGACCTGCCGCCTCCAGCATCCTGGCGAGCTCGGGCTGGTCGGGATGCATGCGGATCGACTCCGCAAGGTAGCGATACGCCGCCTCGTCGCCTGCGACGCGCTTGCCGAGCCACGGCAGGACCTTGAACGAATAGAGGTCATAGGCGCGCTCGAGCGGCTTCCACACCTTGGAGAACTCGAGCACCAGCAGGCGCCCTCCGCTCTTCAGGACGCGGGTCATTTCGGCGAGCGCAAGATCCTTGCGGGTCATGTTGCGCAGTCCGAACGCGACCGTGACGCAGTCGAAGTAGCCCGCCGGAAACGGCAACCGCTCGGCGTTGCACTGCACCGCGGGCGCCATGCAGCCCGCGTCGATCATGCGGTCGCGTCCGCGGGCCAGCATGCTGGCGTTGATGTCCGTGAGCCACACTTCGCCGCTCGCCCCCACCCGCCCTGCAAGCGCGCGCGCCAGGTCGGCGCTGCCGGTCGCGACGTCGAGAATGCGCTCGCCCGGCCGCGGCCGTGCAATCGCCACCGCGAAAGCCTTCCACGCCCGATGCAGGCCGAGCGACATGAGATCGTTCATGACGTCATAGCGCGAGGCCACGCGGTCGAACACGGCACCGACCTTGGCCGCCTTTTCGCTCGCGGCGACCCGCTCGTACCCGAAATCGGTCTGCTCATCCATCGCGGCTTCCTCCCGCTGCGGCAAGCCGCGCCAGGTATTCGTCCCAGAGCCGCTGCTGGTTCTCGCCGAGCTCGTAGAGATACTCCCACGAGTAGATGCCGGTCGCGTGCCCGTCCGAGAACACCGGCTGCACCGCATACGAGCCGACCGGTTCCAGGGAGAGCAAGTCGACGTCGCGCTTGCCGGTCTGCAGCACTTCCTGCCCGGGCCCATGCCCGCGCACCTCGGCCGAAGGCGAGTACACGCGCAGGAACTCGTAGGGCAGGCGGAAGCTGCGCCCGTTGGAGTACGCGATCTCGATCACGCGGGATTTCTGGTGCAGGGTTATGGCGCTCGGAGACAAAGGCTCAGCCACGTGATCGCCTACGGCAGCACTTCGAAGCCGACGCGCTCGAAGTCGAGCCCGCGCTCGAGCACTTCGGTAAGGCGCGCGCGCACTACTGTATCGATGTAGAGCTCAAGCACGCGCTTGGGCTTGAACCAGCCGAGCGGGAGCACGAGGGACGGCGGAGCCTGCAGCGCAGGCACCGGGCCGAGCGACAGCGCCGGCACGAACTTTTCGTTCTGCACGTTCAATCCGGTGGGACGCACGGCGCACGCCGCAGGCAGTCCGGGAAGCAGGCGTATCCCGGCATGCAAGTCGCCATTGTCGGCCGCCATCAGCCAGCGCACCTGCCCCAGCAGGAAACCCTTGGCGTCCGACGGCCGCACGGCCACGAGCTGCCCGTGCGCATAGCGCTTGCCCGGGGTTCCGGCCCGGCGCACGATGCGCACGCCCTGCGCGCTCTCGTCCTCGATCTGCCAGGGCTCGACCACGAAGGTCTGCGCGTGGTCCTCATCGTCGCGCGTGCTGATCCTGCCGAAAGTGGCGATTTCCTCGCGCTGCTTCTTGGTGAGCTCGGTCGCCGTGGAGGGCTGGCGGAATACGCGGCCGGAGATGAAATAGTGGATCGCCGCGAGCTCGTTGCAGGCCTGCGCCTGTCCCGCGGCGGGGCGGCGCTCCGCCGAGCGGGCGGGCTTTCCCTGGCACCACTGGCGGAACAGGAATATGAGCATCTGCTCGCACGAAGGCTGCACGCAGTCCTCGCCCAGGGCGAGCTTCGCCGGCGACTCCCCTTTGCGCAGCAGGCCGACGCGGTTGCGCAGGCTCTTGGCGAGCTTGCGCGCATCGAGGTAGCGCACCTGTCCGCCCTTTTGCGCGGCGCTGCTTTCCATCCGCTCGGGGAGCCGGTCGCCGGCGAGGTCGACCACAAGGGGCGACACGCCCTCCTCTTCCGGTATCGGCTCGCGGCCGATCTCGAGCTTGGCGGCCCAGCGCTCGAGCAGGAACGCGGCGAAGGTGAGCTGCCGCTGCGCAAGCTCGTTCGGATTGCACATCCCCATGAGCGCCGCGCGGGCATAGGCGATGCGCGGCGAGGTGTCGTGGACGTCGCGGTTGAGGAAATCCTTGACGCCCTCTTCGGCGACCTCCAGTTCCTCGGCCGCGGCATAGGCCTGATTCAGGCCGCGCCACTCGCGCGCAGGCACCTGCCGGTAGGCGCGGTAGTGATGGAACATCTTCAGTCCCGAATAGGCGAGCGCGCGTTGGCACACGAGCGCGCCTTGGGCGCGCATGGCCGCGTCGCCGCCGAGCGCGGCCTCCAGGCAGCGCAGGTAGCCGATGCGCATCTCCTCCCAAAGCTCGTTGGTTTCCCGGAACACCGCCAGCTCGCCTTCGGTCATGGGCAGCGCGCGGTTCGTGAAGCGCTTCGCCTGCTCGATCTGCACGAAATTCACCGGCTCGCGCAGCGCCTCCATGACCGCGCAGCGGTTCGCCGCCGCGGTGGGCAGGCGATTGAACTCGCGGGCCTGCTCGAGGAGCTGGCGCTGCGACGCGCCGACATTGGCGAGCGGCACGTGCTCGAGCCAGGCCTTGCACTCCTGGGCGTCGACGAACTCGGGCGCGGCTGCGGGAGAGAGCTCCGGAAGCGCAAAGGCGCTCATGGCGTCATTCTGGCCGATTCGCGAAGCGACGTCATGGCCCCGCGGCGAAGATGTCGCGGTAGCTCGCGTAAAAGCTTGCAAACAACGTGGGTAGCAGCACCACGAGGAGCGGGAACAGCAGGCCGGCGAGCGGCACGGCCGTCGTGCCGCCCGAAAGGGCAAGCAGCACGCTCAGCGCGAGCATCGGCACCGCGGTGGTGAGCACGGCGGCCCCCGCACCGTAGGCGAGGAACGCCCGCCAGTTGGCCAGGAAGGCGAAGAAACTGAAGAACAGCGCCTTCGCCGCGGGAGCGCCATGCCATGCCGCGAGCACGGGCGCGAACCAGAACATCATCATCACGGGCGCATAGAGAAGCGCTGCCGCCCCGAGGGCGGCATAGAGCGCCGCCGACTGGAGCGCGTCTTCGTCGGGCCGCTCGCCCGCGAGCACCCAGCGCGCGGCAGCGCCGCCGTCCACCAGCAACGTACCGCCCAGCACCGCGGCAAGGCAGGCAAAATAAATCGCCCCGAGCATGAGCTGCGCGCGCGCGCCATGCCGAAAGCCCTCGAAGAGCAGCGCCAAGGAAAGCGGCGAGCCGGCGGCCGCCGCTCGCCCCGCCGCCATGAAGCCGATGGAGAACGGCGGCACGAGAACCGCGGCGGCCACGACGCCAGCGATCGGAATGACCGAGACGAGGCTCATGAGCAGCCAATAGGCGAACACGAGCGCCAGCCATCCGATGGGGGCGGCCCGAAAGAGACGCCAGCCTTCCAGCAGCCAGCGCAGCCCGTTGACATACGGAACGATACGCGGCTGCATCAGTCGAGCCAGCGGGCGGGCTCGGTCGCGCGCAGCTGCAGGATGTCGCGGAAGTGCTCCGGATCGTGCGCGTGCACCAGCATGCCGGGGCGCGGCAGGTGAAAGTCGTACAGCCGCGACAGCCAGAAGCGCAGCGCGGAAGAGCGCAGCACTGTGGGCCACGCGCGGCGCTCGCCGTCGCTCAGTGGCCGCACGCTGGCATAGGCGGTGAGCAGTGCGCGCGTGCGTCCGGCGTCGAGGCGCCGGTCGCGCTGCGCGTCGGCCAGGCACCAATCGTTGGCGCACACCGCCAGGTCGTAGAGCAGCGCGTCCACGCCGGCGAAATAGAAGTCGATCACGCCGCAGATGCGTCCGTCCTCGAATAGCGCGTTGTCGCGGAAAAGATCCGCGTGCACCGGCCCGCGTGGCAGGTCGGGGAAGCGCTGGCCCGCCTGGAAAGCGAGCTCCTGCTCGAGCAGCCGCGCACTCGGCGCGTCGAGAAACCGCATCACCGCGCTTGCCGCGAACCGCCACCATTTGGCGCCGCGCGGATTCTCCAGATACCCGGCATAGGAGCGGCCCGCAAGATGCATCCGGGCGAGGAGCATGCCGAGCTCCGCGCACGCCGCGGCGTCGGGCCACTCCACCGAGCGCCCGGGCAGGCGGGTGACCAGCGCAGCCGGCTTGCCGTTCAGGTGCTGCAGATAGCGGTCGGACAGGTCGGCGATGGGCGCGGGGCAGGGAATGCCATGGCGTGCAAGGTGCGCCATGAGCTCGAGGTAGAACGGCAGCTCTTCCGCGGGCAGCCGCTCAAAAAGCGTCAGTACGTAACGGCCCTGCGAAGTGGTGACGAAGTAATTGGTGTTCTCGATGCCGGCCTTGATCGGCTCGAGGGCGAGCAGCCCGCCTATCGAGTAGTTGCGCAGCCATTGCGCCAGTTCCGCCTCGGAGACTGGGGTGAAAACCGACAATCAGTCGAATTTCAGGATCGGCCACATCGGAACGCGAACCCCATCGTCGAGCGAGTCCCGGCGCATCCAGTTGCCGTTGCCGGTGGTATCGACGAGGTAATACGGCTTGCCGCCCGGCGGCGTGACCTTGAGCATGACGACGCGGCCGCCGTCGCGGATTTCTTCCACCTGATCGGCTTCCTGGACCGGTATGCGCACGCTCGGCTCGTCGGGACCCGGGATCGGCGGCGGCGGCGGCGGCTCGGGAAGCGGCTCGAGATTCGGCGGGCGCGCCTGCGCAAGGACGCCGCAGGACCAGCACAGGAGCATGAAAAGCAGGAGCCGCCGCATGCATCGCATTCTACTATCCTATGGCCGGTGAACCCCGAGAAGACGCTGCTGCTCGTCGACGGCTCCTCCTACCTGTATCGCGCGTTCCACGCGCTGCCGGAGCTCAAGAGCCCGAAGACCGGCGAGCCGACGGGCGCGATCTACGGGGTCATCAACATGCTGCGCAAGCTCGCCTCGGACTACGGCGCTCATGCGCGCGCGTTCGTGCTGGATGCGAAGGGCAAGACCTTTCGGGACGCCGAATATCCGCAATACAAGGCGACGCGCACCGCCATGCCGGACGATCTGGGCGCGCAGGTCGAGCCGATGCGCGAGGCGGTCGAGGCGCTCGGCTGGCCGGTGCTGTGCGTCGATGGCGTCGAGGCCGATGATGTGATCGCGACGCTGGTGACGCAGGCGCAGCGCGCGGGGTGGCGCACCGTCGTGTCTACCGGCG
>DATAHF010000142.1:0-8766 GCA_036263315.1 Burkholderiales bacterium
GAGCTCCATCACCTGGCGCAGCGCCTTGCCGTATTCGCGCTCCTCGTACAGCGCGCCGATGCTCGCCGCCTTAGAAGCGAAGCCGAACGGGTCGCGCACCTCGGCCAGGCGGCCGTCGAACCTGCGGCTCAGGAACACGGCGCAGCGGCTGGCAATGTTGACGTATTTCCCGACCAGGTCGCTATTGACGCGCGCGAGGAAGTCGTCCGGATTGAAGTCCAGGTCCTCGACGTTGGCGTTCAGCTTCGCGGCGATGTAGTAGCGTAGCCATTCAGGGTTCATGCCAAGCTCGAGATAGCGCAGCGGGCTGATGCCGGTGCCGCGCGACTTGGACATCTTGTCGCCGGACACGGTGATGAAGCCGTGCACGAACACATGGTCCGGCGTCTTGTACCCGGAGTACTCGAGCATGGCCGGCCAGAAGAGCGTGTGGAAGTAGATGATGTCCTTGCCGATGAAGTGCACCATCTCGGTCCCGTGGCCCGGCTTCACGAAGCGCTCGAAGTCGAGGCCCTTGCGCTCGCAGTAGTTCTTGAGGCTCGCGAAGTAGCCGACCGGGGCGTCCAGCCAGACGTAGAGGTATTTCTCCTGCTCGATGTCCGGGATGCGGATGCCGAAGTAGGGCGGGTCGCGCGAGATGTCCCAGTCACTCAGCGCCTTGTCGCCCTCGCCGTCGAGCCACTCGATCGCCTTGTTGAATACCTGGGGCTGCACGCGGCCGGGCTTCTCGAGCCACGCGCGGATGAAGCTCTTGCATTGCGCGTCGGAAAGCTTGAAGAAGTGGTGCTCGGACGTTTTCAGCTCGGGCTTTGCGCCGGACAGCGTCGAGTAGGGGTTCTTCAGCTCGGTCGGCGGGTAGACGGAGCTGCAGTTTTCGCAGGCGTCGCCGTACTGGTCCTTGGCGCCGCAGTTCGGGCACTCGCCCTTGATGTAGCGGTCGGCAAGGAACATGCCCTTCACCGGGTCGTAGAACTGCTCCACCGGCTTCGTGTAGATCAGGTTCTTCGCCTTGAGGCGCCGGTAGATTCCCTGCGAGAGCTCGGTGTTCTCCGCCGAATGCGTCGAGTGCCAGTTGTCGAACTGGATATGAAAGCCTTCCAGGTACTTCCTGCGTCCCCGGGCGATTTCCGCCACGAAAGCCTCGGGCGTCTTGCCGGCTTTTTCCGCGGCGAGCATGATCGGCGCGCCGTGCGCGTCGTCGGCGCCGACGAAATGCACTTCCGCGCCTTGCATTCTCTGGAATCGCACCCAGATATCGGCCTGGATGTACTCCATGATGTGCCCGATGTGGAAAGGGCCATTCGCGTACGGCAGCGCGGTGGTGACGAAGAGACTTCGGGGCATGGACTGCTCGGGAAACCGAAAATTTTAGCTTACACTTGACGCATGCCCCTCAGTGAAGCCGACGTGCAGGCGGTGCTCCGCCAGCTCGTCGATCCCAATACCGGCAAGGACTTCGTGAGCACGCGCTCCGCGCGCAATGTGAAGCTCGCGGGCGACGACGTTTCGCTCGACATCGAGCTCGGTTATCCCGGCAAGAGCCAGTACGAGCCGGTCCGGCGCCAGGTCACGCAGGCGCTCAAGCAGGCGGGTGCCGGCCAGGTCAGCGTCAAGGTGTCCTCGAAAGTCGTGCCGCATGCCGTGCAGCGGGGCGTGAAGCTCGTCCCCGGCATCAAGAACATCATCGCCGTCGCTTCCGGAAAAGGCGGCGTGGGCAAGTCGACGACCGCGGTGAACCTCGCGCTCGCGCTCGCGGCCGAAGGCGCCTCGGTCGGCGTGCTCGACGCGGACATCTACGGCCCGTCGCAGCCCATGATGCTCGGCATCTCGGGGCGGCCCGAATCGAAGGACGGCAAGCACCTCGAGCCGATGGAGGGCCACGGCCTGCAGGCCATCTCGATCGGCTTCCTGATCGACATCGACACGCCCATGGTATGGCGCGGTCCGATGGTGACCCAGGCGCTCGAGCAGCTTCTCAAGGACACCAACTGGCGCGAGCTCGATTACCTGGTGGTCGACCTGCCGCCGGGCACCGGCGACATCCAGCTGACGCTCGCGCAGAAGGTCCCGGTCACGGGCGCCGTGATCGTCACCACGCCGCAGGACATCGCCCTCATCGACGCGCGCAAGGGCCTCAAGATGTTCGAGAAGGTGGGCATCCCGATCCTGGGCGTGGTGGAGAACATGTCCTACCACGTGTGCCCGAAGTGCGGCCACGAGAGCCACATCTTCGGCAGCGGCGGCGCCGAGAAGATGAGCCGCGACTACGGCGCCGAGCTCCTCGGCCAGCTTCCGCTCGACGAGTCGATCCGCAGCCAGGCCGACTCGGGCAAGCCGACCGTCGTGTCCGACCCGGACGGCAAGGTGGCGGAGATCTACCGCCGCATCGCGCGGCGCTGCGCGGTCAAAATCGCCGAGTCGCAGCGCGACATGACCTCGAAATTCCCCAACATCGTCGTCCAGAACACCTAGCGGTATCGCGCGTTCAGGCGGGCACTTCCCCCAGCACGGTGCAGCGCCGGATCACGCGGCTCTCGTTCGCCGGGTCGTAGGCGGTCGCGCGGTGCAGGACGCAGCGGTTGTCCCACACGATCAGCTGGCGGGTCCTCCAGCGGTGCTCGTAGGTCAGGTCGGGATGGATGGCGAGGGCATTCAGCTCTTCAATCAGCGCCCGCCCTTCGTCGTAGGGCATGCCGACGATGTATTCAGCGTGATCGCCCAGGAACAGGCACCTGCGGCCCGTCTCCGGGTGCGTGCGCACGACCGGGTGATCGACCGGGGGCCTGGCGCGGCGCTGCTCGTCGGTCAGCGGGTCCTCGCCGTGGCGCCGGTTGCGCGAAAAGTCGAGGTTGTGCACCGCCCGCAGGTTGGCGATGCGCGTCTTCCAGGCGCTCGAGAGCCGCTCATAGGCGCCGTACATGTCGCAGAAATGCGTCTCGCCGCCCGCCGCCGGCATGACTTCGCCGTAGATGATGGTCGCCTGCCCCGTGACGCGCTGCCAGGACCCGTCGGTGTGCCAGGCGAGCGTGCCCTTGTCCGGGTGGCTGCCCGTGGGCCGGCCCTGGGCATCGAGATTGGAGAGGCGGTAGAGCTCCGGAAAGCCGTCCGCGTGGTACTGGGTCATCACGTGGACCTGCACTTCCCCAAAACGCCGCGCGAACGCGACCTGGCGGGCCGGCGGAAGGTCCTGCGGCGGGAAAAGCAGGACCTGGTAGCGCAGGAACGCCTGGTAGAGCGCGCCGAATACCGCGTCGTCGATGTCCGCCACGCGCACGCCGGAGATCTCGGCGCCGAGATGCGGCGTCAGCGCGCGCGCGGCGAACGGCCAGGAGGGGATGCCGGAGCCCATGGGCATCAAGTTTAGAATGCCCCGCGAACGGAGCGCCAATGACCATCAAATCAGACAAATGGATCCGCCGCATGGCGGCCCAGCACGCAATGATCGAGCCCTTCGAGGCGGGCCAGGTGAAGGAAGCGCAGGGCCGCAGGATCGTTTCCTACGGCACCTCGAGCTACGGCTACGACATCCGCTGCTCCACCGAGTTCAAGATCTTCACCAACATCAACGCGACCATCGTCGACCCCAAGCATTTCGACGAGAAGAACTTCGTCGACTTCAAGGGCGAGGTCTGCATCATCCCGCCCAATTCCTTCGCGCTCGCCCGCACGGTCGAGTACTTCCGCATCCCGCGCAACGTGCTGACGATCTGCCTCGGCAAGTCCACCTACGCCCGCTGCGGAATCATCGTGAACGTCACGCCGCTCGAGCCCGAGTGGGAAGGCCACGTTACGCTCGAGTTCTCCAACACGACACCGCTGCCGGCGCGCATCTACGCCAATGAAGGGGTCGCGCAGGTGATCTTCATCGAGTCCGACGAGGTGTGCGAGACCTCGTACCGCGACCGGGGCGGCAAGTACCAGGGACAGAAGGGCGTGACCCTACCCCGCATCTAGTAGGCCCCCATCAGGGCCGCCTCAATACCTAGTGTTTTCGGCGCGCCACGGGCGGCGGCACAGAATGAAAAAAACCCTTGACTGGCGGGGGGTCGTCCCTATAATCGCCCGGAGATTTCTTCGGCCATTCAACGCGTAAGGCGAGGAGAAGGAGGTCATCATGACAAGCACCAGGATCTATTCCCGCGTGTACGACGTTTCCGTCCGCGACGTTCCCGAAACGTAGATCGACTTATTGGGGGATTCCTCTGATGGGCGACCGCCCGAGCAGCATCGCACGTACAAGACAAACCGCAGTAGCCAGGCAGCAGAATCAAGAGCAGCTCTTCGACGCGCACCCCGAAGTCAGCCTCGACTTCGACATCGTGCGCCAAGCCGCACGGCAGAAGTACAGCCGGCCTTTCCTGATCGTCGACACCGCCATCGTGCGCAACAAAGTGCGCCGCTTCCGCGCCGCCATGCCGCGCGTGCGGCCGCACTACGCGGTCAAGGCGAATCCGGACCGGCGCGTGCTGAAGGTCCTGGCCCAGGAGGGCGCGGGTTTCGAGATCGCCTCGACGGCGGAGCTCGACCTGCTGCTCTCCCTCGGGGTCCCGGCCGCCGAGGTGTTCTATTCCAATCCCATGAAGTCGCGCGAGGCGATCGCCTACGCGGCCGCCAAGGGGGTGGAGTGGTTCGTAGTGGACAGCGTCGACGAGCTGCGCCGCGTGCACGAGACCAAGGCGGACGCCAAGCTCTACCTGCGCATCGCGACGCCCAATATCGGAAGCGATTGGCCGCTGTCGGGCAAGTTCGGCGCGGGCGCCTCGGATGCGAGGGAGATCGTCAGCCTGGCGGCCAAGATCGGGGCCGACCTCGCCGGCGTGACCTTCCACGTCGGCTCGCAGTGCCGCAACCCGGAAAACTGGCGCGTCGCCCTGGAAAAGGCGCGCAACGTCTTCGACCAGATGCTGAAGGCGGGCCTCAAGCCGCGCCTGCTCAACATCGGCGGCGGCTACCCCGTCCGGCACGTCAAGCCCATCCCGTCCATCGAGGTGATCGGCGCCGTGGTGAACGAGGGCCTGAAGGCTTTCCCCGAGGACGTGCAGGTCATCGCCGAGCCGGGACGCTACCTCGTCTCCGACGCCGGCTATTTCGTCTGCCGCGTTATCGGTACCGCCACGCGCGCGGGCAAGCGCTGGATGCACTGGGATGCGGGCATGTTCGGCGGCGTCATCGAGACCACCGAGGGGCTCAAGTACCGCATCCGCACCGATCGCTCGGGGCCCGACGTCGCCTGGACGGTGGGCGGCCCCACCTGCGATTCGGTGGACGTCGTGATGCGCGACGAGCCGCTGCCCTCCGATCTGCAGGAAGGCGACTTCATCTACATCCACAACGCCGGCGCCTACACCACGGCCTACGCGAGCCAGTTCAACGGCTTTCCGCTGCCCGAGGTGCGCGTCTTCGAGTCTAAGTAGCCCTCTCGTACAGCACGAAGTCGAAGCGCACACCGTCCGCACCGGTGTGCGCTTCGCGCTGCGACTCGCGCCACTGCGCGCGGTCGTAGGCCGGAAAGGACGTGTCCCCCGGGTAGTCGCGGTGGATCTCCGTCATGACCAGGCCGCTTGCGATCGGCAGTGCTTCCGCGAACAGGCTCGTGCCTCCGATAACGAAGGCGAGGCTTTCACCCGCGCAGAAGGCGATCGCCGCATCGAGCGAAGTAGCCACCGCGGCGCCGGGTGCATGGAAGGAGGGATTGCGCGAAACCACGATGTTTTCCCGGCCGGGAAGCGCACCCCCGGGCAGGGATTCCCATGTGCGCCGCCCCATAATGACCGGGTGACCGAGGGTGAGGCGCTTAAAGTGCTTCAGGTCCTCGGGCAGATGCCAAGGTAGCTTGCCGTTCGCGCCTATGATTCCATTGGCGGCCACGGCGGCAACGAGATAAATGCGCGGTTCGCCCTGGGAGGCGCTGGAGTGTGACATTGGCCCTCGTTTGCGTCTTTTTTCACGTGAAATTATAGGGACATGGCTTATCCGCGGTCGTTTCTCGGGCTGCTGCTCACCGGCTTCACGGTCGTCGCCTTGCCGCTCGTTGGCGCGCTGGCCTATTCGGCGTGGAACACCGAGCGCCTTGCGGACCAGAGCCGCAGCGCCGTATTCAGCGCGTCGCAAGCCGCCCGCGCCAGCCGCTCGCTCGTGAACCGCATCGGCTCCATCGAGCGCATGGCGCAGCAGATCGCGGTGCTCGAAGACCCTGAAATCGCGGCGGACTACACGCGCGTGCACCACAGCTTCAAGCAGGTGGCCGAGGAGCTGCTGCTGCTGCCGCTGGACGATGCCCAGCTCGCCGCGCTCAACAAGACCGTGGAGGAGGAAGAGGCGCTCTACGGCGTGCTGAACGCGCAACCGCGGCGCAAGCTCGACCCCAAGGCGATCAGCCGGCAGACCGGCGAGCTGGCGGAGAACGCCTACGAAGTGCTCGCGATCAGCTACCTGGTCGCGGACCGCGAGGTGGGCCGGCTCCGCGCCAACGCCGAAGCCGTGCAGCGCCGCCTGATCCTGCTCGTCATCTTCGGCACGGCGGTGGCGCTGGGCATCGCGCTCGCGCTCACCCGCTACATCGCCCGCCCGATCAGCCAGCTGGACGCGGCGATCCGCCAGCTCGGCGGAGCCGACTTCGCGCACCCCATCACCGTGCGCGGCCCCGAGGACCTGCAAACGCTGGGGGAGCGGCTCGATTGGCTGCGGCGCCGGCTGGCCGAGCTCGAGGCGGAAAAAAACCGCTTTCTGCGTCACCTGTCGCACGAGCTGAAGACGCCCCTCACGGCGCTGCGCGAGGGCGCGGAGCTCCTCAACGACCAGATCGGCGGTCCGCTCGCGCCGCCGCAGCGCCAGGTGGTCAGCATCATGCGCGACAACAGCGTCAAGCTGCAGCGCCTGATCGAGGACCTGCTGGACTACCAGCGTGCCCTGCACGCCGCCGCCTCCCTCGTGCCGCGCTCCATCGCGCTCGACGCGCTCGTGAAGGAAGTCGCCGTGGGCCACGAGCTCGCCATGCGCGCCAAAGGCCAGCAGCTCGTATTGAAGGCGGAAAAGGTGACGGTCGAAGCCGATGCGGAGAAGCTGCGCTCCATCATCGACAATTTGCTCGGCAACGCCGTGAAGTTCACGCCCGCGGGGGGCACCATCACGGTGCTCGCCGCCGCGAACGGCGGCGAGGCCGTCATCGACGTCATCGATTCGGGCCCCGGGGTGCCGGCGGAAGAACGCGAATCGATCTTCGATTCGTTTTTCCGCGGACGGGTCAAGGCGAACGCGCGCGTGGAAGGCACGGGCCTCGGGCTCGCCATCGCCCGCGAATTCACGGAGGCGCACGGCGGCCGGATCAGCGTGGTAAGCGACGGCGGCGGCGGTCATTTCCGGGTCAAGCTGCCGCGCAAGCCGCGCGCATTGGAAGCGGCGTGAGGTTCCTCGCCCCGCTCCTGCTGTGTTTCCTGGCGGGGTGTGCGGCGTTGTATCCGCCGGCCGAGCAGTCGCTTGCCGTGGACGGGATCGTCGGCGAGGCGCTCGCTGCAGCGCGCGCGCCGGCCGGCGAGCAGCGCGCGGCCCTCGGGCGCGCGCAGCAGGGCTTTACGCAATCGCAGACCCCGCTCAACCGGCTGAGGCTCGCCGCCCTGCTGGCCGTGCTCCCGCCGCCGCTTCGCGACGACGCGCGCGCCGCGGAGCTGCTGGAGCCGATCGCGGACGCCGGCGCCCCGGGCGTCGGCCGGTTCGCGGCGTTCCTCTCCGTGCAGGTGGCGGAGCGGCAGCGCACCGCCCGCGAGCTCGAGCGCGCGCTTCGCGACAACGATCGCCTCGCGAAGGACCGCGAGCGCGCGGAGCGCGAGCGCGAGCGGCTCGACAAGGAGCGCGACAAGCGCGAAGAAGCATTGCGCCAGCAGCTCGACGCGCTGCGCTCCATCGAGCGCGGCATCCTCGAGCGCGAAGACCGGCTGCGCAGGAGAAAATGACCATGGCTGACAAGGCGCGCGTACTGCTCGTCGACGACGACAAGGACCTGCTGCAGCTGATCGCGATGCGGCTGAGTGCGGCGGGCTATGCGGTGACGGCGGTGGAGTCGGGGGAGGCGGCGCTCGCGGCGCTGTCGGTGTCGCGCCCGCAGGTGGTGGTGACCGATCTGCGGATGGCGGGGATGGATGGGCTGGCGCTCTTTGATGCCATTCACCGCGATTCGCCCTCGCTGCCGGTGGTGATCCTGACTGCGCACGGGACGATCCCCGAGGCGGTGACGGCCACAAGGCGCGGGGTGTTCAGCTTCCTCACCAAGCCCTTCGAGCCGAAGGTGCTGCTCGACACCGTCGCCGAGGCGATGCGGCTCTCCAGCCCCGCCACGGGCGAGATGGAGGACTGGAGAAGCGAGCTGATCACGAGGTCCTCCAGCATGGAGGATCTGCTTGCCCAGGCGCGCCGCGTGGCGGCCTCCGACGCAAGCGTGTGCATCTTCGGCCAGAGCGGCACGGGCAAGGAGCTCCTTGCCCGGGCGATCCACCGCGCGAGCCCCCGGAGCGGGGCGCCTTTCGTGGCGGTGAACTGCGGGGCGATCCCCGAGGGCCTGCTGGAATCCGAGCTCTTCGGCCACAAGAAGGGCTCCTTTACCGGGGCGGTCGCCGACCGCCGCGGGCTCTTCCAGGCCGCGCAAGGAGGAACGCTTTTCCTCGACGAGGTGGGGGACATGCCCCTGCCGCTGCAGGTGAAGCTGCTGCGGGCCCTGGAGGAACGCACGGTGCGCCCGGTGGGCTCGCATGAGAGCCATCCGATCGATGTGCG
>DATAHF010000143.1:0-3818 GCA_036263315.1 Burkholderiales bacterium
GAACGAAACAGCCGCCGGCCCAAGATACCCAATGGTGCCGGCGCGCTTCAGATAAGGAAGCGCGAGCGAGGCATCGTAGCCGGCGGTATAAGGCGCGGAGGCGTAGCTCGGGCAACCGATGAAGCGGGCGACGCCGCGGCGCACGCCATCCCCCTGCGGGCCGAATTCCCGCACCGCGCCCATGGGACCCTGGCCGATCACCGTCATGCGGTCGTCCCTCGGGAATACCACCGTCACCGGGTAGCCGTTCGTGGCCGGGAGGTCGGTGAAGTACTTGACGTAGCCGCCCATGAAGTCGTTGTTCGCCTGCATGAGGAGGACATCGATCCCGCGCTCGGCCATCGCGGCGCGCACCGCCTTCCAGCGGCGCTCGAGCTCGGCATCGGAGATGGGCGTATTCAGGCGCTCGTTCATCGCTTCACCTTGTTCAGCATGTGGTCGAGGTCTCCGGCCATGAAACGGCGCAGGTTCTCTTCGATCGTGGGCAGCGCATGCTTAGGATAGTCGTCGAAGAAGCCGCCGGCGTGCGGCGTGATGAGCACGTTCGGCAGCGTCCAGAACGGGCTGTCCTCGGCCAATGGCTCTTTTGCGAAGACATCCAGCGCGGCGCCCGCGATAAGGTTTTCCTTCAGTGCTGCAATCAGCGCTGCCTCGTCCACCACGCCGCCGCGGGCGAGGTTCACGAGAAATGCGCTGCGCTTCATCGCCCCGAGGACCTCGGCGTTCACGATGCCGCGCGTTTCACTGGTAAGTGGCGTAAGCAGCACAAGGTAATCGAGATCGGCGGCGACGCGCACGAGATCGGAGCGGTGAAAGATCTCGTCGAAGCCGGGAAGCACGCGCGGCGCGCTGCTCAAGCCGACGACGCGCATGCCGAACGCCTTGCACATGGGCGCGAGCGTCTCCGCGATGGCGCCCACGCCCAGGATGCCGACCGTCTTGCCGTCGAGCGTGCGCGCCGGGAATCGGTCCCATTGGCGCGCCGCCTGGCTGCGCACAGCGCGCGGCAGGTTGCGCGCCAGCGCGAGCATCGCCAGCATCGCCGCCTCCGAGACCGGGACGCCGTGGAAGCCGTGCATCTTCGTGACGACGATGTCTTTGCGCAGCGACGGCTGGTCCACGATGCCGTCCACGCCGGTGCCGAGCGCCTGGATCCATTTGAGCTTCGGCGCCGCCTTGAGGACGTCGTCGTGGAGCATCGGTCCGAACGTGATGAGCGCATCGACGTCGGCGGCACAGGCGGCGGCCTTGCTGTGGTGGTCGGCCACGCGAAACTCGACGTCGGGAAATTTTGCGTGCAGCCCGGCGTAGTACTGCGCGCGCACGGGCTCGGGCAGCGTGAGCAGGATGAGAACGCGCACTATGGGAAAGAGCAGCCTCGGGAAAGGTGAACATGTTCAGTATACTCGGCGCATGCAGCGTCAATTCACGGGCCGGCGCGAGGACGCGCGCCTCCTCACCGGCCAGGGCCGCTACGCGGCCGATTGGAACCTGCCGGGCCAGCTCCACGCGCACTTCCTGCGCTCCGATCGCGCGCACGCCGAAATCCTCGGCATCGACACCAAGGCGGCGCTTGCCTCCCCCGGCGTGGTCGCCGTCTTCACCGGCGAGGACACGGCGCATTTCAAGGACGCGCCGCCGCTCGTGCGCTACCCCGGCCGCGGCGGCGCGAAGCTCCTCGAGCCGCATCGCCACGTGCTCGCCCTCGGGCGCGTGAGGCACGTCGGCCAGGAAGTCGCCCTGGTGGTCGCCGATACGGCGGCGCATGCGCAGGACGCCGCGGAGAAGATCGACGTGGAGTACCGCGATCTTCCGGTGCTGGTGGAAGCGGAGGATGCGCTCGCCCCCGGCGCTACCCAGCTCTACCCCGCCATCCCCGGCAACGTGGTGTTCGATTTCGAGTATGGCAACGAAGCGGCGGTCGACGAGGCGCTTTCGCGCGCCGCGCACGTCACGCGCATCACGCTCGACGCCAACCGCATCGTCGGCAACCCGATGGAGCCCAAGGCGTGCCTCGCAGCCTACGACGCGGCTTCGGACTCGTACGATCTTTACGCGCCGAGCCAGGGCATGAGCCTGATGCTGCCCGGCCTGAGCGCGGTCATCGGCGTGCCGCTCGAGAAGCTGCGCCTGAATGCGCGCGACGTCGGCGGCGGATTCGGCGTGCGCTCGGACGCGTACGCCGAGTACTGCGCGCTGATGCACGCCACGCGCAAGCTCGGCAAGCCGGTGAAGTGGGTCGGCACGCGGGCGGAGACGATCCTGAGCGACCATCACGGGCGCGCTGCGCGGCTGCGCGGCGAGCTCGGCCTCGACAAGGAAGGCAATTTCACCGCGCTGAAGATCGAATGGCTGGTGAACGCCGGCGCCTACCTCTCGCACCCCGGCCCGCTCATCAACACGCTGCCGCCCTCCCTGCACGCGGCCAACCTCTATCGCATCCCCGTGCTGTACGGGCGCCACAAGCTCGTGCTCACGAACACCACGCCCACGACGGCGTACCGCGGCGCGGGTCGCCCGAACGTGTCCTACCTGGCCGAGCGCCTGGTGGACGAGGCCGCGCGCGAGACCGGCGTCGACCGCATCGCGCTCAGGAAGCGCAACTTCATTCCCAAGGAAGCCTTCCCGTACCAGACGCCGATTGCGATGTCGAAGTACGACAGCGGCGACCCCTTGGGGCAGCTCGACAAGGCCTTGCAGTCTTCCCGCTGGGATTCCTTCCCGGAACGAAAGCGGCAATCGGAAAAAAGCGGCAAGCGGCGCGGCATCGGCCTCGCCGCCTTCGTCGAGCCCTCGGGCGCGGGCGGCAGCCCGAAGGAGGAGTCGGCGATCCGCTTCGGGCAGTCGGGCACTGCCGAGCTCTATGTCGTGTCCGGGCCGTCGGGCCAGGGGCATGAAACGGTGTATCCGGAAGTGGCCGCGGAGGTCCTCGGCCTCGATCCCGAAAGCATCACGCTGCACGCGAGCGACCCTGCCGGGCCGAAGCTCATGGGCGACGGCACCATCGGCTCGCGCTCCATGATGGCGCACGGCAACGCCGTGCTCATGGCGGCACGGGAAGCGGCGCGCAAGGGCAAGGAGCTCGCGGCGAAAGACCTGGAAGTCGCCGTCGACGACGTCGAGTTCGATAAGGGGACCTATCGGGTCAAGGGCACCGACATTTCGGTCTCGTTCAAGGAAGTGCTGAAGCGCCACGGCGGCGCGCTCGATTCCAACGGCGAGACGCCGAACCCGCGCTCGTTCCCGAGCGGCGTCCACGTCGCCGAGGTGGAAGTCGACCCGGACACCGGAACGCTGCGCCTTTTGCGCTACGTGGCGGTGGACGACTGCGGCAGGATCATCAACCACACCCTCCTCGAGGGCCAGATCCACGGCGGCATCGTGCAGGGCCTGGGACAGGCCTTGGGAGAACACGCCGTCTATGAAAAGCAGTCCGGCCAGCTCCTCACCGGCACGTTCATGGACTACGCCATGCCGCGCGCCGACGAGCAGCCGCATTTCGAGCTGCACGACCACTCCGTGCCCTCGCCCAACAACCCGCTCGGCGTCAAGGGCGCCGGCGAGGCCGGGACCACCGGGGCCGTCCCCGCGATCGCGAACGCCGTGATCGACGCGCTGCGCCCGCTCGGCATCCACCACCTCGATTTTCCGTTCACGCCGTCCCGAGTCTGGTCCGCCATCAGGCGCAAGCAATGACCCCGTAGCAGAGCGCGCACGCCGCTTGCTGGTTTCCGCTTTTCCGCACAGGAGGGACTGCAATGGCAACCGACGCATCGACGGACGCACTGCGCGAGCAGGCCGGCGCGACCCTGCGGCAG
>DATAHF010000144.1:0-15618 GCA_036263315.1 Burkholderiales bacterium
AGCGCGCCGCGGATGTGGAGCTTCAGCTCGTGCTCCTTGCCCAGGGCGGACAGCATCCCGAGGTTCAGGATCGAGCGTGTCTTGCGTGGCAGCCCCGGCCGGTTCCAGACGTCGTTCCAGCAGTAGGTGTTGAGGAGCTCCACGAACTCCTGGCTGAACTCGTCGACGCCCGCCATGGCCTTGTCGACATAGGGGGCGCCGAGCACCTCGCGCCGCGTTTTCAGGCCGTTGTCGAAGCGTTCCTTGTGCGTGCGCTTGTCCATCTGTCCTCCATGGGAAATAATCATTATATGGACATCAAATCTCTGCACCACGTCGCCTACCGCTGCAAGGATGCGAAACAGACCGCGGACTTCTACACCCGGGTGCTCGGGCTGGAATACCTCATGGCGGTGTCGGAAGACCGCGTGCCGAGCACCGGCGAGCAGCACCCGTACATGCACATCTTCTTCCGCATGGACGACGACAGCTGCGTCGCGTTCTTCGAGCTGCCCGAGGAAAAGCCCATGGGGCGCGACGCGAACACGCCGCTCTGGGTCCAGCATCTCGCGCTGCGCGTGGCCGACGAGGAAACGCTGCTGCGCTACAAGGCGCGCATCGAGTCGCACGGCGTCGAGGTGATCGGCCCGGTGGACCACACCATCTGCAAGTCGATCTACTTCTTCGATCCGAACGGCCATCGCCTGGAGCTCGCGGTGGACACGATGGACGCCGAGATGAGGCGCCGGCTGTCGTCGGTGAGCCAGGCAATGCTCGAGGAGTGGACCAAGACCAAGAAGGCGCCGCACCACGCCGACTGGGTCCACAAGAAATGACGCCGGCGCGGTGACCTACGAGATCGCACCCGAATGGGTGCACGTGCAGTACGCCGAGCAGGCGAAGTTCACCGAGGTCTACGGCTTCGCCGGCACGCAGGGCGCGGTCAACTGCGAGGGCGTGCGCTTCGTGCCGAAGGGCCGGCCCTCGAAGACGCTCGCGGTGTACATGCATCCCTCTTCCACGCTGCAGCTGCTGCCGATGCCGCAGGCCATGGCGCGCGCCGGCATGCACGTGCTGTGCGCGGGATCGCGCTTCGCCAAGAACGACACGCCGCTCATCATGGAAAAGGTGGCGCTCGACCTCGGCGCGTACGTGCGGCACGCGAAGGAGCAGTGGGGCTACGAGAAGATTGTCCTCTGCGGCTGGTCGGGCGGCGGCTCGCTCGCGCTCTTCTACCAGGCCCAGGCGGAGCGACCTTCCATTACCGAGACCCCGGCGGGCGATCTCGTAAACATCAAAGAATCAAAACTGATTGCTGCAGATGCGATGATCTTCCAGGCCGCGCACCTGTCGCGCGCGCGCATGCTTTCCGAATGGATCGACCCGTCGGTCACGGACGAGGACGACCCGGATACGCGCGACCTGGAGCTGGATATCTACAACCCACGCTGCCCCAACCAGCCGCCGTATTCCCCCGATTTCGTGAAGCGCTTCCGGGAAGCACAATTGGCGAGGATGCGGAGAAAGACGGCCTGGGTGAAGGAATCGCTCGAGCGGCTTCGGAAGAAGGGCGGCGACGAGGTGGAGCGCGGATTCGTCACCTACCGGACCATGGCCGACCTGCGCTTCATGGACCCGGCGGTGGACCCGAACGACCGCAAGCCGCGCTGGTGCTACCTGGGGAAGCCCGAGACCGCGAACACCGGCCCGGTCGGCATCGGCCGCTTCTCCACGCTGCGCGCGTGGCTCTCGCAATGGTCGGTCGACGATTCGAACGCAGACGGCCCGCGCTGCGCGGCTGCGGTGAGCGTGCCGTTGCTCGCCATCGAGAACTCGGCCGATGACGCGGTGCCGCAGCCGCACGCGAGGATCATCCACGACGCCGCCGCGGCGCGCGACAAGACGTTCCGCGTCATCAAGGGCGCGACGCACTATTACCAGGGCCAGCCCGAACTGCTGAAGCAGGCGGTGGAACTTTGTGTAGGATGGCTGCAGGAGCGCAAGCTCTACTAACGAGGCAACGAGGAGGGGTTCGTGGCACTGATCAAAGACGTGGACAGCATCCTGGAGGGCAAGAAGGTCAAGGTCCGCAAGCTCGGCGAGAAGTTCGACCACACGAGCCTCCTGCCCGACGACGAGTGGTATCCGAAGGCGGTGCGCACCAAGATCCGTCCCGCGCGCTGGAACTGGAAGGACTGCCTCGCCAAGCTGAAGAGCATCGCCTCCGACCCGATCCCGGGCGCCGACCGGCGCTTCATCATCCTGGTGCACAACGACACCGAGGAGATGATGGGCACCGCCCCCGGCGCGCTCATCGGCATGACCATCCTCAACCCCGGCGAGGGACTGAAGCCGCACCGGCACACGTCGTTCGCCATCTATCACGTCCTGCAGGGCAAGGGCTTCGACGTGATGCAGGACGAGGACGACGCCGAGCCCACCAAGATCGAGTGGGAGAAGGGCGATACCTTCCTCTGCCCGGCGTGGACCTACCACCAGCACGTCAACGACGGCGACGAGCAGGCCATCATCCTCACGGTGCAGGATTTCCCGCTGCTCGCGGCGCAGCGCAGCCTCCTTTTCGAGGAGCCGCGCGGGCGCGAGAACATCAAGCAGGTCAACAAGAAGTTCGTGCCGCACAAGGACACCGCCGGAAGCTTCAAGCTGGACGTCTGACGTGGCGACCCTCACCGAGGACATGAAGGCCATGGTGGCGGGCCTGCGCCTGTGCTACGTGGCGACCGTGACCCCCGAGGGCAAGCCGAACCTTTCGCCCAAGGGCTCGCTCAAGGTGCTCGACGACGAGCACCTCGCGTTCGCCGACATCATGTCGCCGACGACCATGCGCAACCTCAAGACGAACCCCGCCATCGAGGTGAACATGGTCGATCCGTTCCTGCGCCGCGGCTATCGCTTCAAGGGGACCTGCGAGATCCACCGCGAGGGCCCGGTGTTCGACGCCGTGGCGAACGAGCTCTGGGTGCGCGAGGGCCGGCAATATCCCGTGAACGCGGTCGTGCGCATCAAGGTGGAGCAGGCGCTCCCGGTGAAGTCCCCGGCCTACGTCTTCAACAAGGGCGTGCAGGAAGAAGACGTGCGCCGCATCTGGCTCGAGCGCTACGGCGTGGCGGCCAAATGAACAATACCGCGGTGCGCTTCATCGACCGGCACGTCGAGGCGAGCCTCGGCAGCAAGCGCGCCTTCGAGTTCAACGGCAAGCCGTACTCCTACCACGACCTCGCGGCGCTCGCGAACCGGGCCGGCAACATGCTGAAGGGCCTGGGCATCGCGCCCGGCGCGCGCGTCGCCATGCTGCTGCCGGAGTCGCCGGCCTACTTCGCCACGCTGATCGGCGCGATGAAGGTGGGCGCGGTGCCGGTGGTGGTGATCGAGCCGCAGCGCTTCGCCGCGGCGGCCGCAGGCGCCGCGCTCGCCGTGGTGCATTCGAAGTTCCTGGAGGAAGCCTCGAGCCCCTTGCCGGCGGAGAAGACCGTCGTCGTCGGCGAGGCGGCCGGGGGCCATCCGTCGTTCGTGGAGCTCATGCGCGCGCAGCCGTCCTCGCTCGCGGCGCACGACGTATCGCCGGAGGCCACGGCGCTCGTAGTGGACGCCACGACCTTTTCGCACCGCGGGATCGAGAGCGAGCTCGCCAAGGGGCCGCAAGGCAGCCTGGGCCGGGTGGGCGCGCTGCTGCGCGCGCTCGATGCCGCGGATACCGCTGTACTATCTTCATAACGAGGGGGAGACCATGAGGAAAACCACAAAGGCGCTCGCTGCGGCAGCGCTTGCCGCAGCGGCATTCGCCGGCGCGGCGCAGGCGCAGGCCATCAAGATCGGCGTCATCACCGACCGCGTCGGCCCCGCCAAGCCGTACGCCGAGCCGGTCACCGACGGCATCGTGTTCGGCGCGAACGAGCTCAACGCCAAGGGCGGCGTCCTCGGGCGCAAGATCGAGCTGCAGATCGAGGACGACCAGGGCAAGCCGGACGTCTCCGCCACCATGGCGCGCAAGCTCGTGGAGGACGGCGCCGTGATGATCCTGAGCGTCTCGCTCACGCCCGCCACGCAGCAGGCGCAGACCGTGACCCTCGCGACCAAGACGCCGCACCTTACGCCGTCCAATTCGGGCGATACGCTGACCACGCAGATCGACAACCCGTATTTCTGGCAGACCGGCCCGCTCGGCTCGACGCAGATCGCCACGCTGCTCTCGTACGCGCGCGCCAAGAACTACAAGCGCGTCGCCCTGGTGAGCGACAACTCGGACCTCGGGCAGCTGCTGGCGAAGTTCTTCCGCATGGGCCTGGAGAAGGCGGGCATCGAGGTCGCGAGCGAGGAGCTCATCCCGAGGGGCGCCACCTCGGCCGACGCGCAGATGCAGAAGGTGCGCGCGGCGAAGCCGCAGGCGCTCGTTTCGGCTGGCGTCCTCACGGCGGAGAACGTGCTGATGCTGAAGGCCTACCGCCAGCTCGGCATCAACGTGCCGGTGCTCGGCTCCTACAACCTTTCGGTGCCGGTCTACATGAGCGTGGCGCAGGGCCTCATGGACGGGGTCACCTTCGTGGATGCCTACGACCCGGACAAGCCCGAGATCAAGCAGTTCGTCGCCGCCTACAAGAAGGGCACGGGCAAGGACGCCTACAACCTCAACGGCTACGGCTACGACGGCATCTACCTCGTCGCCGACGCGATCAAGCGCGCCCGGTCGACCGACAAGGAGAAGATCCGCGCGGCGATGCAGGCGACCAAGGGCTTCCACGGCGTGATGGGCGCAAAGGGCTCGGCGTACGGCTTTCCGGAAGGCAAGCGCACCGGCTTCGACCCGAACGGCATGGTGGTGCGCGTCTATGAAGGCGACAAGCAGGGCCGCGTAGTCCACACCGGACAGAAATAAGGCGCTTTGCAGGACTTCCTCGAGCTGGCCGTCAGCGCGGCGGCTTCGGGCTGCATCTATGGGCTGATCGCGCTCGCCTACCTGCTGGTCCTGCGCCCGACCGGGATCATCAACTTCGCCATCGGCGAATGGGCGATGGTGGGCGCCTTCGCCGGCTACCTGCTGCTCGGCTACCTGCACTGGCGTTATCCGCTCGGCGCGGCGGCGATCCTTCTCTTCATGCTGCTCCTGGGCTGGGCCACGGAGCGCATCGCGGTACGTCCGCTGGTGGAGCGCGGCGCGCCGCTCCTTGCGCCGGTGCTCGCGCTCCTCGGCATGCTGGTGGTGTTCCGCGAGTCGATCTCGGTGCTGTTCGGCCCGGATCCGCGCCAGGTGCCGTATCCGCTCGGCTTCGGCCGGCTGGAGCTTGGGCCGCTGGTGGGCTCCTACCAGAACTTCCTCATGATCGGCGTGACTGCCGCGGTGTTCATCGCCGCGTGGCTCTTTTTCGAGCGCACCGTCTGGGGCAAGTCGTTCGAGGCGGTGGCGATCGACCGGCGCGCGGCCGCGCTGATGGGAATCGACCTGTCGCGGGTGACTGCCGTGTCGTTCGCGGCGGGCAGCGCCGTGGCCGGCCTCGCCGGCCTGCTCGCGGCGCCGAACATCTCGGCGCACTTCCTGATGGGGGTTCCGCTCGCCATCCAGGGCTTCACGGCGCTCGTGATCGGCGGCGTCGGCCGGGTCGAGGGGGCGCTGCTCGGCGGGCTGCTCCTCGCTTTCGCCGAGGAGCTCACCGTGCGCTACGCGCCCATTCCGCCGGGCTATGCGCAGGGCGTGCCGCTCATCCTCCTCATGATCTTTCTCGTCGTCCGCCCCAAGGGGCTGCTGCGCGCACCCGAGGCGCGCGCCGCATGAGGACCTGGGCTGCGTGGGTCGGCGCGGCGCTGCTCATGTCGGCGCTGCCCTTCGTGCTGGGCGAATATCACGGCGACCTGTATCGCAAGCTGCTGCTGTGGATCGCGCTCGCGCTGAGCTACAACTTCCTTTTCGGCATCTCGGGGCAGGTGGCGTTCTCGCACTTCGCCTTCTACGGCGTTGGAGCGTACGCCGTGGTCATCCTCGTCTTCCAGGCCGGCCTGCCGCTTCCGCTCGCCGTGCTCGCAGGCGTGGCCCTGTGCGCGCTCCTCGCGCTCGCCGTGGCGCTTCCCGCAACGCGGCTCGAGGGCTTCTATCTGGCGCTCGCGACGCTCGCTTTCGCGCAGCTCTTCATCGTCGTGCTGAACGAGGGCGGGGCGTTGACCGGCGGCACCGGCGGCCTTGCGAACTACCGCATGCCGAAGGTGGCGGGCGTGGATCTTTCCGGCCGGCCCTATACCGCGGTCATCGTGCTCCTAGTGCTCGGCACCGCTGCGCTGCTCAGGCGCCTGGACCGCTCGTGGTTCGGACGCGCCTGCCGCGCGGTGCGCGACAATCCCGAGGCGGCCGCCGCGATGGGCGTGAACGTCGCGCGAACCAAGGTCGTCGCCTTCGCCGTGACGAGCGCGCTCGCCGGCGTGGCGGGCATGGCGTACGCGTTCGTCGACAACACGGTCAACCCGCCGATCTTCGGCCTGGAGAACGCGTTCCTGCTGCTCTTCATGGTGATCATCGGCGGCGCAGGCCGGGACGCGGGCGCGGTGATCGGCGCGGTGCTGCTCTATTTGCTGCCTTTCGTGCTCTCGCCCCTGATCGGCCACCACCACGCGCTCGTGTTCGGGGTGCTGATGGTCGCGGCCATCCTGCTGCAGCCGCGCGGCCTCATCGGAATCTACGATGCCCTCAAGCGCCGCCCTGCTTGAAGTCTCGGCGCTGACGAAGCGCTTCGGCGGCCTCACCGCGCTGAGCGAGGTGGACTTCCGGCTGCACGAGGGCGAGATCCTCGGCCTCATCGGCCCCAACGGCGCGGGCAAGACCACGACGTTCAGCCTGATCGCGGGCGCGCTCGCGCCTAGCAGCGGCTCGATCCGGTTCGCCGGCGAGCAGATGGTGGGCCTCGCGCCGCATGCCATCGCCGCGCGCGGCGTGCTGCGGACCTTCCAGCACAATCGGCCGTTCGCCGGCATGCCCGTGCTCGACAACGTCCTGGTAGGCGCGCATACGCGCTTCAGGCAGGGGCTGTGGCGGATTTTTTCCGGCTCTGCGGCGAGAGAAGAGCAGGAAGGCCGGCAACGCGCCGAGGCGCTCATCGACTTCGTCGGCCTGGGCGAGGCGCGCAACGCGGACGTCGGCACGCTTTCGTTCGGCCAGGGCAGGCTGCTCGAGATCGCGCGCGCGCTCGCCGGCGAGCCGCGCCTCATCCTGCTGGACGAGCCGGCCGCGGGCCTCACGCCCGCCGAGTGCGAGCGACTGGCCGAGATCATCCGGGGCATCGCGGCGCGCGGCATCGCGGTGCTGCTCATCGAGCACGACATGCGCTTCCTGCTGCCGCTCGCGCATCGCATCGCGGTGCTCAACTTCGGGCGCAAGATCGCCGACGGCCTGCCCGAGGAGATCCGCGGCGACCGGGCGGTGCGCGACGCCTACCTCGGCGAGCATGCTGCGCGTCGCTGACCTGACCGCGGGCTACGGCGCGGCGCCGGTGCTGCAGGGCGTGAGCCTGCAGGTCGGCGCGGGCGATACGGTGGCGCTGCTCGGGCCCAACGGCGCCGGCAAGTCGACGCTGCTCGCGGCGCTGACCGGGACGCTGCCGCGGCGGCGCGGCGCGATCGTCTTCCAGGACCACGACCTGATCGCAAGCCAGAGCCACGACATCGTGGCGCGCGGCATCGCGCTCGTGCCGGAAGGGCGCCACGTGTTCGCGCCCTTCAGCGTGCAGGACAACCTGCGCCTGGGCGCGGTGCGCCTGAAGGGCGGACGCGATGCGCTGCGCGAGCGCTACGAATACGCGTATGCGCTATTTCCCAGGCTCTACGAGCGGCGCGCGCAGGCGGCCGGCACGCTCTCGGGCGGCGAGCAGCAGATGCTGGCCATCGGGCGCGCCCTCATGAGCGCGCCGCGCCTCCTGCTGCTCGATGAGTCGTTCCTCGGCCTCGCGCCGCTCATCGTGGCGGAGATCCTCGCGGCGCTCGAGAAGCTCACGCGCGCGGGCCTGACGCTCCTCATCGTGGAGCAGAAGCTGGACATCGCGCTGACGTTCGCGCAGCGCGCCTACGTGCTCATCAAGGGGCGTGTCGCGCTCGAGGACAGCACCGAGCGCCTCGCCGGGCGCCCGGATCTTTCCGACCTGTACTTCTCGCTCGCTACGTCCGCGGCTTCATCCGCTCCGTCCAGGTCTTGAGCCCGGCCAGCAGGTCGGACAGGAACTTGCGCGTGGTCTCGTCGGTGAGCTTGCCCTGGGCGTCGAACTTGCCCTGCGCCATGCCGATGAACACCTCCGGGCGGGGCAGCACGTGGCCCCAGAGCTGGCCGAGGATGCGGCGCAGGTCGTACTGAACGCGCGCGCCACCGAGCGGCCCCTGCGAAGCCGAAAGGATCGCGATCGGCTTGTCCTGCCACGGCTGCTTGGGGAGCTTGGACAGCCAGTCGATCGCGTTCTTGAGGAGCGGCGGCACCGAGAAGTTGTACTCGGGGCTCGCGATCAGCACCGCGTCGGCGGCGCGCACCTCGGCCTCGAAGCGCTTCACCGGCTCCGGGATGCCGGCGTCGAACACGTCCTGGTTGTACATCGGGAGATCCCCGAGCTGCGTGATCTTCATGCTCATGCCGGCCGGCATGAGGTCGTTGCAGGCGCGCAGCGCCGCCATGTTGTACGACGCCTTGCGCAGGCTGCCGCACACGCCGAGGATCTTCAGTTCCGCCATCGCTCTCTCCTGGGATTTTTCGGAAAGGCGCGAGTTTAGGATAAAAGGGCAGGGTATGGACCCTCTTATCCGCCGTATCCTGCTCGCGCGGGCGCTGCGCGCGTTTGCCGACGGCTACGTCGCGGTGCTGCTTCCGGCTTACCTGCTGGCGCTCGGCCTAGGGCAGCTCGACGTGGGCTTCCTCAGCACCGCGACCCTTTTCGGCTCCGCGCTCGCCACGCTGGCGGTCGGCCGCTGGGGCCATCGCCTGCCGGTGCGCCAGTTGCTGATCGCCGCGGCGCTCCTCATGGCGGCCACCGGCGCGGCGTTCGCCGGGCTGTCCTCCTTCTGGCCGCTCGCCCTCGTGGCGCTGGTCGGCACGCTCAACCCGAGCAGCGGCGACGTGAGCGTGTTCTATCCGCTGGAGCACACCGCGCTCGCCGCCGCCGCGCCGATGCGCGAGCGCACCAACGTGTTCGCGCGCTACAGCTTCATCGGGTCGCTGTTCGGCGCGGTGGGCGCGCTCGGCGCCGGGTTCCCGGAATGGCTCAGCACAAGCACCGCGCTTTCCATGCTGGACGCCTTGCGGCTGATGTTCCTCCTGTACGGCGCGATCGGGCTCGCCGTCTGGGCGCTCTACCTGCGCTTCCCGAAGATGGAGGCCGGCGCAAAAGGCGCGGCCGCGCCGCTCGGACCTTCGCGCGCGATCGTGTGGAAGCTGGCGGCGCTCTTCAGCGTGGACTCGTTCGCGGGCGGGTTCACCATCAACACGCTGCTCGCGCTCTGGCTCTTCGATCGCTTCGGCCTGTCACTCGGAGCCGCCGGGGCGTTCTTCTTCTGGACCGGCGTGTTGAGCGCGGGCTCGCAGCTCGCGGCGGCGCCGCTCGCGCGGCGCATCGGGCTCGTCAACACCATGGTGTTCACCCACATCCCCGCCAACCTGTGCCTCATCGGGGCCGCGTTCGCGCCCTCGCTCGAGCTGGCGCTCGGGCTGCTGCTTGCGCGCAGCGCGCTCTCGCAGATGGACGTGCCCGCGCGCGGCGCCTACGTCATGTCGGTCGTCACGCCCGAAGAGCGGCCGGCCGCGGCGAGCTTCACCGCCGTGCCGCGCAGCCTTGCCTCGGCGCTGAGCCCTTCGCTTACGGGCGCCATGTTCGCCGTCGGCATCATGAGCACGCCCCTCGTCCTTTGCGGCGTGCTGAAGACCGCCTACGATATCGCGCTCTTCTTCGCCTTCAGGCGCGTGCAGCCGCACTCGTAGGAACGGCGATTGCTACGGTGTCTCCAACTGAAGGAGACGCCCATGAAGTCGAGACTGCTTCCGCTTGCCGCGGCTTGCGCCCTGTTCACGCTCGCAGGGCAGGGGCTCGCGCAAACCCCGTCGACCCAGACCTACAACCCAGGTCCAAGCGGCTCGCCGCATTGCGACAGCATGACCGGCGCGGCGCGCCAGCAATGCCTCAACGATGAAGGGGCGAAGACGGAGAACGGGATCGGCACGCCTGCGCCCGCCACGGCGCCGTCCGAGACCGCGACTTCCGCGAGCACCGGCTCGCCGCGCTGCGACAGCCTGGCCGGCGCCGACCGCGCGCAGTGCGTGCGGGACGAAGCGCGGAAGACCGACAGCAGCTCCGGCGCTTCGTCCCAGCGCGACTCGACGCGCTAGCGCCGCCCTCTACTTGGCGATCTTGACCAGCGTCACCTGGTTGTTGAGGCTGTTCGCCAGGACGAAGTTGCCGTCGCGGGTCACGTCCGTGTTGCGCACGATGTTGCCACCGCCCGGGATCGGCCAGCTCTGGAACTTCTGGGTCTTCGGGTCGAAACGCACCACGGTGGTGGGCTTCGCCTCGGATTCGCTGTACCAGAGCGCGCCCTTGATGGCTGAGATGCCGTAGGGCGCGGACTTCTCGCCGGCAGGCGAGAGCCACTCCTTGACCTCGCCCGTCTTCGGATTGAGCCGGCCCAGGTAGCCGCGCGCGTAGTCCGTGTACCAGACCATGTTGTCCGGCGTGACCGCGACGCGGCGCGGGCGCGCCTTCTCGTTCGGCAGCTTGTATTCCTTCATCTCCTCGGTCTTGGTGTTGACCCGCAGGACGCTGTTGACGCCGAACTGCACGACGTAGAGGTTGTCCTTCGAGTCCATCGCCATGCCGTAGGGCCGCGACTTCGCAGTCGGCGGCGTCAGCAGCTTCATCTTGCCGGTCTTGGGATCGAGGCGTCCGATGCGGTTGGCGTTCTGCACCGTGAACCAGAGGGTGCCGCGCTTATCGAACATCAGCGTGTGCGGGTCGTGGGCGTCCTTGTCCTCGATCTTGTACTCGGTGACTTCGCCGGTTTTGGGGTTGAGCTTGCCGATGAGCGCGCCGGTGTTGCCCGTGTACCAGATGTTCCCTTGCTTGTCCTCTTTGAGGCCGTGCGGGCCGGAGTGCGCCGTCTTCAGCGGGAATTCCTTCACTTCGCCCGTCTTCGGGTTTACGCGCCCGAGCACGTTCGCCATCTGCCCCGTGTACCAGAGCGATCCGTCGCGCGCGGCGAGCGGGTCGTGCGGGCGCGAGCCGGGCGTCGGCGCCGCCCATTGCTGCATCGTGACCTTCACCGGGCCCGGCGTCGCCTTGCCTTCGGGCTTCTGCTGCTCGGGGTAGGTTTTCGTCAGGTAGTCCAGCATCGTCGGGACGTTTTCCGCCTGGACCGGCGCGCCCTGGTTGACCATCATCTTCATGACCGTCTGCCAGCCTTCGGGCGTGTAGCCCGAGCCCACGCGGGCGCTCAGCGGGTGGCAGGTATTGCAGGTGCCGTCCACGAGCTTCTTGCCGTCGTGGTCCTGACCGTACGCGGCGGAAAATCCGAGCGTGCAGGCGACGGCGAGTGCGGACAGCAGGGGTGTGAAGGTCGGTTTCATTGTAGGCCTCCTCTAGGCGGTGCCGGGCATTGTAAGCTGCGCGCTGGAGGAGGCGCATCCATGCTTTTTCGCTGTTTCGTATTTACCCTTTGCGCGCTTGCCGCCGGTGCAGCAGCGGCGCAGGCGTTCCCCGATCGGCCGATCAAGATCATCGTGCCGCTGCCCCCGGGCGGATCGCCCGACACCCTGGCGCGCACGCTTTCCCAGGCGCTGCCCGCCGCCTGGTCGCAGCCGGTGGTGGTGGAAAACCGCACCGGCGGCAGCCAGAACATCGGCTCGGACGCGGTGGCGAAGAGCGCTCCCGACGGCTACACGTGGCTCCTCGCCCCGGACAACGTCTTCTCGGTCAATCCCTATATCACCAAGCAGGCGTTCGATCCGCTGAACGACCTCGCGCCAGTGACCGAGGTGGCGCGCATCCAGTTCCTGCTGGTGGTGCATCCCTCGGTGGCGGCGAAATCGGTGCAGGAGCTCGTCGCGTACGCGAAGGCGCATCCGGGCGAGCTCAACTATGGCTCCTCGGGCAACGGCAGCCCGCAGCACCTGGGGGGCGTGCTCTTCGAGCGCACCACCGGCGTGAAGATGAACCACGTGCCTTACAAGGGCGCCGCGCCGGTCATCGCCGACCTGGTGCCGGGCCGCATCCAGCTTTTCATCGGCGCCGCGAACCAGCTCTTGCCGCAGATCCGCGAAGGCCGCCTGCGTTTGCTCGGCAGCACGGCCGCGCAGCGCTTTCCGAACCTGGGCGACGTGCCGACGGTCGCCGAAGCGGGCGCGCCGGGCTACGCGCTCGATCCGTGGCTCGGGCTCTTCGTCCCCGCCAAGACGCCCGCCGACGTCGTCGCGAAGATCAGCGCGGAAGTCGGCCGCGTCCTAAACGAGCCGCAGCTCAAGTCGCGCCTCGGCTCGCAGGGCATCGAGGTGGTCACCAATTCGCCGGCGGACTTCGCGCGCTTCGTGCGCGAGGACAACGCCAAGTGGGGCAAGGTGATCAAGGAAGCCGGGCTCAAGGCCGAATGACCGTTCCCAAGGAAGCGCCGGTTCCCTCGCCGCGGCAGGACAACGTCTGGGGGAGCGACGCCATCGCGGCGATGCTGCGCGCGCTCGAGCTGCCGTACATCGCGCTCAACCCGGGCGCGAGCTACCGCGGGCTGCACGACAGCCTGGTGAATTATCTCGGCAACGAGCGGCCGCAGATGCTGCTCTGCCTGCACGAGGAATCGGCGGTCGCGATCGCGCACGGCTACGCGCGCGCGACGGGACGCATGATGGGCGTCGCGCTGCACTCCAACGTCGGCCTCATGCACGGCAGCATGGCGATCTTCAATGCATGGTGCGATCGCGTGCCGATGCTCATCCTCGGCGCCACCGGCCCCTGGGACGCGGCCAAGCGCCGGCCGTGGATCGACTGGATCCATACCGCGTCTGACCAGGGCGCGCTGGTGCGCGACTACACGAAGTGGGACAACCAGCCGGCCTCGGTCGCGGCCGCGTACGAGGCGCTGCTGCGCGCAGCCCAGATCGCCGATACCGCGCCGCGCGGCCCGACCTACGTGAACCTGGACGCGGCGCTCCAGGAATCGAAAGTCGGCCCGCTGCCCGCGGTGCCCGACGTGTCCCGCTACCGCGCCGCCGAATCTCCGGTGCCCTCCGTGAAGGGCGTGGAGGCGGCCGCGTCGCTGCTTTCGAATGCGAAAGGCCCGGTCATCCTGGCGGGACGCAGCTCGCGCAGCGAGAGCACCTGGAAGACGCGCGTTGCGCTCGCGGAAAAGCTGCAGGCGCGCGTGATCACCGACATCAAGACCGCAGCCGCCTTCCCGACGGACCATCCGCTGCATGCCGCGCCGCCGGGCGGGTTCCTCGACGACACGGCGAAGAAAGTGCTGCGCGAGGCCGATGTCGTGCTGTCGCTCGACTGGATCGACACCGCCGGTACGCTGAAGCAGGCGTGGGGCGACGCCGCCGTCGGATCGAAGCTCATCCTCGTCTCGCCCGACCAGCACGTGCATCGCGGCTGGAGCATGGACTACCAGGGCCTGCCGCCGGCCGACGTGTACCTGCTGTGCGAGCCGGACGCGGCGCTGCCGCTCCTTCTGGAGAAAGTCAAAGCGCGGCCTGCCTTGTCTTCGGTTCGATCCGAGCCCAAAAGAGAAAGGGACGAGGTGCTATCCCTTCGCGCCCTGGCCAATGCGTTCAACGAAGCCAGCGCCGGAATGGACGTCACGCTCACGCGCCTGCCGCTCGGCTGGAACGGCTCGTACCGCCATTTCCGCCACCCGCTCGACTACCTCGGCGCGGACGGCGGCGGCGGCGTAGGGGCGGGACCGGGCCTCACGGTGGGCGCGGCGCTCGCGCTCAAGGGCTCCCCGCGCATGGTGACGGCGATCCTCGGCGACGGCGACTTCCTCATGGGCGTCACCGCGCTGTGGACCGCGACGCACTACCGGCTGCCGTGCCTCATCCTCGTCGCGAACAACCGCTCGTTCTACAACGACGAGCTGCACCAGGAGCGCGTCGCGCGCGAGCGCAGCCGCCCCGTGGAGAACAAGTGGATCGGGCAGCGCATCGACGAGCCCGACATCGACCTTGCCATGATGGCGCGCGCACAGGGCGCCTTGGGTTTTGGACCTGTTAAAGCGATCAACGAATTGAGGCCTGCAATCGATGAAGCCATCCGAGAAGTCAGGAAGGGCAACGTCTGCGTCGTCGACGTGCGCGTGCTGCCGGGCTACGACGCCAACATGAGCGGCGCGGCGCCCGCAAGAAAATGAAGAAGATCTCCGCCAGCAAGGGATTGCTCGAGGACCTGGTCGCGGCGAGCCGCATCCTCGCGGACCAGGGCGTGCTCGACGCGTACGGCCATGTCAGTGCGCGCAGCGACAAGCGGCCCGACCGGTACATCATGTCGCGCTCGCGCGCACCGGCGCTGGTGAGCGCCGCCGACCTGGTGGAGCACGATCTCGACAGCGCGCCGATCGCCGACAAGCGCAAGGGCTTCATCGAGCGCTACATCCACGGCGAGATCTACCGCTCGCGGCCCGACGTGATGGCGGTGGTGCACAGCCATTCGCCCTCCGTGATCCCCTTCGGCGTGAGCCGCACGCGGCTGCGCCCCGTGTATCACATGGGCTCCTTCCTTTGGTCGGGCGTGCCAGTGTGGGATATCCGCAAGGAACGCGAAGCCAACGACCTGCTGGTGCGCGACGGCCCGCTCGGCGTCGCGCTCGCGAAGTCGCTCGGCAAGTGCACGTGCGTGCTGATGCGAGGGCACGGCATGACGGTGGTGGGCGACGGCGTGCCGGAAGCGGTGTTCCGGGCGATATACACGGAGATGAATGCACGGCTGCAGATGCAGGCGATGCAGCTCGAAGGACCGATCGAGTTTCTCAGCGAGACCGAGGCGCGCGGCTCGATGGCGGCGAACCACGGCACGCTGGAGCGCCCTTGGGAGCTATGGAAGAAGCGGGCGCTGGCGCGTAAATAGCAGCGGGCCGGCGCTGCGGTGCAGGAGCCAGAGCGCGATGCTGAGGTTCAGCGCGTTCCACGCGATGCCATTCACGAACGCCGCGCGATACGAGCCCGTGAAGTCGAAGATCACGCCCGAGACCCAGCCGCCGAACGCCATTCCGAACAGCGTGGCCGTGAGGACGATGCTCACCCGCATGCCGGCCTCCTGCGGCCGGAAATGCTCGCGCACGATGAGCGCATACGAGGGCACGATGCCGCCCTGGAACAGGCCGAACATGGCCGAGACCACGTAGAGCGGCACGAGCCCGTCGAAGGGCAGGAACGCGATGAGGGCGACGCCTTGCAGCGCGGCGCCCAGGAGCAGGGTGCGCAGGCCGCCGATGCGATCGGAGATCCAACCGGAGACGAGGCGGCTGACGATGCCGAAGCCGAGCATGAGCGAGAGCATTTCCGCGCCGCGCGCTGCGCCGTAGCCGAGGTCGGTGCAGTACGCTACGATGTGCACCTGGGGCATGGACATCGCGACGCAGCAGGCCACCCCGGCGATGCCGAGCAGCACCATCAGGGCGCGCGGCGAGATT
>DATAHF010000145.1:0-4557 GCA_036263315.1 Burkholderiales bacterium
GGCTTGTCGAACTTCTGCCCCGGGACCATGGGATCGTGCCAGTAGAGGACCTTGCGGCCCGGCTCGGGCGCCTTCCCGGCCGCCGCCTGCATGCCGCGGCTCATGCCCGCTTCATACACGCCGTAGCCGGCTGCGCCGAGCAGCACGGCGGCAATCACGGCGATGACCAGCGCGCGCCGGCTCATGGATGCACGCCGCTGGGGGTGAGGTAATTGAGCTGCGCCCACAGGCGCGCGGTTTCCAGCTCCAGCTGCAGAGCCTGCATGCGCACCTCGGTCTCGCTGCGCCGCGCGGCGAGCAGGTCCGACAGGCTCGCCTTGCCGCCCTGGTAGCCCGCGAGCGCGGCGCGCGTGCGCTCGTCCGCGAGCGGCACGATGTCCTTGGCGTAGCGCGCGAGCCGCTCGCGGCCGTTCTGCCACTCGTCGACCATGGCCCGCACTTCGGCGACGTGGGCCCGCAGCATTTCCTCGCGCTGCGCGCGCGCCTGCTCGGCGAGCGCGAGCTTCGCGGCCACCTCGCGGTCCTGGCGGTTGGCGCGGTCCCAGGGGAAGGGCACCGACACGCCGACCGACACCATGTCGGAGAACGCCGGGCCGCGCTGCTGGTAGGCCACCTCGATGCTCCAGTCGGGCGTGCGGCTCGCCTGCGCGAGGCGCGCCTCGGTCGCGGCGATCTGCTCCTGCTTCGCGAGCGCGGCGATTTCCGGATGGCTTTCCAGTTCGCGCTCGAGCGAGCCGTGCTCCACGCGGATGGCGTCGATCGCCGGCCGCGCCGCGAGCGGCGCGTCGGCACGTTCGCCGATCCAGCGCGCAAGGTTGGTCTTCGCCGTCTGGATGCGGCGCCGCAGCTCGCTTGCGCGGTCCTCGAGCAGGGCGAGCGCGCCGTGCGCCGCGATGACGTCGGCCTGGCTGCCGCGCCCGCCGCGATACGCGGCCTCCGCGGCGCTGATCTCGGACTTCACCTGCCCCGATTGCTCGGTCAGGACCTGCGCGAGCTGCTCGGCGTAGTAGCGATCGAGCCAGGCGAGCGCCGTGCTGCGCTCGATCGAAGCCACCGCCGCGGCTTTCTCGGCGGCCGATTTCTCGGCCTCGCGCTCGTAGCGCTGCGCGCGCAGCTCGCGCTTCTCTGCGCGCGTGATCTCCTGCATGACGCCGATGCGCTTCATCGTCATGAAGTCGCGCGACACGCTCCAGGAGTCCGGGCCGTTGACGGGCAGGTTGTCGACGCCGAGCTTCAGCACCGGGTCGGGAAGCTGGCCCGCCGCCACCGCCATTTCCTGCGAGGCGGCGATGGCCGCGTTCTGTGCCGCCACCTGGCGCGAGCGCTCCACAGCGCGGCGCTGCGCCTCCTCGAGCGAAAGCGACTGCGAGAAGACGGGCGTGGCGATGCAAAGCAGCGCGATGAGCAATGTAGATTTCTGAGCTGAAAGCATTCCAATCTCCCGACGATTGACTGCGGCGCGCGCAAGTGCGCGCACGAACAGGCTGCAGGGCCGCGCGTGGCGGCCGGGAGATCAGGTCAGATCAGGAAGGAATGAAGCAGGATGCGGTGCGGCGGACGCGGGGGCGGATCGCCCAGCGCCAACGGCGCGTCGTACGGCACTGAATTCCTTACGAAGAAAGCCGCTTGCAGCGCGAGCGCGACGGCTAATGTCGCGCCGACTGCGCCCGGCTGGTCGCTCACGGCGCACGCCGTGGCGCACACGCTCGGCATGTCGTTGTGCGCGCTTTGCAGCGGCGTATCGCAGTCCTCGCACGGCATGTCGACGGCCATGCCCGGGCTCATGGGGCAGGGCGCGGCGAGCGCAACGTCCATCTGCGCAAACGCGAGCACTGCCAGGAGCAGCAGGGCGATACGGCGCTTTAGCGAGGCTCGCATGCGGGCGATTGTAGCCGGGCCGCATTACAGGGTTGTTTGTCCTGGATCAATAAAACCGGCGCCGGGGTGATAGGGTTGGCCCATGGCACTGGATCCGGTCTGCGGCATGACGGTCGAGCCTGCGACGGCTGCGGGCAAGGCCGACTACAAGGGCACGACGTACTACTTCTGCTCGACCCATTGCCTGCGTTCGTTCCAGGCGCAGCCCGAGGCGTACGTCTCCGGACGGAAGAAACAGGCCATGCCGGCCGCGCCGGGCGCGCAGTACACCTGCCCGATGCACCCCGAGATCGTGCAGGTCGGGCCGGGCTCCTGCCCGAAGTGCGGCATGGCGCTCGTGCCGATGGAAGGCGCGGCGCCCGCCGACGACAGCGAGCTGCGCGACCTGACGCGGCGGCTCTGGGTGAGCGCGGCCCTCAGCATCCCGCTCGTGATCCTCACCATGGGGCCGATGCTCGGGCTGCTTCCGCCCCTGCATCTTCCCTACGTGGAATTCCTGCTCGCTACGCCCGTGGTGCTCTGGGGCGGCTGGCCCTTCCTGCACAAGTTCTGGCTCTCGCTCGTGCACCGCAGCCCGAACATGTACACGCTCATCGGCCTCGGCGTGGCGCTCGCCTACCTGTACAGCATCGCCGCAGTGTTCGCGCCAGGCCTGTTCCCGGCGGAATTCCGCTCGCACGGCGGCGAGGTGCACACCTACTTCGAAGCGGCGGCGGTCATCATCACGCTCGTCAGCGTCGGCGAGGTCATGCAGCTGCGCGCGATGGGCCAGACCGGCGAGGCCATCCGCCGCCTGCTCGCGCTCGCGCCGAACACCGCGCGCGTGATCCAGGACGACGGGCGTGAAGTCGAGATGGCCCTCGCGATGGTGGAGGTAGGTGATCGCCTGCGCGTGCGCCCGGGCGAGAAGATCCCGGTCGACGGCGTCTGCCTGGAGGGCGCGTCGAACGTGGACGAGTCCATGGTGACCGGCGAGCCGCTGCCGGTGCACAAGGGACCGGGCGACAAGGTCACCGGCGCGACGATCAACGGCAACGGCGCGCTCGTCATCCGCGCCGAGCGCGTCGGCGCCGACACGCTGCTCGCGCGCATCGTGCACATGGTGGGCGAGGCGCAGCGCACGCGCGCCCCGGTGCAGCGCTTGGCCGACGTCGTCGCCGGCTATTTCGCCGAGGCGGTCATCGTGGTCGCGATCCTGACCGCGATCGCATGGTGGATCTTCGGACCGGAGCCGAGGGCGGTCTACGCGCTCGTCAACGCGGTCGCGGTGCTCATCATCGCCTGCCCCTGCGCCCTGGGGCTCGCGACGCCGATCTCGATCACCGTGGCGATGGGGCAGGGCGCGCTCAACGGGATTCTCTTCCGCAATGCCGAGGCGGTGGAAAAGCTGCGCGAGGTCGACACGCTGGTGGTGGACAAGACCGGCACGCTGACCGTCGGAAAGCCGGGCCTCGTCGATTTCCAGGTCTTGAACGATTCGAATGAAGGCGAAACCCTGCGCCTCGTTGCCTCGCTCGAGCGCGCGAGCGAGCATCCGCTCGCGCAGGCCATCGTGAAGGGTGCCGAAGCCCGCGGCATCGTGCTATCTCCGGCCGCCGATTTCTCCTCGGTCACCGGCCAGGGCGTGGTCGGCACGGTGGAGGGACGCCAAGTCGCCGTCGGCAGCGCGCGCTTCTTCGAGAAGCTGAACCCGCCCGCGGCGCAAGCCGACGCGCTGCGCGCGCAAGGCAAGACGGCGTTGTTCGCGGCCATCGACGGCAAGCTTGCTGCGCTCGTCGCGGTCGCGGACCCGGTGAAGGAGACCACGGCGGAGGCGGTCCGGCTGCTCAAGGAGAGCGGCGTGCGCATCGTGATGCTCTCGGGCGATTCGCGCGCTACGGCGCAGGCCGTGGCACGCAGCCTCGGCATCGACGAGGTCGTCGGCGAAGTGCTCCCCGACCAGAAGGCGGAAAAGGTGAAGGCGCTGCAGGCGGGCGGCGCTGTGGTCGCCATGGCGGGCGACGGGATCAACGACGCGCCGGCGCTCGCGCAGGCGCACGTCGGCATCGCGATGGGAACGGGCACCGACGTCGCCATCGAGAGCGCGGGCGTCACGCTGGTGAAGGGCGACCTGCGCGCCATCGTCAAGGCGATCCGGCTCTCGCGCGCCACCATGCGCAACATCAAGCAGAACCTGTTCTTCGCGTTCCTCTACAACGCCCTCGGCGTGCCGATCGCGGCCGGCGTCCTGTACCCCTTCTTCGGGCTCCTCCTGTCGCCGGTCTTCGCCGGCGCGGCGATGTCCATGAGCTCGGTGTCGGTAGTGACGAACGCGCTCAGGCTGCGGCGCGTGCGCCTCTGACTTACAATTCCGCTATGGAAACCGTCGATCTGAAAGTGGAAGGCATGGACTGCGAGGGCTGCGTGAAGAGCGTGACGCGCATGCTCGCGGGCGTCCCGGGCGTGGAGAAGGTGAGCGTCTCGCTCGCCGAAGGCAAGGCGAGCGTCACCTACGATCCGGCGAAGTCCGGAATCGCGCAATTCAAGAAGGCCGTGGAGCGGGCAGGCTACAAAGCCCCATGAAGGCGAGCCTGAAGCCGGGCCTCGCGGGCAAGAAGACCGTGCAGGTCGACGAGAGCCGCTGCATCGGCTTCATGGGCAAGGAGGGCGCGGTGTACGCCACCCCGCGCATGGTGAGCG
>DATAHF010000146.1:0-2660 GCA_036263315.1 Burkholderiales bacterium
GGCACAGGTGGACTACGCGCTCGGCATCCCGCTCGCCCACATGGGCGTTGCAACGCCGATCCTGCCGATCTTCGTCAATGCCTATCTTCCTCCGCAGCCGCCCATGGAGCGCTGCTATGCGTTCGGGCGGGCGCTCGCGCAGGCCCTCGAGCGCCTAGGCGTGCGCGCCGTGCTCACCGCGAGCGGCGGCATGTCCCACTTCCCGGGGACCGAGCGCTATTCGATGCCGGATCTCGCTTGGGACGAGCGCTGCCTGGAGCCGCTGCGCAAAGGCAACCTGCGCTCGCTCCTCGCCTACGACGAGAAGGCGCTCGACGATTCGGGCAACATCGAGCTGCGCTGCTGGGCAGTCGCCGCGGGGGCGCTGGGCGAACGCAAGCCCGACATCGTGCAGATGGATCCGAGCTGGCACCACAACTACGCCTCGCTTGGCTGGTGGTCGGCGCCGGCACAGGAAACGGCGGCGCCGCACTACCCCGCCATCGCCCCGAGGCTGGTGCAGCTCACGGACGCGCTGCACGCGATTGCCAACGACGCCCAGGCTCGCGCCCGCTACCTAGCCGATTCCGCGGCCTTCGCGAGCGCGGCCGGGCTCACCGGCGCGCAGGCCGACGCCCTCATCAAGATGGATCTGCCCGCGCTCGCCGCGATGGGGGTGCACCCGCTCGTCTCCGTCCTGGCCAACATGCACTTGGCTCAGGCGAAGAAGCCGCCTGCGGGCTAGCGCTTCGCGCCCACGTGCTCGGGCCGCACCCCCACGCCGATCAGGCGTGCGGGAATGGTCCGCAATGCCGGGAAGCGCTGGAGCATCTGCATGAAAAGTGGAACCTGCAGCCGGCCGCCGCGCCTGGCGAGCACCCGGCTGATGACGCGATTCTGCACCGCGATCTGCAGCGCCTGGGTCACGCGCGTGGGGAATTCGCGCCTGCGCTGCACGGCCGCGAGGTCCGCATCGCGCAGCGTGCCGGCACGCAATGGCGCGGCCAGGATGTTGGCCGCGGCGACGGCGTCCTGGATCGCGAGGTTGATGCCCACCCCGCCGATAGGCGACATGGCGTGCGCGGCGTCGCCGATGCAGAGCAATCCGGGGCGCCACCAGCGCCGCAGTCGGTCGACCGCGACGGTAAGGAGCTTCACGTCGTCCCAGCTGCGCAGCTCGCCCACGCGGTCCCCGAGGAAAGGCGACATTGCGGCTACGTCCTCCCTGAACTTCTCCAGCCCGCGCGCCCTTAGCTCTTCGTAGGATCCTTTGGGGATGACGTAGGCGCATTGCCAGTATTCCCGGCGATTCAGCATGACGAACATCGCGCCAGGTTCCAGGTGGCCGAACGTCTCGTCGGGGTCGCCCGGTTCGCGCGGCAGGCGCATCCACAGGACGTCCATCGGCGCGCCAAGGACTTCGGTCTCCAATCCCCCGCGCTCGCGCAGCGTGGAATGCCGGCCGTCTGCCGCGACGACGAGCTGCGCGCGCACGGCGAGCTCGCCCTGCATCGTTCGGGCGCGAAGGCCCACGACGCGGCCCTGCTCCACGGTCAGATCCTCCGCCTCGGCCTGCATTTCCTGGCGGAACGCCGGCAGGCGGCGGGCGTGGCCGGAAAGGAAGTCGAGGAAATCCCACTGGGGCATCAGGGCGAGGAACTTGCAGCGCGTGGGAACGCGGCGGAAGTCGGCGAGCACGACGCGCTCCCCGCCGACGTCCCCGGCCAGCTCCTCCACCCGGTCATGGGGCCGGCGCAGGAACTCTTCCAGCAGGCCGAGCTCGCTCATGACCTCGAGCGTCGAGGGGTGGATGGTATCGCCGCGGAAATCGCGCAGGAAATCGGCGTGCTTCTCCAGCACGGCCACGTCGCACCCGGCGCGCGCGAGGAGCAGGCCGAGCATCATTCCGGCCGGACCGCCGCCGGCGATGCAGCACTGAACGCTGAGCTCGCGCGCCATGAAGTATGCTACCGCGGGTGAAGCGACGTGATTTCGTCATGGCCTGCGCCGCCTCCGCCGCCAGCGCGCCGCTTGCGTCCTCGCTCACCCTCGCCGCGGATGCGCGCCCGCACCGTTACGGCAGAGCCAAGCTCGTCGACGCCAAGGGCATCGCGCTGCACGCTGCGGCGATCCCGGTCGAGCAGAACCTCATCTTTCATTATCCGTATGCCGGCACGCCCTGCTTCCTGCTCAATCTCGGCAAGGCGGTCGGCGCGCACGTGCGCCTGCGCACCGCCGAGCAGGCGCCCTACGAGTGGGACGGTGGCGTCGGCGCGAGCCGCTCCATCGTCGCGTACTCGGCCATTTGCGCGCACAAGCTCACCTATCCAACGCGCGACATCAGCTTCATCAGCTACCGCGCCCGGAAAACGCCCGGCAACAAGCTTGGCGCCGTGATCCACTGCTGCTCCGAGCACAGCCAGTACGATCCGGCCCAGGGCGCGCGCGTGCTCGCGGGACCTGCGCCGCAGCCGCTCGCGGCGATCCTCCTCGAGCACGATGCCGCCAGCGATGAGCTGTACGCCGTGGGCACCCTTGGGGGAGAGCTTTTCCAGCAGTTCTTCGAGAAATACGCGTTCAAGCTGACGATGGAGCACGGCAACGCGGCGCGCGAGCCCGTGAGCGGCACCTGCGTGGTGCAAGAGCTGGAGAACTATTGCCGGCAACAGGTGAAGTGCTAG